>NZ_JAEKCY010000005.1:0-333836 GCF_016405475.1 Pseudomonas sp. MF6767 | reverse complement strand
GCGCACGACTTGAGCACTCTGCAAGGGTGACGCAGAGCGTCACGCGATGCGTTCCTCACGCGGGAGCGTGGGAACGATCAAGAGGCTTGATACCTGAGGCTAGAACAATAACGCGGTTCCCTCGATCACTCCCACGCTCTGCGTGGGAATGCCGCCTGGGACGCTCCGCGTCCCGAGCCAGGCGCACGACTTGAGCACTCTGCAAGGGTGACGCAGAGCGTCACGCGATGCGTTCCCACGCGGGAGCATGGGAACGATCAAGCCAGCTCCCACATGTGATTCAGTTTTTAAACTGGCCGCACATTCTCAGCCTGAGGGCCTTTAGGCCCTTGCGTGATGTCAAATTCTACTTTTTGGTTTTCCTCCAGGATTTTTTGCCCCTGCGACTGGATTGCCGAGTAATGGACGAAAACGTCATCCCCGCTATCCTCCAGGGCAATAAAACCAAACCCCTTCTCCGCGTTAAACCATTTCACAGTACCCGTTGCCATTGCCGCTCTCCTTACCCTTACTCAGAACCCAACCCACCCCGGTGATGCACCCTGACGGGCAACGCATAGATGCCCTTGGGCCGGTGGACCATTTGAAACCTCAGTGGCTTACCCACCGACAGCGCAGTGCAACGCCAATCCTTGCGATTGATAAATACCTCTTCTGCCCCGTCATCCAATTCGATCAGCCAATCGCCCCTGACCCAGTCATAGGATTTGACAGTTCCCGTAGCCACCTTCAATCCCGCTCTCCCTGCATCTCGTTTACTACATACGCGCAGTGTTTGGTTCAGTCATAGAACAACGGGAAACATCCTTTGGCTACTGTCAAAGTTGACAGGTAGACGTGAGCTGCCGATGGGTGGTAGCGGTGGAACAGCAGAAGATTCATGCATCCGAGGGTTTCTTGCGCTTGCGGGGTTTTCGCGGTTTGGGAGGGGTGGGTGGAACGTTACCGTGTTGAGCGCCTGTCGACTGAACGGCAACCTCGTTGCCATCGCGATCCCGGGCAATAAAGCCGATGCCTTTGACCGCATCAAACCACCTGACCGTACCCCTATCCATCACCGCCTCCCGAGTCGTGCAGAGCTGCACGCCTCATCGCTGTATCAAACAGTGAAGGCGGCGTAATGGCTACTGTCAAAGTTGACAGGTAAACAGCACACCACTGTAGGAGCGAGCTTGCTCGCGAAGGTGGGTAACGATAACGCGGGAAGTCAGGATGAACGCGGCGACGGTGAGTTTTTCGCGAGCAAGCTCGCTCCTACAGTGAGCAGCAGCGTTCAGGAATCGCGACGCAGGTCCGGCGGGATCGGCAAATCCTTGAGCGGATCAGGCCGCTTGCCCTTGCCGGCGCGGTATTGACGGATTTGGTAAACGTAGGCCAGTACCTGTGCAACGGCCAGGTACAAGCCGGCGGGGATTTCCTGGTCCAGATCGGTGGAGTAGAAAATCGAGCGCGCCAATGCTGGCGACTCCAATAACAGAATGTCGTTGGCCACCGCGATTTCGCGGATTTTCAACGCGGTAAAATCACTGCCCTTGGCCAGCAGCATCGGTGCGCCGCCCTTCTCCGGGTCGTACTTAAGCGCTACGGCGTAGTGAGTCGGGTTGGTGATGACCACATCGGCGTCGGGCACCGAGGCCATCATCTTGCGCTGGGACATTTCCCGCTGCAGTTGGCGGATGCGTTGCTTGACCTCGGGGCGGCCTTCCTGGTCCTTGTGCTCGTCGCGCACTTCCTGCTTGGTCATCAGCAGTTTCTTGTGGCTTTCCCACAACTGGATCGGCGCATCCACGGCGGCGATGAGGATCAGCCCGGCCGCCATCCACAGCGCACTCCAGCCCACCACTTGCACGCTGTGGATGATCGCTGATTCCAGCGGCTCATGGGCAATGCGCAGCAAATCGTCGATGTCGGACGACAACACCGCCAGCGCCACGAACAGAATCAGGAAAAACTTGGCCAGGGCCTTGAGCAATTCCACCAGGGCCTTGGCGGAAAACATGCGCTTGAGCCCCGCCCCCGGGTTCATGCGGCTGAACTTGGGCGCCATGCTGCCCGCGGCAAACAGCCAACCGCCGAGGGCCACCGGGCCGATCAGCGCGGCCAGCAACAAGGTGATCAGGATCGGTTGCACCGCCAGCAGCGCGATTTTGCCCGAGTGCAGCAGGTACTGGCCCATGGCATCGGGGTTGAGCAACACTTCGCGCGGCAAGCTGAAGTTGTGCTTCATCATCTCCAGCAGGTCCAGCGCCAGGCCACCGCCGTAGATCAGCAAGGCACCGGCGCCGGCGATCATGGTGGCGAAGGTGTTGAGCTCTTTGGAGCGCGCGATCTCGCCCTTTTCCCTGGAGTCCTTTTTACGTTTCTCCGTGGGGTCTTCTGTTTTGTCCTGACCACTCTCGCTCTCGGCCATGGCTCAGCGCGCCCGTGCCAGGTCACGTAAGAACTGCAAGGCATCGGTGGCCAGCGGTTGATACTGATTGAGAATGTCAGCCAGGCCGACCCAGAAAATCCCCATACCCAACACCAGGGTCAGCGGGAAACCAATCGAGAAGATATTCAGTTGCGGCGCCGCACGGGTCATCACGCCGAAGGCGATATTGACCACCAGCAGCGCAGTGATCGCCGGCAGCACCAGCAACAGCGAAGCCCCCAGTACCCAGCCGAGGCGCCCCACCAGCTCCCAGAAATGGTTGACCACCAACCCCGAGCCCACCGGCAAGGTGGTGAAGCTTTCGGTCAAGACTTCGAACGCCACCAGATGACCGTTCATGGCCAGAAACAGCAAGGTCACCAGCATGGTCAGGAACTGCCCTATCACCGCCGCCGACACGCCGTTGGTGGGGTCGACCATGGACGCGAAGCCCATGCCCATCTGGATCGAGATGATTTGCCCGGCGATCACAAACGCCTGGAAGAAAAGCATGAGGGAAAACCCCAGCATGGCACCGATCAGAATCTGTTCGGCAATCAGCAGCAAGGCGCTCAGGTCGAGGGCGTTCACCGGCGGCATCGGTGGTAGGCCAGGCACGATTACCACGGTGATCGCCACCGCGAAATACAAGCGCACGCGACGCGGAACCAGGGTGGTGCCGAACACCGGCATGGCCATCAGCATCGCCGTGACGCGAAACAGCGGCAGGATGAACGAGGCCACCCAGGTACTGATCTGGGTGTCGGTCAAGGCCAGCAACGATTGCATCGGCTCAGCCGATCAACTGCGGAATACTGCCGTACAACTGCAGGATGTATTCCATGAAGGTTTGCACCAGCCACGGGCCGGCAACGATCAATGTCACCAGCATCACCAGCAGTCGCGGCAGGAAGCTCAGGGTCTGTTCGTTGATCTGGGTGGCGGCCTGGAACATCGCCACCAGCAGGCCCACCAACAGGCTCGGCACCACCAGCACGGCGACCATCAGGGTGGTCAGCCACAGCGCTTCGCGGAACAGGTCGACGGCGACTTCTGGCGTCATAGCGCTATACCCCTCCGAAACTGCCGGCCAGGGTGCCAATAATCAGCGCCCAACCGTCCACCAGCACAAACAGCATGATCTTGAACGGCAACGAGATGATCAGCGGCGACAGCATCATCATACCCATGGCCATCAACACGCTCGCCACCACCAAGTCGATGATCAGGAACGGGATGAAGATCATGAAACCGATCTGGAACGCGGTCTTCAATTCGGAGGTGACGAACGCGGGTACCAGGATGGTCAGCGGCGCCTGGTCCGGGGTGGCGATGTCGGTGCGCTTGGACAGGCGCATGAACAGCTCAAGGTCGCTGGAGCGGGTTTGCGACAACATGAAGTCCTTGATCGGGCCCTGGGCCTTGTCGATGGCATCCTGGGCTGTGAGCTTTTCCGCCAGATAAGGTTGCAGGGCTTGCTGGTTCACCTTGTCGAACACCGGCGCCATGATGAACAGTGTCAAAAACAGTGCCATGCCGGTGAGGATCTGGTTCGACGGCGTCTGCTGCAGGCCCAGGGCCTGGCGCAGGATCGAGAAGACGATGATGATCCGCGTAAAGCTGGTCATCAGCATGACGAACGCTGGGATGAAACTCAGCGCCGTCATGATCAGCAGGATCTGCAGGCTGACCGAATATTCCTGGGCGCCCGCCGCGTTGGTGCCCAAGGTGATCGCCGGGATCGACAACGGGTCGGCGCCCAGGGCCATCGGCGCGGCCAGCAACAGCATGAGCGTCAACAAAACGCGCATTACTTCTTATCCTTCTGATCCTTGCCCAGCAACTCCATCAGGCGCTGGGCGAATTCTGGCGTGGCGGCTTCGGTCTTGACCGCGTCCACCGGGGTCTTGAGTACATGCAGCGGGGTGATGCGGCCGGGGGTGATGCCGAGCAGGATCTGCTCTTCGCCCACCTGCACCAGCACCAGCCGATCACGCGGGCCGAGGGCGCGCGAGCCCACCAGCTCTATCACTTGGCCGTTGCCCGGGCCGATGCGCTGCACGCGGCGCATCAACCAGGCCAGCAGGAAGATCAGGCCGATCACCAGCAACAGGCCCAGCACCAGTTGCGTCAACTGCCCGCCGACGCTGCCGACCGCTGGCGCCGCAGCCACCTGCGCCACCGGCTCAGCCGCCAAGGCGCTCAATGGCAGCGCCAGCAACAGTCCCGCCATCGAGTACTTCATCTCAGCGCAACTTCTTGATGCGTTCGCTCGGGCTGATCACGTCGGTCAGGCGGATGCCGAACTTCTCGTTGACCACCACCACCTCGCCATGGGCAATCAGGGTGCCGTTGACCAGCACGTCCAATGGCTCGCCGGCCAGGCGGTCCAGTTCGATCACCGAGCCCTGGTTGAGCTGCAAGAGGTTGCGGATGTTGATTTCGGTGCTGCCCACTTCCATGGAAATCGACACCGGGATGTCGAGGATCACATCCAGGTTCGGGCCATCGAGGCTCACCGGGTCGTTGTTCTTCGGCACGCTGCCGAATTCTTCCATGGCCAGGCGGTTGCCGGCCGGCGCGGTGGCGGCGTCGGCGGCCAGCAGCGCGTCGATGTCGTCCTGGCCAACATCGCCGGTTTCTTCCAGGGCCGCAGCCCACTCGTCAGCCAGGGCCTGGTCTTCGGCGGAAGTGTTTTCGTGTTCGGTAGCCATTACATGTCCTCGGCGCAGCAAACAATCATGAATTGGGGTTGAATCAGCGGCGGTTGATCGGCTCAACCACTTGCAGCGCCAGGTTGCCCTTGTGGGAACCGAGCTTGACCTTGAACGACGGCACGCCGTTGGCGCGCATGATCAGCTCTTCCGGCAAGTCGACGGGGATGATGTCCCCAGGCGCCATGTGCAAAATATCGCGCAGGCGCAACTGGCGGCGGGCCACGGTGGCGCTCAGCGGCACGTCGACGTCCAGCAGGTCTTCGCGCAGGGCCTTGACCCAGCGTTCGTCCTGGTCGTCGAGGTCGGACTGGAAGCCGGCGTCGAGCATTTCGCGCACCGGTTCGATCATCGAGTAAGGCATGGTCACGTGCAGGTCGCCGCCACCGCCATCGAGTTCGATGTGGAAGGTCGACACCACAATGGCCTCGCTGGGGCCGACGATGTTGGCCATGGCCGGGTTCACTTCCGAGTTGATGTACTCGAAATTGACCTCCATGATCGCCTGCCAGGCTTCCTTCAAGTCGATGAAGGCCTGCTCCAGCACCATGCGTACCACCCGCAGTTCGGTGGGGGTGAATTCACGCCCTTCGATCTTGGCGTGACGGCCGTCGCCACCGAAGAAGTTGTCCACCAGCTTGAACACCAGCTTGGCGTCGAGGATGAACAGCGCAGTGCCGCGCAACGGCTTGATCTTGACCAGGTTGAGGCTGGTGGGCACGTACAGCGAGTGCACGTATTCACCGAACTTCATCACCTGCACGCCGCCCACGGCCACGTCCGCCGAGCGGCGCAGCATGTTGAACATGCTGATGCGGGTGTAGCGGGCAAAGCGTTCGTTGATCATCTCCAGGGTCGGCATGCGTCCCCGCACGATGCGATCCTGGCTGGTCAGGTCATAACTTTTGACGCTGCCGGGTTCGGCAGCCATTTCGGTCTGTACCAGACCATCGTCCACGCCATGCAACAGCGCATCGATTTCATCCTGGGACAGCAGGTCTTGCACGGCCATGTCGTGATCCTACTGCAATACGAAGTTAGTGAAGAGCGCCTGCTCGACCACGACTTTGCCGAGTTCTTTCTGGGCCACTTCCTGCACGCTGGCAGTGACCTTCTGGCGCAACATTTCCTGGCCGACTGGCGTGGCCAGGCTGTCGAAGCTCTGCCCGGAGAACAGCATCACCAGGTTGTTGCGGATCACCGGCATATGCACCTTGAGGGCATCGAGGTCCGCCTGGTTGCGCGCCAGCAAGGTGATGCTCACCTGCAGGTAGCGTTGACGACCATTCTGGTTGTAGTTGGCGACAAAGGCCGGAAGCATCTGCTCGAAGATTGCCGGTTGCTTGACGTTCGTGGCAGTTTCGGCGGTGGGCGCCGGTTTACTCGCACTGCTGTGCATGATGTACCAGGTGCCGCCCACCGAGGCACCGATCGCCAGGAGCAGGCCCAGCACAATCAACAGGATCAGCTTGAGCTTGCCTTTGCCTGCGGGGGGAGTTGCTGCGTCGTCGCTCTTCGCCATGCCAATAATCCGTCACTATTCGGGGATTCGTAGATCTATGGCAAGGCAAGAGCAAGTGTTATGCCAGAGTTGTCTGGCAGGCGCAGGAAGATGATCGTTCCCACGCTCTGCGTGGGAATGCATCTTGTGACGCTTCGCGTCACCGTGTGCAATGGTCGAAAACATCGCCGACTTCGGGACGCGGAGCGTCCGGGGTGGCATTCCCACGCAGAGCGTGGGAACGATCAGCCAGCTCCCACATTGACCGGGTTTGAGCAGGAAGTCAGGCGTAGTAGTCGACGGCGCTGGAGCCGATCACGCTCTGGCTCACGGGCGCTGCCACTTCGGCCACATCCACAGGGCCACCGGCGTCGCCGCTGTCAGCGCGCCTGCCGCTGCTACTGACGCCTCGCGCCTGGCTCTGCTGTTGCTGCTGGTCCTGGCCCCGCGACTGGTCGGAGACATTCACATCCACCTGCCCCATGCCCTGCTGGGCAAACATCTCGCGCAAACGGCCAGACTGGCTTTCCAGCGCTTCACGCACCACCGCATGGCCGCTCATGAAGTTGACCTGGGCCTGCTGGTCCGCCGTCATGTTGACCTTGATGTCCAGGCGCCCCAGCTCAGCGGGCTGCAACTGGATCTCAGCCGACTTGAGGTTGGCGCTGGACAGATACATCACGCGGTTGACCACCTCCTCGGTCCAGCCGCTCTGGTGCATGGCCAGGGGCGCATTGGGGACGGGCGGCAAGGCATTCGCGGTTTTCGGCGTGGCCGCCTGGGTCAGCGCCGCCAGGCGGTTGGCGAAGTCATCCACACGGGTGTCGCTGCTGGCGTTCTTGAGGTCCTTGAGGCCGTCATCGATCAGCGCGCCGAAGGCCTTGTCGCCTCCCTGATCGGTGCTGTCCTTGGTGGCTTGCTGGTCGACCATGTTGGCCAGGCCGGCGGCAAAGCTCTGCGCGGCGGTCGGCTGGTCCTGGGTGGCAGGCGCGCCTTTCTGCGGCGCCTGGCTGCTGGCCGAGACATGACCGCCCTGCTCCATCGCCAGGCGCACGGCCGGCATCGAATCCAGCGGGTCGGCCTCAGGGTCGAAGGCCGGCTGCTTGGGCTCCTCGGTTACCGCGATGAGCGGCTGGGCGTTGTCATCTGCGGCCGTAACGGCAGGCGCTTGTACGGGCACAGGCACCGCCACAGGCGTCAAGGTGGCAACCAGCGCCGGGTCGGCAACCGGTTGCAGTGCCAGGGACGGGTCGGCAGGTGGCTCGCCTTCACTGTCAGCGTGGTCGTCGCTCTTGGCCGGCTTGGCAGGCAAGGGATTGCCGCTATCGGCAACCGCTGGCGCGCTGGCGGCAGGTTTATCGTCGCCGGCGGCCGGTTTGGCGCTGGCATCAGAAGCCTTGTCGCGCACCGGTTTGGCTGGCGCGTCGTCGCTCTTGGCCTGCGGCTTGGCAGCTTGCTTGGCAAACACTTGAGCGAAGCCAGCGCCCTTGTCCCGCGGAGCCGCAGGCGCTACGGCAGGCGTGGCGGCCGGCGCTTGAGGCTTGGCCGCAGCGGCAGCCTGAAGAAGCGAATTGGGAGCGACGGGCATAAGTAAGGGTCTCCACTGCATGGGGTCGGGAATGCAGTCTGTGGAGGTAGAGCAAGAGTCGGGCCAAGTCAGGCCGATAAAATATCAAACCCCAGAAAACCGCTCCCGTTCATGCTCATAAAGCGGCCGAACCAGCGCAAACTCACGATCAATCTGATCCACCAACGCCCCCAAGTCGGAAGCAGACTTGAAGGACTCGGTCTCCAACCGCTCACACAACGTTGCCAACCGCAGCGCCCCCAAGTTGCCACTGCTGCCCTTGAAGCTGTGTGCGATGCGCCCCAACGTCTTGGCGTCGTCCCGCGCCTTGCGCAGCGCTTGCACGCGCTCTTCAGAATCATGCAGAAAGGTGTCCAGCAGCGTGGGGTATTCGCTTTCCATGACTTCCTGCAAACCCGACAACACCTCGGGGTCCATATGAATCTCAGCCACTTGCTCGCTCCTTGATCAAGAATCGGCGGATTATGCCAGAGCCGCCCAACAAAACTCCACGTAGACAGTGCGCCCGCCATCGGACCAGCCTACAGCGCTGCTCAGTTGACGCACCAGGCTCAGTCCCCGACCAGACAGACGGTCGATGTCTACGGGGCGCGCCAGCTCTTGCTCCACATCAAAACCCTGCCCGCTGTCTTCGAGGCGCAAGGTCAGTTTGCCGCCCTTGTCGGTGGGCACCACCTGCATATGCACGCGCACATAGCCGCTGTCCAACTGCGCCAGGCGCTCATGGCGCTGGCGATAATACTGCGCAAACCCTTGGGCATCGCGCTTGAGGCGTGAGTCCAGGCCCAGCACGCCATGCTCCAGCGCGTTGGAATACAACTCGGCCATCACACTGTAAAGCGCCCCGCTCTGCTCGCGCAGGCCGTGGATCTCCAACAGCAGTTGCAGCAGGTACGGCAGCGGGTTGTAGGTCCTGAGCGTCTGGGCGCGGAATTCGAAACTCACCGACCAATCCAGCGGGCACGACTGGCCGCTGTCGGCATACATCGGTTCTGCCGCCCGCAAGGGTTGGCCCGCCTGCAACGTGATCTCGACCATGCTGACGTCATCGCGCGCCTGGCCGCGAAAGGCCGCCAGGGCCTGCTCGATGTCCTCGAACAGGCGGTCGGGCTCGCGGTTGGCGGCGAACACCTGCTGCAAGCGCTCGGCACCGAACAGTTGATCGTTGGCGTCAGCGGTGTCCAGCACGCCGTCGGAGAGCAGGAATACCCGGTCGCCCAACGCCATGGGCCAGACCTCGGTGCTGTCATCGAACGCCTCTGCCGACAACACCCCCAACGGCAGGTGCCGCGACATCAATGGCGTGCGCCTGCCCGTGGCGACTTCATGCACATAGCCTTCGGGCATGCCGCCGTTCCACACCTCCACCGCACGCCGCTGGGCGCTCAGGCACAGCAAGGTGGCACAGCAGAACATGTCTACCGGCAGGATACGCTTGAGCTTGGCGTTCATTTCCCGCAGGGTCTGCGTGAGGCCATAGCCCTTGGCGGTCATGCCGTAGAACACCTCGGCCAGGGGCATGGCGCCGATGGCGGCCGGCAAGCCATGGCCAGTGAAATCCCCTAGCAGCACGTGCATATCGCCGGACGGTGTGTAGGCCGCCAGCAACAGGTCACCGTTGAACAACGCATAAGGCGATTGCAGGTAGCGGATGTTGGGCGCGGCGTTGATACAACCGGAATGGGCGACCTTGTCGAACACCGCCTTGGCCGCCCGCTGTTCATGCATCAGGTGTTCGTGGTGTTTGGCGATCAGGTCACGCTGTTGCAAAACCGTGGCCTGCAGGCGGCGCAGGCGGTCCATGGCGTTGATCTTCGCCGCCAGGATCAAGGGGTTATAGGGTTTGGGCAGAAAGTCATCGCCGCCGGCGTCCAGGCACTGGGCCAGGGCTTCGCTTTCGCGCAGCGACGTGAGGAAGATGATCGGTACCAGCGCCTCCCCCGCCAGTTGCTTGATCTGCCGCGCGGCTTCAAAGCCATCCATGACTGGCATCAGTGCGTCCATCAACACCAGTTGCGGACGCTCGCGGGCAAACACCTCAATCGCTTCGGCGCCATTGCTGACAGTCAGCACCTGATGGCCCTGGCGGCGGATGATGCTCGCCAGCAACAGGCGGTCGGCGGCGCTGTCTTCGGCGATCAGGATGGTCAGCGCCTCCAGGACCGGGGCCAGGGCGCTCAATTGATATCGAACAGTTTGTCGAAGTTGGAGATGGCGAGGATCTTGCGCACGTCGTTGCTGCTGTTGATCACTCTGACTTCGGCGTCATCACCGCCGGCATGATCCCGTAGCAACAGCAGCATGCCGAGGGCTGAACTGTCCATATAGGTGGCATCCTTGAGGTCGACGATATAGGTCTCGGGGACCTTGTAGAAACGCTCGTAGGCTTCCCGAAACGCCTGGTGGCTGCCGAAATCGAACCGGCCCTTGATTGCGATCGTCAACTTCTTCCCGTCCAGGGATACTTCTGACTCGACTGACATGTGACTGCTTCCTTGTCATTGCACTAGACACAAGGTGTAGCAGTTGAAGAGCATCTGAGCAACACAGTGAATCAACTGTGGGAGCTGGCTTGCCTGCGGTGGCGGCGTGTCAGCCACTGAATCTTTAACTGAACCACCGCTTTCGCAGGCAAGCCAGCTCCCACACTGGATTTGTGGTGCCGGTTAGAACTGTTCTGGGCGGGGAAGGCGCTGGGACAATTCATCGAGCAGTTTTTGCTCGCGCTTGTCTTCGATGGCTCGCGCTTCGTCGATGTAGCGCTGCACCAGCTTGCGCAGCCCCTCGACCCGGGCAAACGCCTGTTGCCAGGCCTCGCGGGCTTTGTCGAGGTTGGTCTCGTGCCAGGCCAGGCTCTGGCGTTGCTGGCCGACGGCGGTTTCAAGCTGATTGAGAAAGCCCTGGTACCCCATCAGCCACTGGCCAGAAACACCCTGGCTGCCGCGCTCGATCCACTGTTGTTGGTACTCGCCACGAAAACGCTCCAGGTCGCCCAGCTTGCTTTGGGCCAACCGCACCTGGCCCTGGAAGTAACCCAGGCGCTGTACGGCGGCTTTCTCGGCCTTTTCGGCCATGTCCACCACCGGGGCCAGGCGTGCGGCGCGGCTGTTGGCCATGGATTAGCCGCCCGGCGCCGGGGCGAAGATGGACTGCAAGTGCGACTGGCTCTCGCCCATGGTGATCTTGTCGTTGAGACCCTGGCGCAGGTAAGTCACCAGTTGCGGCTGCAAGGCGATGGCCAGGTCAGTGTCGCGGTCGCCACCGGCCACATAGGCGCCGACGCTGATCAGGTCACGGCTTTGCTGGTAGCGCGACCACAGCTGCTTGAACTGCTGGGCACGGGCCATATGCTCCGGCGTGACCACCGCCGGCATCACCCGGCTGATGGACGCTTCGATATCGATGGCTGGGTAATGCCCCTCTTCCGCCAGGCGCCGCGACAGCACGATGTGGCCGTCGAGCACGCCCCTGGCCGAGTCGGCAATCGGGTCCTGTTGGTCGTCGCCTTCAGACAACACGGTGTAGAACGCGGTGATCGAGCCACCGCCGGCTTCGGCATTACCGGCACGCTCTACCAGCTTGGGCAGCTTGGCAAATACCGACGGGGGGTAACCCTTGGTCGCGGGCGGCTCACCGATGGCCAAAGCGATCTCGCGCTGGGCCTGGGCGAAACGCGTGAGGGAGTCCATCAGCAACAGGACGTTCTTGCCCTTGTCGCGAAAATATTCGGCGATGCGCGTGCAGTACATCGCCGCACGCAGGCGCATCAACGGTGCATCGTCTGCCGGAGAAGCGACGACAACAGAACGCTTGAGCCCTTCTTCACCGAGGCTGTGCTCGATGAACTCCTTCACTTCGCGGCCCCGCTCGCCGATCAGCCCCACCACGATGATGTCGGCCTCGGTAAAGCGCGTCATCATGCCCAGCAACACCGACTTACCCACGCCAGTACCGGCGAACAGGCCCAGGCGCTGGCCGCGACCGACCGTCAATAAACCGTTGATGCTGCGAATGCCCACATCCAGCGGCACGCTGATGGGGTTGCGCTTGAGCGGGTTGATGGTGGGGCCGTCCATCGGCACCCAGTCTTCGGCCTTCATGCCGCCCTTGCCGTCCAGCGCACGGCCGGCACCGTCGAGTACGCGGCCCAGCATGCTCATGCCCATGGGCAGGCGGCCAGTGTCGGCCAGCGGCACCACGCGGGCGCCGGGAGCGATACCCGCCAGGCTGCCCACCGGCATCAGGAAAATCTTGCTGCCGGAAAAGCCCATCACCTCGGCTTCGACCTGCACCGGGTGGTAGCTGTCGTCGTTGATCACCAGGCAGCGGCTGCCCATGGCGGCGCGCAGACCCTCGGCTTCCAGGGTCAGGCCGACCATGCGCAACAAACGCCCTTCAAGAACCGGCTGGCCCGGCAACTCGGTGGCCTCGGCGTAGCTGCCCAGGCGCTTGGCGAAGCTGGTGCGATCAAGGCGCATCGGTGGCGTCCAGGTCAACGCTCAGGTCAGGCTCGGCGGGATGCAGGGCCTGTTCATGCAGTTGATCAAATAACTTGGCCATGATCTGGCTGATACGGGTTTCCACCGTCGCGTCAATGCGGCTGTGCTCGGTTTCGACACGGCAACCACCGGGCTGCAACGAAGCGTCTTCGACGATGCGCCAGGTTTCTTCATGACGCTCGCGCAGGGCTTTGACCTGTTCGAAATCTTGCGGGTTGATGTACAGCCGCACATTGCCGACGCCCAGGGGCAGCAGCTTGAGGGCTTCACGCATCACGCCTTCGATCTGGCTGGAATCGAGCACCAGCTCGCGCTGGATCACCTGACGAGCAATGTGCTGCACCAGGCCAACCATAGATTTTTCCAGCTGCGAGTCCTGTTCGGCGATAGGGTCGAACAGGTTGCCCATCAGGCGCTCCAGGCTACCCAACTTGGTGGCCAGCGCCGCTTCGGCCTCCTGGCGAACCTTGAGGGTGGTGCTGCGAAAGCCGTCTTTTTCCCCCGCCGCAAAGCCTTCGTTGTAGGCCTCTTGGCGAATGGTTTCCAACTCTTCGAGGGTCAGTGGCTGGACTTCATCCAGTGGCACTTCTTCCATCTCTGCCGGAGGTTCTTCAACCGGTTCAGGCTCGGGCTCCGGCACATGGGGGTCGAAACTGGGCAGCGACCAGATGTCGAAGCCGCCGACATCCCGCGCGCGAATCAGATCGCTGGGAGCCTCATCTTTATTCGACATGCAAGGCGCCTTAGATCATTTCTTCGCCGCCCTTCCCGCCGAGAACGATTTCTCCGGCTTCGGCCATACGGCGGGCAATGGTGAGGATTTCTTTCTGGGCGGTTTCCACGTCGCTGACGCGCACCGGGCCCTTGGCTTCCAGGTCGTCGCGAAGCAATTCGGACGCACGCTTGGACATGTTCTTGAAGATCTTTTCTTTGACGTTCTCGTCCGAGCCCTTGAGCGCCAGCACCAGCACGTCCGAGGACACTTCGCGCAGCAGCGCCTGGATGCCGCGGTCGTCGACATCGGCCAGGTTGTTGAACACGAACATCAGGTCTTCGATCTGGCCGGACAGGGTGTCGTCGATCTCGCGGATCGAGTCCATCAACTGGCCTTCGACCGAGCTGTCGAGGAAGTTCATGATGTCGGCTGCGCGCTTGATGCCACCCAGGGTGGTGCGCGAGGCGTTGGAATTGCCGGAGAACTGCTTCTCCAGAATGGTGTTGAGTTCCTTGAGCGCCGCCGGTTGCACAGTGTTGAGCGACGACACACGCAGGATGATGTCCAGGCGCACTTTATGGTCGAAGTGGCCGAGCACTTCGCCGGCCTGGTCCGGGTCGAGGTAGGCCACGACGATCGCCTGAATCTGCGGGTGCTCGTAGCGGATCACGTCGGCCACTGCCCGCGGTTCCATCCACTTGAGGCTATCCAGGCCGCTGGTGTTGCCACCCAGCAGGATGCGGTCGATCAGGCCGTTGGCCTTGTCTTCGCCCAGGGCCGAGGTGAGCATCTTGCGAATGTAGCTGTCGGAGCCGACGCCCAGGCTGGTCTGGTCGCCGACGATCTCGACGAACTCGCTCATCACCTGCTCGACTTGCTCGCGGTGCACATTGCGCATCTGCGCCATGGCCACGCCCACTCGCTGGACCTCTTTGGGGCCCATGTGGCGCAGCACTTGGGCAGCGTCGGTTTCACCCAGGGACAGCAGCAGCACGGCGGCTTTGTCGACCCGGGACAGCTTGGCCACAGCGGCTCGATCATTCATCTGCGTTAATCCACTCTTTCACGACCTGAGCCACACGGCCCGGGTCTTCTGCCACCAGACTCTTGATTGCGTTCAACTGAGCGTCATAGCCTTCGCTCGGGCTTGGCAACAGGATGCTTTGCGGGCCGCCGAGGCTGACGCGGTCGTTGGCCAGTTCGCCGTCCAGGCCGCCCATGCCACCCAACTCGACGTCACCACCGGCCAGCGCCAGTTGCTTCTTGCCGCCGCCGGTGATGTTGTTGAGCACCGGGCGCAATACGCCGAACACCAACACCAGGATGAACAGCACCCCCAGCACTTGCTTGACGATGTCCCAGAACCACGGCTGGGTGTAGAACGCCGGGTCAGCGATCACTTCACCGCGCTCGGCGGAGAACGGCATGTTGATCACGCTGACGCTGTCGCCACGGCTGGCGTCGAAGCCAACGGCGTCCTGCACCAGGCGGGTGAAGCGCGCCAGTTCGTCAGCCGTCCACGGCGCACGGGTCACCGCGCCGTCCGCAGGGTTGACCTTGACCTGGTCATCGACCACCACCGACACCGACAGGCGATTGATCTTGCCCTGCTGCTGCTTGGTGTGGCTGATGGAACGGTCGAGTTCGAAGTTCTTGGTGGACTGGTTACGCTTGTCCGCAGGGTATGGCGCAAGCATCGGCTGGCCGGTGGCCGGGTCCATGATCTGCTGGCCGTTGGCGTCCAACAGCGGCTGGCCAGGCTGGATCGCGCCAGCCGTGGCGGCGGCGCCACCGGTGGTTTGCGGTGCCGAGGCCGGCGCGGGTGGCTGGTTGCTCAGGGCGCCTGGCACACCTTGGGGGCCATTGCTGGCGGTGCGTTGTTCGCTGGTGGACTGCTCGCTGCGCAGGGCCGGCTGGTCCGGGTTGAACTGTTCGGAGGTGGACTCGACGGCGCTGAAGTCCACGTCGGCCGACACTTCAGCCTTGTAGCGGTCGTTGCCCAGTACCGGTTGCAGGATGTTATGCACGCGCTGGGTGAGCATGCTTTCCATGCGGCGGCTGTAGTCGAACTGCTTGCCGGCCTGGGTCAGCGCGGAGTTTTCGGCCATGTCGGACAGCAGGTTGCCCTTCTGGTCCACCACGGTGATTTGCGACTTGCTCAATTCGGGAACACTGGTTGCCACCAGGTTGACGATCGCCAGTACCTGGCCAGGCTCCAGGGAGCGGCCAGCAAACAGCTCGACCAAGACCGAGGCGCTGGGCTTGCGTTCGTCACGCACGAACACCGAGCTTTTCGGAATCGCCAGGTGCACACGGGCGGCCTTGACGTTATTGAGGCTGGAAATGGTGCGCGCCAGTTCGCCTTCCAGGCCACGACGATAGCGGGTGGCTTCCATGAACTGGCTGGTGCCCAGACCCTGGTCCTTGTCGAGGATTTCAAAACCAATGTTGCTGTCGGACGGCGCCACGCCAGCGGCGGCCAGTTTCATCCGCGCTCGAGCCACGTCATCGGCCTTGACCAGCAAGGCGCCCGAGTTGGGCTCCACGGTGTAGGCGATGTCGGCGGCGGCGAGGGTTTCCATGATCTGCTTGGAATCCATGCCCGACAGGCTGCCGTACAGGGGGCGGTAATCGGGTTGCTGCGACCACAGCACCACGGCAAAACCAATCGCCACGCTGGCGGCCAGGCCCACCATCAGGCCCACCTGACGCAGCATGGTCATTTCCGAGAGGTTTTCCAGGAACGACAGGCCAAACAACGGCGGTTTGCCGTCGGCCTTGGCGGGGAGGTTGTCGGAGACTGCTTCAGCCATGACTTAAATCTCGTCCTTAAACCGGCATCTGCATGATGTCTTGATACGCCTGAACCAGCTTGTTACGCACTTGGGTCAAGGCCTGGAAGGACACACTGGCCTTTTGCGAGGCGACCATCACATCGGTGAGGTCCACGCCGCTTTTACCGATCTCGAAGGCCGTCGCCAACTGGCTGGACGCCTGCTGGGTATCGCTGACTTTATTGATTGCCTGACCGAGCATGTCGGCAAAATTGCTTTGGCCCAATTCCGGCGCTGGCGCGACGGATTTCGGTTGAGCCATGGCGTCCATTTGCATGGCGCGCATATCCAACATCAACCGATTGAACTCAATACCCTGGCTCATGACCTTCTCTCTCCGACGACCCGCAATTTTTTGACACTACGCAGCGGTTACTAGGGGTGGTAGCAACAAGGGTGCCAGCTCTGTGACAACTCGTAAGAAAAGGCGACAAAGCTTGTCGAACTTGTTACCGGTCATGTGGCGAAAAGATACGCTTCCACATCCATACCGGCGTCGCGCATCTGCGCCAGCTTGTAGCGCAAGGTGCGCGGGCTGATGCCCAGGCGTTCGGCCGCTTCTTTGCGGCGGCCACGCTCGGCGCGCAGGGTGTCGATGATCATCTGGAATTCACGGCGGCGCAGGTCATCGCCCAGGGCACCGGCTGATTCCGCCTCGGCGACCACTGGAGCCGGGGCCAGGCTCGGCAACGGCGCAGCGCCATTGCCCATGGCCAGGCAGAAATCCTGGGGCTGGATCAAACCGCCCTGCTGCAAAATCAGCGCACGCTGGATCGCGTTGTCCAGCTCGCGCACGTTGCCCGGCCATGGGTAACTGACCAGGCACGCCTGGGCCTCGGGCGATAAACGCGCCTGGGCATGCTTCATTTTTTTGACGTGGTTGTTCAGCAGGCGCTCGGCCAGGGGAATGATATCCGCCGGGCGCTCACGCAATGGGCGCCAGGCCAGCGGGAACACCGACAACCGGTAGAACAGGTCTTCACGGAAGCGCCCCGCCGCCACTTCACCCGCCAGGTCGCGGTTGGTGGTGGCGACCACGCGGATATCCAGCTGGATCGGCTTGCGTGCGCCCACGCGCTCCACTTCACGCTCCTGCAATACCCGCAGCAACTTGGCTTGCAGGCCCAGGGGCATTTCCGAGATTTCGTCGAGCAGAATGGTGCCGCCGTCGGCTTGTTCGAACTTGCCGGCCTGGGCCGCGATGGCGCCGGTGAACGAGCCCTTTTCATGGCCAAACAAGGTGGCTTCCAGCATGTTGTCGGGGATCGCCGCGCAGTTGATCGCAATGAACGGTTGTTTGGCACGGCCCGATTGCTGGTGGATATAACGCGCCAGCACTTCTTTACCGGTGCCGGACTCGCCGGAAATCAGCACAGTGGAATCACTGCGCGCCACCCGCGCTGCCAGTTCCAGCAATTGCGCGCTGGCCGGCTCAAAGGCAATCGGGCCATCGCCGTCGGCTGCGGGCATCACGCCCAGGGCATGCCGGGCGACCAGTTCGATCAACGCCTTGGGTTCGAACGGCTTGACCAGGTAATCCGCCGCGCCCTGACGCATGGCATCCACCGCCCGCTCCACCGCGCCATGGGCGGTCATCAGCAGCACCGGCAGTTGCGGCTGGCGCACCCGCAGCAGGCCGAGCAACTGGTGGCCGTCCATGCCGGGCATGTTGACGTCGCTGACCACCAGGCTGAAGGTTTCCTGCTCGACCGCCTCCAAGGCTTCCTCGGCAGAGCCGACCGCACGGTAGTCATGGCCCGCCAACAGCAGCGTGTCAGCCAATGCTTCACGCAGGGCGCGATCGTCTTCCACCAATAAAACCTTGATAGCCATCATCCTCTTACTCCGCGCTTGCCGCGCTGGAAAACAGCGGCAAGGTCATCAATGCACAGGTGCCACGCCCCAGGCGCGAACGCAGCTGCAATTGTCCCTGATGGGCACGGGCCACTGCCTTGACCACGGTCAGGCCCAGGCCAGTGCCGTTGGTCTTGGTGGTAAAAAACGGCTCGCCCAGGCGCTGCAGCACCTGCGGGGCGATACCGCTGCCGCTGTCGCTGACGCACAGGCGCAGGGTTTGTCCGCGGCTATACAGGTGCACTTTCAGGCGCGCCCCGGGGCCACTGGCCTGGGTAGCGTTTTCGATCAGGTTGAGCAGCGCGCCCACCAGGGTGTCGCGGTTGCACAGCAATTCGCCCTGGTGGCTGTCGCACTGCCAGCGCAGGTTGGCCTCCTGCACATGGGTCGCCGCTGCCGCTTGCAGCGACTGCATCAAACCGGCAGGGGTAACGCGATCGGTCAGCGGCAGTTCGCCGCGGGCAAATACCAGCATGTCACGTACTTGGTGTTCCAACTCATGCAGGCGCTCCTTGAGGCGCCCGGCAAAGCGTTGGTGGGTGGCCGCTGGTAATTGCTCGTCAGTCAAATGGCTGGCGTAGATCAATGCCGCCGACAACGGCGTACGAATCTGATGCGCCAAGGAAGCGACCATCCGCCCCAGGGACGACAGCCGCTCATGGCGAGCCAACTGATCTTGCAAGTGCCGGGTTTCTGTCAGGTCATTGAGCAGCACAAGCTGGCCCGGCTCGGCGTCCAGGGAACGGGTCGCAATGGACAGCCGGCGCCCGTCCTTGAGGGAGACTTCGTGGCCGTCGTCTTCACGGGGGGCGAAACAGCGGGTGATGACTTCACGCCACAGCTCGCCTTCCAGCGGCAAGCCAAGCAGGTCGCAGGCCGCCGGGTTGGCTTCGCGAACGCGGCCTTGGTCGTCGATGACGATCACGCCACCGGGCAACAGGTCCAGCAGGTTTTGCAGACGGTTGGCCAGGCGTTCTTTCTCGGCCAGCTCCTGCATTCGCTGGGCGCTGACGACCGCCAGTTCGCCTTTAAGCTCGGAAACCCGGGCCTCAAGCAGGCTGTAGGAGTCGGTCAGCTGGTTCGACATCTGGTTGAACTGCGAGAGCGCGTGCTCCAGGCCCTGGCGGGTCGGCGGTTCTACAGGCGAAACCAGCCCCTGGATGGCAGGGGCCGAAGATAGTTGGGCGGCGTGGGGCATGATGCTCTCTCGCTTGGCTGACCGTCAGTTAAACGGAACGTTGCGAGGGCTGTAGCAATACCCGTGCCGAAAAAAATCTACCTATAAATCAAGTAGTTGAAAAACAGGCGTCAATCATCCGCCTGTTCATCACCTTCTTTGCGGCTCATCCCGTACTTGCGCATCTTCTCCACCAGGGTGGTGCGACGGATACGCAGGCGCTCGGCGGCACGGGCGACGATGCCGTTGGCATCGTCCAGCGCCTGTTGGATCAGGCCTTGTTCCAGGTTGCCGAGGTAGTCCTTGAGATCCAGGCCTTCGGGCGGCAACATCGCGCTAGCGCCGAAGTCTGGAGTATGGCCGTTGATTGCCACGCGCTCTTCCATGTCGCTGCGCAGGCTGTCCATCTGCTCGTCCTCGTCGTCGACGTAGCGGAATTTCTTCGGCAACTCGACCACGCCGATCACCCCGTACGGATGCATGATCGCCATGCGCTCCACCAGGTTGGCCAGCTCGCGGACGTTGCCCGGCCAGCCGTGGCGGCACAGGGACATGATTGCCGCGGAGTTGAAACGAATGGAGCCGCGCTTCTCGTGCTCCATGCGCGAGATCAGTTCGTTCATCAGCAACGGGATGTCTTCCACGCGCTCGCGCAGCGGGGCCATCTCGATAGGGAATACGTTGAGGCGGTAGTACAGGTCTTCGCGGAAGCTGCCGACCTCGATCATGCTTTCGAGGTTCTTGTGGGTGGCGGCAATGATGCGCACGTCCACGCTCTGGGTCTTGTTGCTGCCCACGCGCTCGAAGGTGCGTTCCTGCAATACGCGCAGCAGCTTGACCTGCATCGGCAACGGCATGTCGCCGATTTCGTCGAGGAACAGTGTGCCGCCATTGGCCAGCTCAAAGCGCCCGGCACGGCTGGTGATCGCCCCGGTAAAGGCGCCCTTCTCGTGGCCGAACAATTCGCTTTCCAGCAGCTCTGCCGGGATCGCCCCGCAGTTGACCGGCACAAAGGGCCCGTCGCGACGCTTGGAGTGATAGTGCAGGTTGCGCGCGACCACTTCCTTGCCGGTGCCCGACTCGCCGAGGATCAGCACGCTGGCGTCGGTATCGGCCACTTGCTGCATCATCTGGCGCACGTGCTGGATGGCGCGGCTGGTGCCGACCAGGCTGCGGAACAGGTTGGGTTCACGGTGACGGCCGCGCTCGCGGGCCTGGTCGTACATCTCGCGATAGACCTGGGCACGGTGCAGGGAATCGAGCAATTTGCTGTAGCTGGGCGGCATTTCCAGGTTGGATAGCACGCGGCGGCGCTGGTCTTCCGGCAGGTCCACGGAAGAAATATCGCCCATTAGCAACACCGGAAGGAACTCATCCCAGGTAGACAGTGTCTTTAACAGGCCCAGAACTGCGCCAGGAGCGTTTACCGTCCCGATCAATACACAAATGACTTCACGGCTCGACGACAACGAGCTGACCGCCTGCTGCCAATCGTGGCTGCCGCAGGGCAAATTTTCTTCACCGAGAAAATTTAAAATCACCGCTAAATCGCGGCGGCGGACGCTATCGTCATCGATCAGCAGAATTTTGGTTTCACGCCACATGCAATAGCAACTTCCCTAGTAAAACTTCCTGCCCCGGAATGAGGGCAATCAAGACGTCTGTAAGATTTCTTACCTTCTAGACGTCTGAAATCTGAAAACAGCACTAGTTAAGTCAAAAATGATGACATAGTCAAATATATGACGCGCCGTTCGGATTAACTGCGCCCTTTCAACCGAACAGATGGTAAACCTTTGACGCATTTTTCGCTTGGTTGATCTGCGACATCTCTTCGAAAATCGCCTGGCGCTCGCCGGTCGTCACCTCAAGCAACTGCTGGTAAACCGCCAACAGGCTTTCCAGCTTTCCACGCAGCGCATCCTCATCCACCGGCGCTTCGCTGAGCACCTGATCGATCACACTGCGGCAGCCCAGGTCGAGCTCGCTGATGGCATCCCAGTTGCGCGCAGCCAGCGCGTCGACCAGGGCTTCACGGGTTTCATCAATGCGTTGCAGTGCGTGGCTCATGACGAGTTCCTCAAGGCCCGTGGCCTTATTCTGCTGCGCCTTGTGGCGCGCCGATAGCATCCCAGCCTTCTTTTACGGTAATCATCAAGCGAGCGACTTCGTCGATGATCTCGGCGTCGTTTTGTTGGTTAGCCTCCATTAACCGGTTGGTCATGTACACATAAAGGCTTTCCAACTGCTGAACATAAGCCGGGTTATCACTCTTTTCAGCATCCAGGCCATCGCGCAGCCCGATAACGATGTCGATGGCCTTGCCGAGCATCAAACCCTTCTGTGCGATGTCACCACGCGCCAGGGCGCCCTTGGCCTGGGACATGCGATCCAGGCCGCCTTCCATCAGCATCTGCACCAGGCGATGCGGGCTGGCTTCGGAGATCTGTGCGTGGGAATTGACCTTCTGGTATTGGCGAAGGGCTCGCATGGGGTTCATGTTTCTACCTCGTGACAGGCGACAGCGAAAAGGATTCTAGTAACCAATATGTCGACTGGGCCGCAAAAAGCTTTAACACCGGTCGTCTTTCGGTACGAAAAGGCCAGGCAGGTTGCCTGGCCTTTTGCGTGAGTGGCGATCAGTTATTGGTTTTAGGGTTGTTCAAGGCATTGAGCGTGGTCATGACGCTGGTGCTTTGCTGGCGCAGTTGGGCAACCAGGGTGTCCATGGCGTTGTATTTGGCGGAGAGGCTGTTGGTCAGCAGTTCCATGCGCTCGTTCAGGGTTTCCTGCTGCTTTGCGATGTCCTTGAGGCTATCGGTCAACGAGGTAGAACGCGTTGCCAGAACCCCGGTAGTAGCTTTGGCAAAATCATCTGTTGCACTTTTCATGCGTGCCAACATGCCGTCTTTGCCGGTGAACATACTGTTGATATCGGCTGCATTGGTCTTGACGGCAGCGTCCCACTTTTTGTCATCGATTGTCAGCAAGCCGGTGGTAGAGCTTGTGCTCACGCCAAATTGAGCCAACGACTTGAAAGTACCAGTCCCCGAAAGCGTGTTGAATTCATTGCGGATCGCCGCCTGGAGCGAACGCATGGTCGAGTCACCGGTCAATGCCGCAGCCGTCGTGCTGCCATCAAGATTCTTGGTGACCTTGGTTTCGGCATTCATTGCGGTGATCAAAGCATTGTAGGTATCAACGAAGCCTTTGACCCCGGACTTGAGCGCCGTGTTGTTGGTACTGACGGTGATCAGCGTAGCGTTTTTATCGCCAGAGGTGCCCGTCTTGTAAGTCGAAGGCGCCACCAGCTTGATGTTCACACCACTGAGCGCTCCCTCAATACTGTTGGTCTTGGACACAGACGCAACACCATCAATGCTGTACAGCGCATCCTTGGGCAGATCGACGACCGTTGAACCCACATCCAGGCCGGAGGTGCCAGAAAGCGTAAGGTCGGAACCGGTACCCATGGTGGTAGAGGTCAGGATCAATCGGGAACCATTGGAGTCGGTCTGGATGTTGGCACTCAGCCCGGAAGTACCAAACTGGGTATTGATCGAATCCCGCACCTGCTGCAAGGTCGCGCCGGCTGGAACATTGACGCTGTAATCCTTGCCCGATTGAGAGATGGTCAAGGTGGTCGGCTTATCCGTAGCGTTCACCACGGCAGAGGTGCCGCCAGAGAAGTTCTTGCTGGATAATTTGGAAGCCTGGGCCAACTGGTCAACGATCAGTCGGAAGCTGCCGTTCGAAGCCGTATTATTGGCAGTCATGGTCGCCGTTTTTTCATCCGAGGACGAGCCGGTCAAACCAGTGAAACTACTGTCTTTGGTCATGGAGTCTAACGCACTACGAAACGCATCCAACGCCGCCTGAATCTTGCCGATCGAAGACAGCGTGGTGGTCGCCTTCTGGGACGCGGTATTGATCTGCGTCTGCTTGGGCACCTTTTCGGCGTCCACCAAGGACTTCACGATCGCTTGCGTATCGATGTTCGAACCGATACCACTTACCGTTGAACCCGCCATCATCTATCTCCTGTTCGGTGGCTGCCGTTATCTTGACTTATTACACCTCAAGACCTGACAGCAACAAATTTCATGCCAGCTCACACCTTGTCGTCAAACAACACGTTGCTTGCGCTGGAAAGGTTCTGTGCCAGTTTCAACGCCGTTTCCGACGGAATCTGACGGATCACTTCACCGCTGTCGGTGGCAATGACCTTGACCACGACCCGATGGGTCGAATCGTCAATGGAAAAATCCAGGCTGCGCTGGGCAGCCTGGACGAATTCGCGAATATCGGTTACTGCTTTTTCCAGGTCCGCGCGCTCAGGCTCTTTGCCTGTTGCCGCCACTTCCTGGGGCTTGCTGCTGCTTTGATCGGCGGTCACCTTGGGAGGCGCGCCTTGAGGGGCAACCGGCGGATAAGACTGGTTCAGCTTTACACTCATGTCCATGTCCAATCTCCTCTAAACCGAAAAAACGGAAGGGCACGTAAACGCGCCCTTCCGTTAGTTACCAAGCGCGCTGATTACTGAAGCAGTTTCAGTACAGCGGATGGCAGTTGGTTAGCCTGCGACAGGATCGCGGTGGAAGCCGACTGCAGGGTTTGTTGCTTGGTCAGTTCGGCGGTTTCGGAAGCGAAGTCGACGTCCTGAACGGTGGAACGTGCAGCGGTGGAGTTCTTCTGAATGTTCTGCAGGTTGTCTGCAGTGGTAGTCAGACGGTTCTGGGTAGCACCCAGACCCGAACGAACGCTGTCGATGGTGCCGATGGCCTTGTCGATAACCGACAGAGCGTTTTGAGCCATATCAGCGCTGGTCACGTCAGTATTGGCGATGGTGGTTTTGGTGGAAGCCGCAGTGGTGGCCGCAGCCGCACCGAACAGACCGCCAACACCAGTGCCCGACAAGGAGTAACCCTTGGAGGAATCGAGCGATACTTGGCCGGTGGCAATCATCGCAGTGGTATCAGACAGAGCAGTGCCGGTGGCAGCGAAGGCACCAGAACCATCCTTGGCCTTAATGGTGATCGCGCCAGCACTGGCAGCACCAGCTGCGACAGCACCAAACTCGATGTTCTCACCGGTGTCGGACTTGACCGAAAGCGTCTTCTTGGCTTCGTCAAAGTTGACACTGATACCCAACTTGGCGGCGTTGGACTTCAGCTGATCAGCCAAGCCAGCCTGGCTTGTTACACCAGTCATGGTGACAGTCTGACCATTGACGGTCATCGAAAAAGTCGCTGCAGCGGCAGGAGTAGCACCTGCAAACGCAGCAGCATCAACATCGAGCTGAACTTCGGTGCTTGCAGTGGCAGTCAAGCCGCCAATTGCGCCGTTCATTTTGCTGGCGATGCTTTGTGCCGAAGCGCCGACCGGAACAGTAATCGGGCTGCTCACTTGGCCGTTACCGGTGATAGTGATATCGCCAGTTGCGCTGCCAATACCGGTAGCCGAAGGCGTGATCGCTACACTTTTGATCTGCTGCGAACCAATGTTGTTAGCCGCAACGTTTTCCAGGCTCAGGTTGATAGTTTCGTTGGCGTTGGCGCCAACCTGGATAGCCTTGGTACCGTACGAACCGTCCAGCAGCTTCTGGCCACCGAAAGTAGTGGTTTGCGAGATACGGGTCAGTTCCGAAGTCAGGGCCTGGTATTCGTCGTTGTTCGACTTACGGTCGTCGGCGCTCAGGGAGCCGGTAGCCGAGGACAGGGCCAGGGTACGCATTTTTTGCAGGATGTCGGTCGAAGCCTGCATCGCGCCTTCAGCGGTCTGAGCGATGGAGATGCCGTCGTTCACGTTTTTTACAGCTTGGCCCAGGCCGTTGATTTGGCTGGTCAGGCGGTTAGCGATCTGCAGGCCGGCAGCGTCGTCTTTAGCGCTGTTGATACGCAGGCCGGAAGACAGGCGCTGCATGGAAGTGGCCAGGGCGCCGCCAGCTTTGTTCAGGTTGCCCTGAGTCGTGATGGAAGCAATGTTGGTGTTTACTGTTAAAGCCATGACGAAATCCTCGTTGGATGGATACTGCGGCTTCCGGCCCTGGCAACCGCCGGGTGTGGCCTGAGAACCTACGTAATAGTTATCGTCGTGGTAGCCGGTTGCTTGAGGGTTTTTTTGATTTTTTTTACTAGCCCTGTGCCAGCCCTTGTATTTCAACGGCTTATAGAGGCGTGAAACGCCAGTAATCACGGGTTACTGGCGCCAAAACTTCGCCTTCAAGACGCCCCCCCCTGGTAGGAGCGAGCTTGCTCGCGAAGAACGTTAACGATGACGCAGGCATTCAGAATGCACGCGGCGCCCTCAGGTTCTTCGCGAGCAAGCTCGCTCCTAAAAGGGGGCGCAAAAAAAACGCCGATGATCATTCGATCATCGGCGTTTTTCATGAAGCCGCTAAAGCATCACGGACGATAGAGAATCGCCGAGCCCCACGACAGCCCCACACCAAAACCGCTGATTGCCACGCGCTTCCAGGCGGCGTCCATCACGTGCTTTTCCAGCAGCAACGGAATGCTCGATGACACAGTATTGCCGGTCTCGACCATGTCCTTGATGAACTTGTCCACCGGCGCTTCTTCAAAGCGGCGCGCCACGGCGTCGACGATGGCCGCGCTGCCCTGGTGGATGCAGAACGCATCAATGTCATCTGCCTTGAGGTCCGACTCATTGAGCAGTTCGTGCAAGTGTGCCGGCACCTTGAGCAAGGCGAAGTTGAACACCTGGCGGCCGTTCATGAAGAACACACCATCGCTGACCTTCAAGTGCGGCGCGCCGGAACCGTCGGTACCGAACTTGGATTTGCCCAGCAACCACGGCGCGTCCTCGCCCATCCAGGTGGCGGTGGCGGCATCACCGAACAGCATGGTGGTGTTGCGGTCTTCCGGGTCGACGATCTTGGAATACGGGTCGGCGGTGATCAGCAGGCCGTTTTTCAGGCCGGCGGCTTCCATGAAGCCTTTCATCGCGTAGATGCCGTACACGTAGCCGGAGCAGCCCAGGGAGATATCGAAAGCTGCAACGTGAGTCGGCAGGCCCAATTTGTCCTGGACGATGGCGGCGGTGTGGGGCAAGCCCTCTTCATCGCCGTTCTGGGTGACGACGATCAGCGCGTCGATGGACTCGCGCTTCAAATCCGGGTTGTTGGCAAACAATGCATTGACTGCTTCGACGCACAGGTCGGAAGTCTCCTGTGCAGCTTCCTTGCGCGGCAGGAACGCCGAACCGATCTTGCCGATGATGAACTCTTCATCCTTGGCGAATTTGGCACCCTGGGCGTAGTTATCGATCCCGTCTGCCGGCACGTAACTGGCGATGCTTTTTATGCCAATCATTGTGGCTTCCCAATACTAAATAGCTGGAGAACACCCCTCGGACTACGCCGGGAGTGCTGACAATAAAGGGGATAACCCCATGAAAATCTCGCTGAAAGCCGCCCGATAAAGGCCCTGTGACGACTTATCCTTTTCACACGATACAGTGAAGATGCGCTTTATGACTCACAGGTCACTCAATTTTGCGCGCTTTGTGCAAAAACCGGCAACATTTCCAGGCCAGAAACGACAACGGCCTCCCCTGTCGCCAGGGGAGGCCGTTGTTCATTGCGACGATTACATGCGACTGAACAGGTTCAGCTGGGAGATTTTAACGAACGCCAGTTGCGAGGCCTGCAACATGGTTTGCTGCAACGTGAGGTTGATCGCCGCCTCGCCCATGTCAATGTTCGCCAGGTCGCTCATGGTGCTTTTGTTTGCGGTACCGATACTGATGTTTTCCGCCGACTGGATATCCAGCGCGGCTTCGCGGGCCCCGATGGAACCGCGCACGTTGTCGACCTGGGCACGTGAATTGGCAAAATTACTGATGGAGGCGTCGAGCGCATCCTTGAGCTTGACCATCGCCGCCGGGTTGCCGTCGGCCGGTTGCTCCAGCGCCTTGCGAAGTTGGCTCAGGGTATCCAGCGCGTTCTGGGTCTTGGCCGTGCTGGCAGCGACCGCAAACTGATCGCCGGCTTGCGGTGTGCCGCTGACATCAAAGGTGACGCCTGCTGCCGTCACGGTCGTACCGCCACCGGTGTCGCCGGTGGCGATCGCTTTGCTGTCGGCACTGTAGGGCTGGGCATAGACTTCATACGCCGTACCACTGGTGAACTTGATCACCGCCCCGCTGTTAGCCGGGAACGTACTGGCATAGGTGGCCGGGTTGCTCACCTGCGCATTCGTCAGCTGCGCAGTGGAGGTATTACTGGGCGTGCGCGAAACACTGAAGGTGTCGGGCTTGGCGGCCAGGCTGAACGAACGGTCCTTGACCAGCGCATCGGCGTCCGGCCCCGTCGCCATATCCTTGAGATCCACCGCAATATCAAAATTCACGCCGCGCAGGCTCACGGTGGAGCCGCCTTCCTTGGTGGAATCAAAGGTGCCGTTGCCAGGGATTTCCGACGTGATGTCGTTGCCGTTCTTGTCGGAGACCTTGTACTGAGTGCTGCTGGTAAAGGTCAGCTTGTAAGGCTCGCCATCGGCGAATTTATTCGTGTAATCCGAGCCTGAAGTCACCAGGCCGGCCGACACTGAGACTTTATGATCATTGGGCACTGGCGCCGTCGCCGGCGGCACGATTGCAGGTGCGATCCAGGTCGCCTGGGTGCGGCCCGAGTTAACGGCACCGTCCATGATGCTCTTGCCGGTGTCACCGGCACTGACTCTCAGGGAATCGGAAACCTGCAGGCTCAGCGGCGTTTCATCACCCTGATAGGTGTAGGTGCCGTCGCTGTTACGGCTATAGGGCGGCGTCGAGGTCTTGGAGCCGGAAAACAGATAGTTGCCCGAGGAATCCTTGCTGTTAAGCAAGCCCAGCACCTGGTCTTCAAGCGCACCGATCTGGCCGGCAATCGACTTGCGGTCGGCATCGCTGCGCGAACCGCCCGCTTCAATGGCCAAGGTACTGGCCGCCTGCAGCGCCTCGTTGATTGCCCCCAATACGCTTTCCTCGTTGGTCAACGAGTTCTTCAAACTGGTGATATTGCCGTTGAACTGCCCGAGCATGTCCTTCTGCTGTTGCAGCAACAACAACCTCGCCGCCGCCACCGGGTCATCCGCTGCGGTCTGCACGCGCACACCGGAACTGGCCTGCTCCTGGGCCTTCACCACGCTGGAATAGTTGTCCGTGTACTTGGAGGCACTGGTTTCAAAATACTGTGCAGTGGAAATACGCATCGTCCCAGACTCCCTTAAAGACTATTGATCAGCGTGCTGAAGGTTTCTTGCGCAGCCTTGATGATCTGCGACGAGGCGGTGTAGTACTGCTGGAATTTGATCATGTCGCCCGCCTCTTCATCGAGGTTGACCTGGGACACGGAGTTGCGCGCATCCTGGTTGGCCTTGAGCAAGGCGCCCGTGGCCGTGGTGTCGGTATTGGCCGACGCGGCCTTGGCCCCGACGGTCGACACCAGGCGACTGTTGGCCGCCACCAGGCTCACTCCGCCGCCACTGCCATCGGACAGGCCGACGGTGGCTTTGGTTTGCAGGTCGAGCAACGCCTGGGCGTTACGGTTATCCGACTTGCCCGAGGCGTTGAAGGAAAACGTGGTGCTGTCGCCAGCGGCGGGCGACCCGGCGACCGTGGTATCGAACTTGAAACTTTTGGCCGGCACCAGTAGCGTGCCGTTGGCATCCCGCATCGGTACATCGACCGTGATTTTGTTGCCTTGGCCCGGCACGATGGTACCGGTGCCAATCGGGTTGCCCTGGGCATCGTTGAGCGTGTAGCCCTGGGTGCCGTCGGCGGCCGGCTTGCCGAATACCATCTTCACAGGCATCGAGTGCTCAATGCCGGTACGCAGTTGCGCGGTATCGGCGCCACCATGAATATCGATAGGCAGGGTCAGGGTCGGCGGTGTAAAAGTGCCGGTACCCTGGTTGGTCTTGCTGCCCTCGCCCAGCAATGGCCCGGCGAACGCGATTTTATTGGCGTCCGTCAAAGTCGTGCCGATGTTGGTCGCACCGCTGGCGGTAGGGCTGACTTTGAAGCTATCGCCCGCCGCCATCGGCCCCTTGCCATCCAACGCCAGGGTGAAGCCATCGATCACCGGCGGCGGCGCGGTATTGGTGTCGAACGCGCCCATGGCCTTGCCGTCGGAGCGCACCACCGTGTAGTTGTTGCCGCTGGTAAAGGTCACTTTATAGTCGTAGGTCGACAGCTTGCTGGTGTCCGCAATGGTCACATTCAAATTGCCGGAGCCCGTGCTGTTGCCCAGCGCGCCCTGACTGCGCTGGGCAATGGCCGCCGCGCTGTTGATGTCCTTGAACAGCGATGAGCCGAAGTCACCGTTCAAGTCCAGGCCCTGCCCCAGTTGGCTGTTGATGGTATCGGCTGTCGCCAGGGCAATACGCCCCAGGTCATTGATGGCCGGCATCAGGGCATCACTGCGATAACGCAACAGGCCGCCGATGCTGCCCCCACTGAGCACGTTGCCCAGGTCGATCGCCGTACCGCCGCCAGCATTGAGCGCAATGGTGTACTGGCTTGGGTCGCTAGCGCTCGGCACTGCCGAGAGGGTGTTGGACCGGTCGCCCAATACCAGGGATTGGCCCGTGCCGGTGCTGACGCTGAACACACCATTCTGTTCACTGGTGGTCACACCCACCAGTTCATTGAGCGAGCGCACCGCCTCGTTACGGGCATCCAGCAGGTTGGCCGGGGCGCTGTTGCTTGAGCCCTGTGCCTGGGTGATCTGCTTGTTGAGCGAAGCAATCGAGGAGGTCAACTGGTTGACCTGGTCACTCATGGTGCTCAACTGGCCATTGATCGACTCTTTCTGTTGAGTCAATTGGCTGGAGATGGCGTTGAAACGGTTACTCAGGGTCTGGGCGCTGGTCAGCAGCACTTGCCGGGCAGACACGTCGCTGGGGTTGGCCGCGGAGGTCTGCACAGCGGCAAAAAACGCGCTGAGCACCGAAGACATGCCGGTTGTCTTGTCCGACAAGGTCTTGTCGATGGCGCTGGCCTGGCTGGAATAAGCCTTGGCATCGTTATTGAGCGCCGTGCTGTTCTGGTAGGCCGCATCCAGGAACTCGTTATAGACCCGACGCACATCCGCCAGCGTGGTGCCGCTGCCAATGTACACACCGCCGTAGGGGTTGTTGGCACTCGCATTTTGCGTGGTCTGCTGGCGCGAATAACCCGAGGTGTTGGCGTTGGCGATGTTATTACTCAAGACCGACAACGATCCTTGAGCGGCATTGAGCCCTGACATCCCGATACTGAGCAAACTCATGGTTCAGACCTTATAAATGTGTGGTTGCGCCAGCGGCAGCGTAGTTCTGGTAACTGTTCATGTTTTTTGCGATCTGCGAAATCTTGCTGGCGTAATCCGGGTCGGTTGCATAACCGGCTTTTTGCAACTCGCGTACAAACTGTTCCGGGTTGTCGGCTGATTTCACAACTTCTTTATAGCGATCATGGCTTTGCAGCAGGGTCACGAGGTCGTGGAAGCTGTCCTGGTAGGAGCTGTAGGAACGGAATTGCGCCGTTTCCTTGACCATCGCCCCATCGCGAAACTCGCTGGTGATCGCCCGGGCCTGACCACCCTGCCAGCTCTGCCCGGCCTTGATGCCGAACAGGTTGTGGCTGCTGCTGCCGTCTTCGGCACGCATGACTGATTTGCCCCAACCGGTTTCCAGTGCCGCCTGGGCCACCAGGTACTTGGGGTCGATACCAATCCGTGCGGCAGCGGCCTTGGCCATCGGCAACATGGTGGCGACAAATTCATCCTGGGAGCTGAAGGCTTTCTTGGCCGGCGCCAGCGGTGGCTGGGCAATGGCGCGGCCATACACCTGCATGCGCCCGCTCGGCACGGCAAAGCTACGCGTGCTGCTGTTGATGACCGTGTCGTCGGCAGCGCTGTTACGCAGGGGCGCGGATTTGGCTTCGACCGGAGCGTTCGGCACGATACCCGCCAGCAGGCGGTCGGCCAGCTTGCTGGGCAAGGCGATACGACGCTGGTTCATCAGTTCCATGTCGTTGGCATGGGTGCTGGCGCCCTCAGGCACGGCCACGCGATACGCCCACAAAGGCCGCTGGCCATTGGAGCGGCCCAACGGGCCTTCGGCCTGGGTACCGGCGGCAATCTCGGTCGGCACATCGACTTTCTTCACCGGCGCGTCCGCCGCCGGGCCTTGCAAGGTGGCGGCCTGGGCCTCCACCGGCTTGTTCTTCTGCATCTGGCGCATCAGCACATCGGCCAGGCCGATACCGCCACCTTCGCGCGACATCGACACTGCCAGTTGCTGGTCGTACATTTCCTGGTACTGCTTGGCGGCCGGGGTGTTCAGCGGGTTGTCCTTGCCCAGGGCCTCGGTGGCCGAACGCATGGACTTGAGCATCTCGTTCAAAAACAGCGACTCGAATTCCTGCGCCACTTTGCGCAGGTTGCCTTCGCTGTTTTTGTCGTCACCGACCTTGAGCTGGTTAAGCCGGTTCAGGTCGGAGTAAGACCCCGAGTCCGCCGTGCTGCTGATGCCGCTCTTGCGCATATCCATGGCCATGGCCTCAGATCACGATCAGGTCGGCTTGCAACGCGCCGGCCTGCTTCAAAGCTTCGAGGATCGCCATCAAGTCGCCGGGCGCAGCGCCCACCTGGTTCACCGCACGGACAATCTCGTCCAGGGTGGTGCCGGGGCCGAACTTGAACATCGGCTTGGCTTCTTGCTGGGCATTGACCCGCGAGCGTGGGACCACGGCAGTCTGGCCACCGGACAACGGCCCAGGCTGGCTGACGATCGGGTCTTCGGTGATGGTCACCGTCAGGCTGCCGTGGGTTACCGCCGCTGGCGAGACCTTGACGTTCTGGCCGATCACGATGGTGCCGGTGCGCGAGTTGATGATGACTTTCGCCACGGCCTGGCCTGGGTCCACTTCAAGGTTTTCCAGAATCGACAGGTAGTCCACGCGCTGGCTTGGGTCCAAAGGCGCAGTGACGCGAACCGAGCCGCCGTCGATGGCCTGGGCCACGCCAGGGCCGAGCATGTCGTTGATCTTGTCGACCACGCGCTTGGCGGTGGTGAAGTCGGAGCGGTTGAGGTTCAGGGTCAGGCTGTTGCCCTGGTTGAAACCACTCGGCACGGTGCGTTCAACCGTGGCGCCACCGGGGATACGCCCGGCCGACGGCACGTTGACGGTGATCTTCGAGCCGTCGCGGCCTTCGGCGTCAAAACCGCCGACCACCAGGTTGCCCTGGGCGATGGCGTAGACGTTGCCGTCGATACCTTTGAGCGGCGTCATCAGCAAGGTGCCGCCGCGCAGGCTCTTGGAGTTACCCATGGACGACACGGTGATGTCCACCACCTGCCCCGGCTTGGCGAACGCGGGCAGATCGGCGCTGATCGACACCGCCGCGACGTTCTTCAACTGCACGTTGCCCGAGCCTGGCGGCACCTTGATGCCGAACTGGGAGAGCATGTTGTTGAAGGTTTGCAGGGTGAACGGCGTCTGGGTGGTCTGGTCACCCGTGCCGTTGAGCCCCACGACCAGGCCATAGCCGATCAACTGGTTGGAGCGCACGCCGGAAATACTGGCGATATCCTTCAGGCGCTCGGCCTGGGCCACAGCACTCAAGGCCAGCAAAAGCGCCATCGCCATCAGCTGTTTGAACTTCAAAATGGCCACCTAGAAAGGGAACAGCGGGCTGAGGAAGAAGCGGTCGAACCAGCCCGGCTGGCTCGCATCGGCAAACGAACCGGTGCCCGAGTAGGTAATGCGTGCATCGGCAATGCGCGTCGACGGCACGGTGTTGTCGGTGGAGATGTCATCGGCGCGGACCATGCCGGCGATGCGCACCAGCTCGTCGCCGGTGTTGAGGGTCATCCACTTTTCACCGCGCACGGCAATGATGCCGTTGGGCAATACATCGGCGACGGTCACGGTGATCGAACCGGTCAGGCTGTTGCCCTGCCCGGCCGCGCTCTTGCCGTTGGTGGCGCGGTCGCCGCTGTAGCCGGCGTCCAGGCTCAGGTCACCACCGCCCAGCGGGTTGTTGGTGTTCAGGCCGCCGCCGAACAGCGAGGTCAGGCCGATGCTGGTCTTGCTGTTCTTGCCGATCTGCGAGTTGGCGTTCTTGCTGGCCTGGGTCTTCTCGTTCAGGGTGATGGTGATGATGTCACCGACCCGGAACGCCTTGCGGTCGCTGTACAGGTTCTGCTCGAAACCGGCCTGGTAGATCGAGCCATTGTTGGCCGCCGCAGGCAGCGGTGTGCGTGGCAACACCGGCGCGTAGTACGGGTCATTGGGCTTTGGCGTGGGGGCGACACAGCCCGCAAGCACGGCGATCCCACTCAATGCCAACACACAAACATAGCGATTCATGACCCTAACCTCACGGTGTTGCAGGCACCCTCAAGGGCGCCCCATAGACTTGATTACAGATTCTGCGTAACGAACGAAAGCATCTGGTCGGCGGTGGAAATCACCTTGGAGTTCATCTCGTAGGCGCGCTGGGTGGTGATCATGTTGACCATCTCCTCAACGGTGCTGACGTTGGAGGTTTCCAGGGTGCTTTGCAGCGTGGTGCCGAAGCCGTTCAAGCCAGGGGTGCCGATTTGCGGCGCGCCACTGGAGGCGGTTTCCAGGAACAGGTTGTTGCCCATGGCCTGCAGGCCGGCCGGGTTGATGAAGTCGGCGGTTTGCAGGTTGCCGATCACCTGGGACGCTGGGTTGCCAGCGACGGTGATGGACACGGTGCCGTCGTTGCCGACGGTGAAGGTCTTGGCGTCGGGCGGCACCACGACAGCAGGCTCCAGGGCGAAACCGTTGGCGGTCACGATCTGGCCGTTGGAGTCCAGGTGGAAGGTGCCGTCACGGGTGTAAGAAGTGGTGCCATCCGGTTGCAGCACTTGAAAAAAGCCCCGGCCGTTGATCGCCATGTCCAGGGGCTGGCCGGTTTGCTGCAGGTTGCCGGCGCTGAAGTTTTTCTGGGTGCCGACGATCTGCACACCGGTACCCAGTTGCAGGCCCGACGGCAGTTCGCTGTCCTGGGTCGATTGGGCGCCCGGTTGCTTCTTGATCTGATAGAGCAAGTCCTGGAACTCGGCGCGGTCACGTTTGAAGCCCGTGGTCGACACGTTTGCCAGGTTGTTGGAAATGGTCGTCAGGTTGGTGTCCTGGGCGGACAGGCCTGTCTTGGCAACCCATAGAGCCGGAAGCATGCTGTTCTCCTTCGTGCGCCGGATGGTTGGCGCTGCGTTGCAAATTAGTTAATGGGCTTGGATCAGCTCATCTGCATGACGCGCGTCATGGCCTGGTCGTCTTCTTTAGCGCTGTTCATCATCTTGATGTGCAGCTCGAACTGCTTGGCCAGCGCCAGCACTGCGGTCATTTCTTCCACGGCATTGACGTTGCTCGCCTGCAGGAAACCCGAGGTCAGCCGCACGTTCGCGTCGGCCTGGGCCGGTTGGCCATCCTTGGTGTGGATGGTGCCGTCCAGGCCCTTGGTCATGTTCTTGAGGTCAGGCTGGACCATCTTGATACGGTCCACTTCCGCCATCACCCGCGGACCTTCGCCCATGGCACGGATGCTGATGGTGCCGTCCGAACCCACTTCGATTTTCTGCTGGGGCGGCACGGCGATGGGGCCACCGTTGCCCATGATCGGCATACCGTTGCCGGCACGCAGCACACCCAGGGCATCCACGTTCATGCTGGCGCTGCGCACGTAGGCTTCGCCGCCATCGGGGGTCTGCACCGCCATCCAGCCGTCGCCGCTGACGGCTACGTCCAGGTCGCGACCGGTCTCGATCATCGCGCCCGGTGAAAAGTCGGTAGCCGGACGTTCGGTCATGGCAAACGCCCGCGCCGGAAAGCTGTCACCGAACACCGGCATCGAACGCGCCTGTTCCAGGTCGCGCTGGAAGCCGTTGGTGGAAATGTTCGCCAGATTGTTGGCATGGGCCTTCTGCGCCAGTGCATTCTGGCTGGCGCCGGTCATTGCCACATAAAGGTACTTGTCCACGCTCTATCCTCTTTCTGACGGACGCTTGCCGCCCACCGCTGTACTGAGGAGGCTTAAGCAATTTGCGAACCAACTTTTTAAAAGAGGCGCAAACCCAGGCGCGGCGGGGGTTTCGTGGAGGCGTGTGAAATTGGTAGAGGAGAAACAGTCGAAAAAACGGCGGACTACTGCCGCCTGCGGCAAACACCGGCCTTAAATCCGGTACAGATCAAAGCCGGCTTGCCTGCGATAGCGGTGGTTCAGTGACAGACTCATTGACTGACACGCCGCCATCGCGGGCAAGCCCGCTCCCACAGGGGATTGATGCCGGGCGCTGATGCCGTGGGCAATACCCAACCAATGTGGGAGCTGGCTTGCCTGCGATAGCGGTTGGGCAGGCACTGATATGCCAACTGACAGTCTGTTATCGCCGGCAAGCCAGCTCCCACCGTTTTAACTACGATCGGCCTTGAGCACTTCGTAATCACGCAGTTTGTTGGCAATGGTGGTGTGCGACACCCCCAGACGCTTGCCCAACTGGCGACTGCTCGGGTGTTCGGCGTACAGGCTTTCCAACACCGCCTTTTCAAAGCGCCCGACGATATCCTCCAGGCTGCCCTCCAGGGAAAAATCACCCAGCGGCTGGCGCACGCCATAGTCCGGCAGACGAATATGCTCAACCTTGACCGTACCGCCCTCACACAACGACACCGCCTGGAACAACACGTTTTCCAGCTGCCGCACGTTGCCCGGCCAGTGGTAGTGGCTGAGCTTGTCCATGGCCGCAGGTGCCAGCTTGGGCAGTGGGCAACCGATCTGCCGGCTGGCCTGGTCGAGAAAGTGCTCGACCAACGGCGCAAGGCCATCCAGGCATTCGCGCAACGGCGGGATATGCAACGACAGCACATTCAGCCGATGATAAAGGTCCTGACGAAACTCACCCCGGGCGCAGAGTTCCGACAAATCTACCTGGGTCGCGCAGATCACCCGCACGTCCAGGTACACCTCTTCATCACTGCCCACCCGGCGAAAACAACCGTCCTGCAGAAAGCGCAGCAGCTTGACCTGCAAGCGCGCGCTCATTTCTCCCACGCCATCGAGGAACAAGGTACCGCCCGCCGTCAGCTCAAGCAGGCCCAACTTACCTTCCGCCCGCGCCCCTTCAAATGCGCCGGGGCCATAACCAAACAGTTCGGTCTCGGCCATCGACTCGGGCAACCCCGCGCAGTTGAGCGCCATCAACGGCGACTGCCCCCGCGGGCTGGCCAAGTGGCAGGCCCGGGCCAACAGCTCCTTGCCGGTGCCGGTTTCGCCTTCTATTAATAGTGGCGCATCCAGCGGCGCCATGCGTCGCGCTTCACGCACCACTGCGGCCATGACCTTGGAGCTCTGGAAGATGCTGTCGAAACCGCGCAGCTCTTGCTTGCGCACGTTATAGATACGCTCACCGACCCGGTCGGCACGGTGCAGGGTGAGCACGGCGCCGGCCATGGCTTCACTGTCATCGTGCTCGGAGGATTGCAGGGGCGCGATGTCCGCCAGAAATACGTCACCCTTGACCTTGACCCGCAGGCCATTGATTCGCGATTTGCTGGCGCGCACCAGTTCCGGCAGGTCGAAATCCTCGGCGTAACGCGACAGGGGAATCCCCGGCACTTCATCTACCCGTACGCCAAGCAACTGCGCCGCCGCACGGTTGGCAGCCACGATGGAGCCGCCCATATCAATGGACAGCACCGGGAATTCCAGGGCGCCGAGCAACGCATTGAGCTCCATATGCCGCCGCTCGCTGGGCATCAGCCCTACCCGCTTGACCCCGAACACCCCGGCAATCGCCTCGAACTGCGGGCGCAACGCCTGGAATTGCATGTTCACCAGGTTGGGGCAGAACAGGTAGATGGCATTGCCGTGCTCGCCGCCGACTTCGCCCTTGGCGACGTTGACGCCGTACTCCACCAGCAGGTTGAGGATGTCCCGCAGGATGCCGATGCGGTTTTGGCAGTGCACTTTGATACGCATGGAAAGACTCGAAAAGGGAGTAGGCGCCGCGGCTTTTTGTCGCTGGGCGCAGATAGTCGTCAAGATTATGTGACAGCGGGGTGGCTTTTCCCAGCCCATAGCTGCGACGAGCGGGCCTGTCGTAACGAATACTTTACGATAATCGGTAATTTTTCCTACACAAGTCCGTTAAGGCTGATGGAATCCGGCGCCTATCCGGTTATCAATAGGAGCATCCCAGGACATAACAAGAACGAATGCCTAGCAGGAGAGCCGTATGAAGCAGACGCACTACGTGGCCCGCGAGCCCGATGCGCAAGGTTTTATCCACTACCCGCCAGAAGAACATGCGGTGTGGAACACCCTGATCACTCGCCAATTGAAAGTGATCGAGGGCCGCGCCTGCCAGGAATACCTGGACGGTATCGACAAGCTCGGCCTGCCTCTGGACCGCATTCCCCAGTTAAGCGAAATCAACAAGGTGCTGGCCGACACCACCGGCTGGCAAGTCGCCCGCGTGCCGGCGCTGATCCCCTTCCAGACCTTTTTTGAATTACTGGCCAGCAAGCAGTTTCCGGTGGCGACTTTTATTCGCACCCGTGAAGAATTGGACTACCTGCAAGAGCCGGATATTTTTCACGAGATCTTTGGCCACTGCCCGCTCCTGACCAACCCCTGGTTCGCTGAATTCACCCACACCTACGGCAAGCTCGGCCTGGCGGCCACCAAGGAGCAACGGGTGTACCTGGCACGCCTGTACTGGATGACTATCGAGTTCGGCCTGGTGGACACGCCCCAGGGCCGGCGTATCTACGGTGGCGGCATTCTGTCGTCGCCTAAAGAAAGTGTGTATTGCCTGTCGGACGAGCCCGAGCACCAGGCATTTGATCCGCTGGAAGCGATGCGCACCCCCTATCGCATCGACATCCTGCAACCTTTGTACTTCGTATTGCCCGAGCTCAAGCGCCTGTTCGACGTGGCGCAGGAGGACATCATGGGCATGGTGGAGCGCGGTATGCAGTTGGGTCTGCACGCACCGAAATTCCCACCCAAGCCCAAAGCCGCGTGAACCTTGCGTTTTAAGGCCAGGTGAGTCTGTTCCCTGGCCCCGCGTTGCTTTAGGGTAACGCCACTGACCTTCAATCATTCGAATTCAGGACACCTTCCATGACCACCTTGAACCAAGCCCACTGCGAAGCCTGCCGCGCCGATGCCCCGCAAGTCAGCGATGAAGAACTGCCGGTGCTGATCAAGCAGATCCCTGACTGGAACATCGAAGTGCGCGACGGCGTGATGCAGCTGGAAAAGGTTTTCCTGTTCAAGAACTTCAAATTCGCCCTGGCCTTCACCAACGCCATGGGTGAAATCTCCGAAGCCGAAGGCCATCACCCAGGCCTGCTCACCGAGTGGGGCAAAGTCACCGTGACCTGGTGGAGCCACTCCATCAAGGGCCTGCACCGCAACGACTTCATCATGGCCGCGCGCACCGACGAAGTGGCCAAGACCGCCGAGGGCCGCAAGTAATGCATTTCGATGCCATCGACCGCGTGCCCGGCGACCCGATCCTCGGGCTGATGGACCTGTATACCCAGGACGCCAACCCGAACAAGTTCGACCTGGGCGTAGGTGTCTACAAGGACGACCAAGGCCTGACGCCGATTCCTCACTCGGTGAAACTGGCGGAACAGCGCCTGGTCGACACGCAAGTGACCAAGACCTATATCGGTGGCCATGGCGATGCAGCCTTCGGCAGCCTGATCAGCCAACTGGTGCTAGGCGCCGACTCGGCCTTGCTGCGTGACCGCCGCGCTGGCGCCACACAAACCCCAGGCGGCACCGGCGCCCTGCGCTTGAGTGCCGACTTTATCGCCCACAGCCTGCCGGGCCGTGGCGTGTGGCTGAGCAACCCGACCTGGCCGATCCACGAAACCATTTTTGCCAAGGCCGGGCTCAAGGTCAGCCATTACCCTTACGTGGGCAGCGACAACCGCCTGGATGTGACGGCGATGCTGGCAACCCTGTCCAGCGTGCCCAAGGGCGACGTGGTATTGCTGCACGCGTGCTGCCATAACCCGACCGGCTTTGACCTGTCCCAAGATGACTGGCGCCAGGTCTTGCAGATCGTGCGTGAACGCCAGTTGCTGCCGCTGATCGACTTCGCCTACCAGGGCTTTGGCGATGGCCTGGAGCAGGACGCCTGGGCGGTACGCCTGTTTGCCACCGAGCTGCCGGAAGTGCTGATCACCAGCTCCTGCTCGAAGAACTTCGGCCTGTATCGCGACCGCGTGGGTGCATTGATCGTCTGTGCGGCGGATGCTGAAAAGCTCACCAATGTACGTAGCCAACTGGCGAATATCGCGCGCAACCTGTGGTCGACGCCGCCGGATCACGGTGCCGCCGTGGTGGCGACCATCCTCGGTGATGCACAGTTGAAAAAGCAGTGGAGCGAGGAAGTCGAGGCCATGCGCTCGCGGATCGCCCATTTGCGTTCCGGGTTGGTGGAAGCGCTTGTGCCCCATGGCCTGGCCGAGAAATTCGCACATATCGGCGCGCAGCGTGGGATGTTTTCCTATACCGGCTTGAGTGCCGAGCAGGTCAAGCAACTGCGCGAGAAGCACAGTGTGTATATGGTCAGTTCGGGGCGGGCTAACGTGGCTGGGGTTGATGCGACGAGGCTGACGTTGCTGGCTCAAGCCATCGCCGACGTCTCCAACTGAAGCAACAGGATTAACTGTGGGAGCTGGCTTGCCTGCGATGGCGGTGGTTCAGTTGCAGATTAATTGCCTGACCCGCCGCCATCGCGGGCAAGCCCGCTCCCACATTTGAATCGTGGGGTGTCAGGTAGATCAGCGTCGGCTGTCAGGCCGTCACGGGAGCAAGCTCCCTCGCCACAGGTTCAGCCAGCGACCATTTCGGCCTTTAGCATTGCTTCTTTGGCCTGCGCATCCGCCAACCGATACAACTCGATATGCCCATCCCAGTGCTCGATCAAGGCCGTGCACGACTCCACCCAGTCCCCGCAGTTGAGGTAATCCACCTCGCCCACCTTGCGAATCTCGGCATGGTGAATATGCCCGCACACCACCCCGTGCAATTCCCGCTTGGTCACCTCGTGGGCAATCGCCTCTTCGAAATCGCTGATAAAACTCACCGCCGTCTTGACCTTGTGTTTCAGGTACGCCGACAGCGACCAATAACCGTAGCCATACCGCGCACGCCAGTGGTTCAGCCAGCGGTTCAGCGTCAGGGTGAACTCGTAGGCCGAGTCGCCGAGGAAAGCGAGCCAGCGGTGATAGCGCGTGATCACATCAAACTGGTCGCCATGAATCACCAGCAAATGGCGGCCATCGGCGGTGACGTGCACAGCCTCATCGACCAATTGGATATTGCCCAGGATCAGCTTGGAATAGCGACGCAGGAACTCGTCATGGTTGCCGGTGACATAGATCACCTCGGTGCCACGCTTGGCCATGGTCAGCAAGCGGCGGATCACGTTGGTGTGGGCTTGAGGCCAATACATGCCGCCGCGCAGTTTCCAACCGTCGATGATGTCACCGACCAGGTAGACCTTGTCGGCGTGGTAGCCCTTGAGAAAGTGCGAAAGGTGTTCGGCCTGGCAATCCCGAGTGCCCAGGTGCACGTCGGAAATCCACAGGGTTCGCACCCGTTGCTTGCGGCTGGGCTTGGTGAACTCGGCACGGGTCATGGGCATCCCTCGACGCTGTTTTGGCGAGCTTGCGCCTTGGCGATTAATAGCCCATGACAAGTGTGCGTCAGTCTGATGACAGCGCCCGCGGCCCGCCAAGCGTTGTAGACTGACGGCTTGCCGCCCTGGAGACCGCGATGAGCCCGACCCTCACGCTACGCCACTACCTCGAAGCGCCCATTGCCCACAGCCATGACCATGCGCAGTTGGTGTTCGGCCTTTCCGGGCACCTGGACCTGGAAGTCGATGGCCGTGGCAGCCAGGTACGCGAAAGCAGCGTGATGGTGCTGCCCTTCTCCGCCCACCACGCCTGCATCAGCCGCGATGGCAGCCGCTGCCTGGTGCTGGATGTGCCGACCGAGCACTGGGTGGTGCAATCCTTGGGCGAACATGCCGATGCCAGCCGCCGCTTGCTCGACCAACCCGCGCGCCTCGCGCTGGATGCTCGGCAACACCAACTGGTGCAGTGGCTGGCACAAAGCCCGGTGCACGACCCGCTGATCGTCCAGCAAGGCGCTGTGTTGTTACTGGCCAGCCTCAACCACCCTCAGGCTCAACCGCTGCCTGGCCGGCGTCTGCCTTATGCCGCGTTAAATAGCCATATCGAGCGCCATGCGGCGCGTCCGCTCCAGGTGGCCGACCTGGCGCGGATTGCCGATTTGTCCGTGCCGCGCCTGCATGCGCGGTTCATGGCGGAGTGCGGGCAAACGCCGATGGACTATCTACGCAGTCGCCGCTTGCACTTGGCGCTCAGGCTTTTACGCGAAACCTCCCTACCCATCGGCGAGATTGCCGAGCGCGTCGGCTACGCCTCGCAAAGTGCATTTTGCGCCGCCATGCTTCGGGCGTTTGGCGCCTCGCCCGGTGCATTGCGTCGAGCGGGCTAGCAAGAGTCTTGCGCTAAAAATCACCCCACCCGCGACAGACGCCCACCCGCCAACCCTCTAGACTGCGAGGCTGTCACCCCCTGTTGGATCAAGGATCGCAATGACTCCCCGCTCAGCCCTCGGCGCCCTGCATATCGGCGCATTGATGTTTGGCCTCACCGGCGTGTTCGGCAAGCTGGCGGCGGCCTCCCCCGCCATCATCGTATTTGGCCGGGCGGCGTTTGCCGTGCTGGCGCTGGCGGTATTTGCGCGCTTTGCCAGCAACGCTCCTTGGAAAAAACTGGAGATGCGTGACTGGCGCCGGCTGCTGGTCAGCGGCGTGTTGTTGGCTGCCCATTGGGTGACGTTCTTTATCGCCGTTAAAGTCGCCGGCGTGGCCGTGGCGACCTTGGGGTTCACCGCCTTTCCGGCCTTTACGGTGATCCTTGAGGGGCTGATTTTCCGCGAGCGTATTCGGGCCAATGAAGTGCTGCTGGTGGTGCTGGTCACCGTTGGCCTGGTGCTTGTGACCCCGGATTTCAATCTCGCCAGCGAAGCCACGGGCGGCCTGCTGTGGGGCATCGCCTCGGGCCTGTTGTTCTCGTTGTTGTCGCTGAACAATCGCGCCAGTTCCGGGCGCATTCCAGCGGTACAGGCCGCGCTGTGCCAGAACGTCGTGGTCGCCGCGTGCCTGCTGCCCGTGGCCGCGCCGGGGTTGGCGGATGTGCGAGGGATAGATTGGCTGTGGATCGGGCTGCTGGGGGTGTTTTGTACCGGCCTCGCCCATAGCCTGTTTGTCGCCAGCCTCGCCGTAATCAAGGCGCGCACCGCTTCGGTGGTGTTTGCCATGGAGCCCGTCTACGGCATCACCGTGGCCTGGCTGCTGTTTGCCGAAACCCCGACCCTGCGCATGCTGCTGGGCGGCGCCTTGATCATCGTCGCCATCGTGCTCTCCGGCCTGATGGGCAGCGCCAGCCAGGCCAAGCAACCGGCGCCGGCCTGACTTCAGACGGTACGGTCGTTATGCCCGAGGTCGCGCTGGGGGTCGATCTGGTCGCGCACTCGCTGCTTGAGCACCTTGGCCTCGGGAAAACCGCCATCGGCCTTGCGCTCCCAAATCTGCACGCCATCGCAGGTAATGCGAAAGGCTCCGCCGGTGGCCGGTTCCAGTGCCACGCGCCCCAAGTCATCGGCAAAGGTGCTGAGTAGCTCCTGGGCCAGCCACGCGGCGCGCAGCAACCACTGGCACTGGGTGCAATAGGTGATAACGATCTCGGGTTTGCATGCAGACATCATTAAGCGGCTCCTGGCGTAACAGGCTCAGCGAATCGGGTGGCTATAATAGCGGCCTTTGTCGCCCAGCCACGAGATTGATGATGCGCCGCCTGCTGTCTTGCCTGTTCCTGTGCCTTGTCCCCCTACTTGCCGACGCGGTAGAAGCCCCCCGCCCGAAAATCGGTCTGGTGCTGTCCGGCGGGGCTGCCCGTGGCCTGGCGCATATCGGTGTGCTCAAGGCGCTTGAAGAGCAAGGTATTCATATCGATGCGATTGCCGGCACCAGCATGGGCGCGGTGATTGGCGGGTTGTACGCGTCAGGCTACAAGATCGACGAGCTGGAGAAGTTGGCGCTGGGTATCGACTGGCAGCAGGCCCTGTCTGACGCGCCACCACGTGAAGACGTACCGTTTCGGCGCAAACAGGATGACCGGGATTTCCTGGTCAAACAAAAACTCAGTTTCCGCGACGATGGCAGCCTCGGCCTGCCGCTGGGCGTGATCCAGGGCCAGAACCTGGCACTGCTGTTGGAAAGCATGTTCGCCCACAGCAGCAACACACGTAATTTCGACAAGCTGCCGATCCCATTCCGCGCCGTGGCCACCGACATCACCACCGGCGAAAAAGTGGTGTTCAGCAAAGGCCACCTGCCCCAGGTGATACGCGCCAGCATGTCGATCCCAGCGGTGTTCGCCCCGGTGGAGCTGGATGGCCGCCTGCTGGTAGATGGCGGCATGACCGACAATATCCCGCTGGACGTGGCGCGGGAGATGGGCGTCGATATCGCCATCGTGGTCGACATCGGCACCCCGCTACGCTCGCGCAAGCAATTGGCAACCGTGGTGGATGTGCTCAACCAGTCCATCACCCTGATGACCCGGCGCAACTCCGAAGAGCAGCTCAAGGCCCTGAACCCCAAGGATGTGTTGATCCAACCACCGCTGGCCGCTTATGGCGTCACCGACTTTGGCCGCGCCAAGGACATGATCGACGCTGGCTACCGCGCCACCCGTGCCCTCGACGTACGCCTGGCACACCTGCGCCCTGCCGAACCCATCGACGCCGACCTGATAGCCGCGCGCACGCCGGGCGAACGCACCCCGGTGATCACCGCGATCCAGGTGGAGAACGACTCCAAGGTCAGCGATGACGTTATCCGCTACTACATTCGCCAGGGCCTGGGAGAACCTTTGAATCTGGGCCGCCTGCAATCGGACATGGGCACTCTGTACGGCCTGGATTACTTCGAGCAGGTGCAATACCGCGTAGTGAAAAAGGGCCAGGACAACACCCTGGTGATCAGCGCACGCGGCAAGCGCAGCGGCACCGACTACCTGCGACTGGGCTTGAACCTCTCGGATGACATGCGCGGTGATAGCGCCTTCAACCTCGGCGCCAGTTACCGTGTGAACGGCATCAACCGCCTCGGCGCGGAATGGCTCACACGGGTGCAGATTGGTGATCGGCAGGAGCTCTACAGCGAGTTCTACCAGCCCATGGACACCGGCTCACGCTACTTTGTGGCCCCCTATATCAGGGCCGAGGCACAGAATGTCGAGCTGATCCTGGACAACGACCCCATCTCCGAATACCGCCTGGAACGCTATGGCTTTGGTTTGAATGTGGGCCGGCAGATCGGCAACAGCGGCGAGATCCGCTTTGGCGTGGGCGAAGCCTGGGGCAAGGCGGACGTGCGCATTGGCGACCGCGACCTGCCGAGCGTGAGCTTCAGCGAAGGCTTCTATGAACTCAAATATTCCTTCGACTCCCTGGACAACGTGTACTTCCCCCACAGCGGCGAAGACATCGGCCTGGCCTTTCGCGAGTTCGAACCCGGCCTGGGCTCCGACCAGCGCTACCGCCAGTGGGAATTCAAGCTGGACAAGGCCATGAGCCACGGGCCGGACACCTTGATACTGGGCGGTCGTTACGGTCGCACACTGGATAATTCGGATGTGGTGATTTCCAGCTTCCTGCTGGGGGGCGCACGGCAATTGTCGGGCTTCCGCCAGGATGCGATTTCGGGACAGAACATCAGCCTCATGCGCGCGGTGTACTTCCGCAGGCTCACCCCCCGTTCTTACCTGCCGCTGGACTTCCCGTTGTACCTGGGTGCATCCCTGGAACGGGGCCGGGCGTGGAACAACGATAACGAGTTCGACAGCGGCTATATCAACGCCGCGAGTATTTTCCTGGGGTTTGATACACCACTGGGGCCGCTGAATTTCAGCTATGGGTTCAATGATGATAATCAGAAGGCGGTGTACTTGAACCTGGGCCAGACGTTCTAGGAAAGGATTGCCAAGGACTTTTGTAGGAACGAGCTTGCTCGCGAAAAACCCACAGACGCCGCGTTTATTCAGGAAGCCCGCGTTATCGTTGGCGTTTTTCGCGAGCAAGCTCGCTCCTACATTTTGCAGATCAGGACTTTTCCAGGTTCGCCAGGATGTGCTCATGCACCTGCATGCACACCCGCAGGTCTTCTTCATTCACGCCCACGAACAATTCATGGCGCAACGCCGTGGCAATGGTTTCGATCTGGTCGATCAACGGTTGGGCGGTGTCGCACAGCAGGATACGTTTGGCACGACGGTCTTCTACCACGGCTTGGCGTTGCACCAGGCCCTGGCCTTCGAGGCTGTCGAGCAGACGAGCCAGGGTAGGCCCTTCCACGCCGACACTTTGGGCCAATTCACGCTGGGTGGGTGCTTCGACAAAACGGGCCAGGTGCAGCAGCACCAACCAGCGCGCCTGGGACAAGCCCAGCCCCGCCAGGCGGCGGTCCAGTTCGGCGCGCCAACCTCGCGACATTTGCGCCAACTGCATGCCAAAACGGTGTTGATCGGTTAACGGCATAAAAAACTCGTGTTTAAGACTGAAAATAAAGTATGGCTAATTATTAGTCAGCTAAGCATGAGCCCTGCCCATAGGCAAGGCCCGCTATGTACTGATTCGTTACATTGTCGTAATTGGCACACTAAATTTCGAATTCAGACTGCAAAGCGGCACGCACGCAGTACAAAACGCCTTCCGGAACACGCCCGGTAAACAACGGCGCAATTTCGGTGACAGCTGGCAATTCGCCTTCTCCATCGAGAAAGGCGTCCTGGATTTCACCGAGCAAATCCTCAGGTAAATCAAGGGCCTGCTCCAGGGACAATTGCTGCTTGCCGATGGCTTCGGCAAGCAAGGTGTACACGTTTTTTTCCGAGCATTGCAGTTGGCCTGCGATCTGGATCGGGGTCATGCCGGCACGGGCCAGGCTGATCAGTTCGTGGCGAATATCGGCGATTTCCTTCGGCGCTTCGGCCTGACCGCCGAGCACTTCCAGGAAGGCCTGGCCGTAGCGCTCCAGTTTACGCGCGCCCACACCGCTGACCCGGGCCATCTCGGCCATGGTGGTGGGCTGCTCGCGGAGCATCTCCAGCAGGGTGGAGTCGGGGAAGATAACGTAGGGTGGCACGCTGTGCTCCTGCGCCAGTTTGCGCCGCAGGGTGCGCAAGGCTTCCCATTGTTCGCGCTCTTCACCCCGCACCAGTTGGCTGGCCTGGCTGGTGCTGCTGCTTTTGGCGGTGGTCTGCGGCTTGAGGTCACGGCGCAGTTCCAGGCTCACTTCGCCCTTGAGCAACGGCCGGCAACTGTCATTCAGCCGCAGCGCGCCGTAGCCTTCGATATCGATGTCGACAAGCCCACGGGCAACCATCTGGCGAAACAGCGAACGCCACTCACCTTCGGCGCGAGCTTTACCGACACCGTACACCGAGAGTTTTTCGTGGCCGAAGCTGCGGATTTTTTCGTTGTCCTTGCCCAGCAGAACATCCACCAGATGGCCCACGCCATAACGCTGGCCGGTGCGATAGATCGTCGACAACGCCTGGCGCGCCGGTTCGGTGGCGTCCCAGGTTTGCACGCCGTCGATGCAGTTATCGCAGTGGCCGCAGGGCTCAGGCATGTCTTCGTCAAAATACGCCAGCAGGGTCTGGCGGCGGCAGCGGGTCTCTTCGCACAACGAAAGCATGGCATCGAGCTTGTGCTGCTCCAGGCGCTTGTGGCGCTCGTCGCCCTCGGAGTTCTGCAGCATCTGCTTGAGCATCACCACGTCTTGCAGGCCGTAGACCATCCAGGCATCCGCCGGCAGGCCATCGCGGCCGGCACGCCCGGTTTCCTGGTAATAGGCCTCAAGGGACTTGGGCAGATCCATGTGCGCCACGAAACGCACGTTGGATTTGTCGATGCCCATGCCAAAGGCAATGGTCGCCACCATGATCAGGCCTTCCTCGTTCAGGAAGCGTTTCTGGTGCGCTGATCGCGTTTCATTGGGCAGGCCGGCATGGTAAGGCAGCGCCGGGTAGCCTTGTTCACAGAGGAACGCCGCGACCTCGTCGACTTTCTTGCGCGAAAGGCAATACACGATGCCCGCGTCACTGCGCCGCTCGGACAGGAACGCCAGCAACTGCTTGCGCGGCTGCTCCTTGGGCACGATGCGGTAGAAAATATTGGGCCGGTCAAAACTCGACAGGAAGCGCTCGGCGTTCTGCAAATGCAGGCGCTCGACGATCTCTTCGCGGGTGCGCTTGTCGGCGGTGGCGGTCAGGGCGATACGCGGCACATCGGGAAACAGTTCTGCCAATTGGCCAAGCTGCAGGTATTCGCGGCGGAAATCGTGGCCCCATTGCGACACACAGTGGGCTTCGTCGATGGCGAACAGAGCGATCTCAAGGCTCTGCAAAAAGGCCAGCATGCGTGGCTGCACCAGGCGCTCCGGCGCAAGGTAAAGCATTTTCACCTCGCCCCGCTTAATGCGTGCAGCCAGGTCGCGCTGCTGCTCGGCGCTGAGGGTGGAGTTCAACGACGCGGCGGCGACACCGAGTTCTTCAAGGGTGGCGACCTGGTCGTCCATCAACGCGATCAGCGGCGACACCACCACGGCCAGGCCATTGCGCAACAGCGCCGGCACCTGGAAGCACAGCGACTTGCCGCCACCGGTAGGCATCAGCACCAGGGCATCGCCGCCACTGGCCACGCGCTCAATGATCGCACCCTGGCGGCCACGAAAACTGTCGTAGCCGAAGATGTCCTTGAGGACGCGTTGAGCCTGCTCGAGCATGTAAAACTCCAAAATGGTGCCGAAATCCCTCAATACAGGCTGGCCGAAAATATCCGCGCTCACGAAAAATAATCCGTAAGCGAAGTTTTCCCGGATTGGCGCTGGGCCTGCAGGGGCATCACAAAACGCGGCAGTATACCCGAGCGTTATCCACCAAAGGGCGCGACTGACGAATAGACGCACCAGGCTAAAACCGGGCAAATATGCCGTGCGGCTGGCCTGGGCGCTCAAGAAAGCCTAGAATTCAGCATCGTTTATTCCCAAGGTAGCCCTTCAATGTCCTTCGCTGAGCAACTAACCCGCCTGCAAGCCTTCCTCGACGCCGATGAGCTGCATGACGAGGCGCTGGACTACGTGGCCGCCCACGGCTACCTGACCGCCCTGTCGATCTGCTCCGACCCCGTCCCGGACCGTGAATGGATCGACGCGCTGTTCGCTGAAGAGCCTCATTACAGCGACGCCGCCCATCGCGAAGAAATCGAATCCACCCTGATCGCCCTCAAGGCCCACATCGCGCGCCAACTGGCCTCCGACGAAGAGTTCGAGCTGCCGTGCGAGCTGGACCTGGGCGACGATCCGGATGACTCCGACCTGCGCGGCTGGTGCATCGGTTTCATGGAAGGCGTATTTCTGCGCGAAGCCGCCTGGTTCGAAACCGCCGAAGAGGAAGTCAGCGAAATGCTGCTGCCGATCATGGTCGGTTCGGGCCTGTTCGAAGAGGAGGCAGAGTTCTCCGACATCGCCGCCGACGCCAACCTGATGGACGACATGATCGTGCAGATCCCGGAAGCCCTGACCGCGCTGTACCTGCTGTGCAACGCGCCTGACGAAAAACCGGCGATCCTCAAGCCACGTCACCACTGAGTCGCTTGCCCGTGGAACCCATGGGCAACCGTCCACTGCTCCTGCGCTATGCGCTGCTGGCCATCGGCTGGCTAAGCGTAGCGCTGGGAGTCATCGGTATTTTCCTGCCGGTACTGCCGACCACACCCTTCCTGCTACTCGCCGCCGCCTGCTTCGCTCGCAGCTCCCCGCGCTTCTACCACTGGCTGGTGGAACACCCGCGCCTGGGGCCCTGGGTGCGCGATTACCTGGACGGCAATGGCATCCCGCTCAAAGGCAAGGTCTACGCCATCGGCTTGATGTGGCTGAGCATCTCGATTTCCTGCTACCTGGTACCACTGCCATGGGCACGGGGCTTTATGCTGACCAGTGCGGTGCTGGTGACGATCTACATCCTGCGCCAGAAAACCCTGCCGCCACGCTGAGCGCCGCCTGCGACATTCGATCCCACACGACCTTGGTCGACACTGACTAACACCAGGCATCATGCGAGACTGTCCAACCGGGCCTGGAATGCCCGGGTGTTCTTATGCTCGGAGTTACCATGACGCTGTCCAGCGGGCTGATCGCCGCCGTTGCCCTGGCCTATATGGCCACTATGTTTGCCATCGCCTTTTACGGTGACCGCCGCCATGCGCCGCTGCCGCCGCGCGTGCGTGCCTGGGTGTATAGCCTGTCGCTGGCGGTGTACTGCACCAGTTGGACCTTCTTCGGCGCCGTAGGCCAAGCGGCGGAACAACTGTGGGCATTCTTGCCGATCTACCTGGGACCTGTGCTGTTGCTGGTGCTGGCACCCTGGGTGCTGCAAAAGATGATCCTGATCAGCAAGCAGGAAAACATCACCTCAATCGCCGACTTTATCGCCGCCCGCTACGGCAAATCCCAGTCCCTGGCGGTGGTGGTGGCGTTGATCTGCCTGGTCGGCGTGCTGCCCTATATCGCGCTGCAGCTCAAAGGCATCGTGCTGGGCGTGAACCTGCTGATCGGCGCCGGCCCCGACACCACCGGCACCCGCGCCCAGGACACGGCCTTGATTGTGTCGCTGGTATTGGCGCTGTTTACCATCGTGTTCGGTACACGCAACCTCGACGCCACCGAACACCACCGCGGCATGGTGCTGGCGATTGCCTTTGAGTCGCTGGTCAAGCTGTTCGCTTTTCTCGCCGTCGGTGCGTTTGTCACCTACGGCTTGTACGACGGTTTCGGCGATCTGTTCAGCCAGGCCATGCTCGCCCCGCGCCTTGAGGAATACTGGAAAGAGACCATCAACTGGCCTTCGATGGTGGTACAGACCGGCGTCGCCATGATGGCGATCATCTGCCTGCCGCGACAATTTCATGTGACGGTGGTGGAGAACATCGACCCCCAGGATTTGCGCCTGGCCAAGTGGGTGTTCCCGGCTTATTTGATCCTCGCGGCACTGTTTGTGGTGCCCATCGCCCTGGGCGGCAAGATGCTGTTGCCCAGCTCGGTGCTGCCGGACTCCTATGTGATCAGCCTGCCAATGGCCGAGGCCCATCCTGCCCTCGCCGTGCTGGCATTCATTGGCGGTGCATCGGCGGCCACTGGCATGGTCATCGTAGCGAGCATCGCCTTGTCGACCATGGTTTCCAACGACATGCTGCTGCCCTGGCTGTTGCGCCGATCCAGCGCCGAGCGGCCATTCGAAGTCTTCCGTCACTGGATGCTGTCGGTTCGCCGGGTGAGCATTGTGATCATCCTGCTGCTGGCGTACGTGAGCTACCGCTTGCTGGGCTCCACCGCCAGCCTGGCGACCATCGGCCAGATCGCCTTTGCCGCTGTGACCCAACTGGCCCCGGCGATGCTCGGCGCCCTCTATTGGAAGCAGGCCAACCGGCGTGGGGTGTTTGCCGGCTTGGCCGCCGGTACTTTCCTGTGGTTCTACACGCTGGTCTTGCCAGTGACGGCGAAAAGTCTGGGCTGGTCGCTCAACCTTTTCCCCGGCCTGACATGGATGCACTCCCACCCGTTCGGGCTGTCGGTCACCTCGCTGACCCTGGGCACCGTGTTCTCCCTGGCAGGTAACTTCACCCTCTTCGTGTGGGTGTCGATGCTGTCGCGCACACGGGTTTCCGAGCACTGGCAGGCAGGCCGTTTTATCGGCCAGGAAATCAGCCAGCGTGCGAGTGCGCGCTCCATGCTGTCGGTGCAGATCAGCGACCTGCTCAGCCTGGCGGCACGCTTCGTTGGGGAAGAACGGGCCCAGCAGAGTTTTATTCGCTTCGCCTATCGCCAGGGCAAAGGCTTCAACCCCAACCAGAATGCCGATAACGATTGGATCGCCCACACCGAACGCTTGCTGGCCGGCGTACTCGGAGCCTCATCGACGCGGGCGGTGGTGAAAGCGGCGATTGAAGGGCGGGAAATGCAATTGGAGGACGTGGTCCGTATCGCCGACGAAGCCTCGGAAGTGCTGCAGTTCAACCGCGCTCTGTTGCAAGGTGCCATTGAGAACATCACCCAGGGCATCAGCGTGGTGGACCAGTCGCTCAAGCTGGTGGCCTGGAACCGGCGCTACCTGGAACTGTTCAACTACCCGGACGGCTTGATCAGCGTCGGCCGGCCCATTGCAGACATCATTCGATACAACGCCGAGCGCGGCCTGTGTGGCCCCGGTGAAGCGCAAGTGCACGTGGCGCGTCGCCTGCACTGGATGCGCCAGGGGCGTGCGCACACCTCCGAGCGCCTGTTCCCCAATGGCCGGGTGATCGAGTTGATCGGCAACCCGATGCCCGGCGGCGGGTTTGTCATGAGCTTCACCGACATCACCGCGTTCCGCGAAGCCGAACAAGCGCTGACCGAGGCCAATGAGGGCCTGGAGCAGCGGGTGACCGAGCGCACCCATGAACTGTCGCAACTGAACGTGGCCCTCACCGACGCCAAGGGCGTGGCCGAATCCGCCAGCCAGTCGAAGACGCGGTTCCTGGCGGCCGTGAGCCATGACCTGATGCAACCGCTGAACGCTGCGCGGCTGTTTTCCGCCGCCCTTTCCCACCAGACCGATGGCCTGTCCGGCGAGGCACGGCAGTTGGTGCAGCATCTGGATAGCTCACTGCGCTCGGCCGAAGACCTGATCAGCGATTTGCTGGACATTTCGCGCCTGGAAAACGGCAAGATCAACCCACAACGCCAGCCCTTTGTTCTCAACGAGCTGTTCGACACCCTGGGAGCAGAATTCAAGGCGCTGGCCCAGGAGCAACACTTGCGCTTCCGCTGGCGCGGCAGCCGTTTGCGAGTGGACAGCGACATCAAGCTGCTGCGGCGGATTTTGCAGAATTTTCTGACCAATGCCTTCCGTTATGCCGACGGCCCGGTGCTGCTGGGCGTACGTCGTCGCAAGGGCGAACTCTGCCTGGAGGTCTGGGATCGCGGGCCTGGGATTGCGCCCGATAAACAAAAGGTGATCTTCGAAGAGTTCAAGCGCCTGGACAGTCACCAGACCCGTGCCGAAAAGGGCCTGGGGCTGGGCCTGGCGATTGCCGACGGCCTGTGCCGCGTGCTGGGCCATCGCCTGAGCGTGCGCTCCTGGCCGGGCAAAGGCAGCGTCTTCAGCGTGTGCGTGCCGCTGGCCCGTAACCAGACCAGCGTGCAACCCAAGGCGCCCGCAGAAACCGGCCTGCCCTTGAGTGGCGCACGCGTGCTGTGTGTGGATAACGAAGACAGCATCCTGATCGGCATGCGCAGCCTGCTCACGCGCTGGGGCTGTGAAGTCTGGACGGCCGCCAACCAGGCCGAATGCGCGGCATTGCTGGCCGAGGGTATCCGCCCGCAACTGGCGTTGGTGGATTACCACCTGGACCACGGCGAAACCGGTACCGAGTTGATGGGCTGGCTGCGTGCGCAACTGGCCGAGCCGATTCCCGGCGTAGTGATCAGTGCCGATGGGCGACCGGAGATGGTGGCCGAGGTGCATGGGGCGGGGTTGGATTACTTGGCCAAGCCGGTGAAGCCGGCGGCGCTGCGGGCGCTATTGAGCAGGCATTTGCCCCTGTAGGAGCGAGCTTGCTCGCGAAAAACGTCAATGATAACGCGTGTTTCCTGAATAAACGCGGCGCCTATGAGTTTTTCGCGAGCAAGCTCGCTCCTACAATTTAGCCCCGTATTTATTCCGGGAGATGCGCCACGCCATCCGAATCGGTCATCGCCCGCTCCAGCAGATCCGCCGGCAAGCTCTTGCTGGCGCGGGCACCGAGCAACCTGAGTTGCTCGGTACGGCTGACCAGGTTCCCACGCCCATCCGTCAGCTTGTTGCGCGCCGCGCTGTAGGCCTTGTCCAACTGTTGTAGCCGGTTGCCCACTTCGTCCAGGTCCTGGATAAACAGCACGAACTTGTCATACAGCCAACCGGCACGCTCGGCAATTTCCCGTGCGTTCTGGCTCTGGCGCTCCTGCTTCCACAGGCTGTCGATCACGCGCAGGGTGGCGAGCAAGGTCGTGGGGCTGACGATTACAATATGGCGGTCGAAGGCTTCCTGGAACAGGTTGGGCTCGGCCTGCAATGCCGCAGAAAAGGCAGCCTCGATCGGTACGAACAGCAGGACGAAATCCAGGCTGTGCAAACCCTCCAGGCGCTTGTAGTCCTTGCCGGCCAAGCCTTTGACATGATTACGCAGGGACAGCACGTGTTGCTTCAAGGCGGCCTGGCCAATCACCTCGTCATCGGCCGCAACGTACTGTTGATAGGCGGTCAAGCTGACCTTGGAGTCGACCACCACCTGCTTGTCGCCCGGCAACATGATCAGCACGTCGGGCTGGAAACGCTCGCCATCCGGGCCTTTGAGGCTGACCTGGGTCTGGTACTCACGGCCCTTCTCCAGGCCCGCGTGCTCCAGCACCCGTTCAAGAATCAACTCGCCCCAGTTGCCCTGGGTTTTCTGGCCCTTGAGGGCGCGAGTCAGGTTGGTGGCTTCGTCCGACAGACGCAGGTTCAATTGCTGCAGGCGCTCAAGCTCTTTGGCGAGGGAAAAGCGCTCACGGGCTTCGTTCTGATAGCTTTCTTCGACACGCTTCTCGAAGGACTGGATACGTTCCTTGAGCGGGTCCAGAAGTTGGCCCAGCCGCTCCTGACTGGTTTCGGCGAAGCGTTGCTCACGCTCGTCGAAGATCTTGCCGGCCAGCTCGGCAAATTGCGCACGCAGTTCGTCTCGTGAGCCTTGCAGGTCGGTGAGTCGTTGCTGATGACTCTCTTGCTGCTCGCGCAATTCGGCGCTCAGGGCAGCGGCCAAGGCGTCAAGGCGACGCAGTTCGGTTTCCTTGGCGCTGCGGTCGAGGTTCCAGGCGTGCGCGGCATCGCGGGCGTTATCGCGGTCGATCTGCAACAACTCGACTTCACGGCGCAGCGCCGCCAGGTCGGCTTGTTTGGCGGCATTGGCCTGGCTGAGGTCACTGATCTCATCGCGACTGGCGTCCAGTTGCGCGGCGAGCCCTTCCTGGGCCAGTTGTGCGGTCGCCAGGCGCTCCTCCAGCAACTCCCAGCCGGTGGTGCGTGCGGTCAGGCGCCGCTGGAGTTGCCAGCACAGCGCCAGTAGCGGCACGGCTGCGCCCACAAGACCCAAGGCGATACTGGTCCAGTCAAACACCATAGCCATTTCTGCCATCACCGAAAAAGATCAAGGTTAACCAAGCCTAAGGCCGGAGGACAGCTCAGTCTTCGACCTGCCCCAGTTCGCGCTGGGCGCGACGGTCGCCGGCGCGAGCAGCCGAACGCAACAAATCGTGGCCGATGCGCCGGTCACGGGCATTTCCGCACTCGCGGCACATCAGTTGGCCAAGACGGCTCTGAGCGGCCACCACGCCTTCGCGGGCGGGCTGCTTGAGCAAGCGTCCGGCGAGATGCTTGATATTGGTGCTCTGCCCCAGGCGCGGGCTGTCGAGCAGCCACAATGCGACCTTCAAGGAAAAACGCTTGGGTGCGGTAACAGTTTGGGGCGTGTCGGTAACAGAAGGTGATACTGAGCGAAACTTCATAAAGCACTGTGGGGCAGAACGGAAGGCGCGCCACTCTACTCTTTTTTTCGTACAGGTAAAGCTGAAAAAACCGTGCACGCCCGTCCTAGAGCAAGCGCTCGGGACAATCCACAGAAGCTGTGGATAACTCAGTGGACAACCCCCCTAGAACAGGCGCAAAGCCCCATGGAACGGGGGCCGCAGTCAAACTGACGATTTTTTCACCAATAAAAAAAAGCGAGATTTTTCATTGACTTAAATTTTGATTACAGGCAAATGGGCGCACTTGCACACCAGTGACAGCAGGGTTACACCCTTGGCCACAAATGTGCACAAGTCCCGATCGACTGGTTATATCGGCGGCGTTTTTTGATTCAACACCGGTTAAACATGTTACTGACCGGGCAAACCCGAGGGCTTTTCAAATCCGCCTCGGCTCGCCACACTGCGCCACCGACAATGCAAACCAGTAGGGCCGATGAAAGGAATTCTGTTATTCGCCGGGCTGCTACTGGCCATCTGCGCGATCTCCCTGGAAATCAATGCCGCGCTCCCCTCTCCGGACGGCGCACTGTTCGCCATTGCTATCTTGCTGTCAGCCGCCTTTACCGCCGTGGTCCTGTGCATCGAACTCAGTGACGGAAAGATCAATGACATGCGCGAAGTGATCCACATGATCGAGACCGGCCAGTCCTTGCGATTGACGCTCGCCGCCTATGGGCTGGGGTGCGCCCTGGCCGCGTCCATGACCGTACTGGTCTATCGCGAGTTGCTCGGCGGCTGATCGAAGTTTTTTTGCAATCGGCCTTCCCTTCCCTGTTTCAATCCGTTACTATCCGCGGCGTTAGTACCAAGCTGAAAGTCAATTCTGGTCGAATACGTCCCCTGAACCACATGGGATCGGCCACCTCGATGGTTTCCAGGTATTCCTTGCGACGACACTGCCTTTGAACAAGCAAAGGGTGGCGCGAAGTTCCAATACTCTGACCGAACCAACCTGCAAATTGATCAGGATCTTCACCCCGGGCCCAGAACCTTTGCCCCTGTTGTGTTGCCTGCCCTCCTAAGTACCTACCTGCCAGCCCAAGCGCGCCTAATTCCATAGCGCTTCAAACTGGCTGCTTTGTTCCAGTCGGGTTCTTCGTTTGATCAATGGTGATCAGCGTTACTGGAACGTTTTAACGTTGCACGGTTCTTATCCGTGTCATTTGTAGGAACACCAATAATATGAACGCTCAAATCCACACTCAGGATGCCATTCGCGCCCTCACCAACGCTTTTGCCCCAATGAACTGCCTGATCATGGCTGCTCGCAAAGGCTGCTTCAGCTTCACCCTGGTCAACGAACACGGCATCGCTCGTCACAGCGAACGCCTGTACCCCGATCAATACTCCAGCGCAGAACCGCTGCAGGCCGTGATCGATCGTACCCGTCAGGCACTGACCGCCTGATCGACCCGCGTCGCTGAAACCTCAAAAACCCTGTTTGAACAACAGGGTTTTTTATTGCCTGGAATTTGACCTTGAGTCCGTGGCGCTAAGTACAAATCGATATAAACGTTATAACCGATTGCAGAAGATGTTTTAAAAACAGTCCTTTACATCAGGAATATGACACTACACTTCAAGTCAAGCGGCATGATCCGCTTACGACGGGCCTGAGATCCGATTCATTGCTGCCAAGCTCCCCTTCTCAGGCTCGTCCACTCTTTGCAAGGACTGAGGCTCGTATGGGTATTGCCGCCAGTGAATTGTGTCGTTATGTGATCCGGCCGACGCTGATGTACCTCGGCCGTCACAGCTCGACAGCCGAATCCCTGCTGCTGGGCATTGCCGCCAGCCAGTCAGAACTGGGCTCGGCGCTGCATGACCGGCGCGGCCATGGCCTTTACAGCATCACCGAACCACGTCACCGCGCCCTCTGGGATGACTACCTGGCCCTTGACCCGGAACGCGCCAGCCTGGTGCGCGGGCTGGCCAGCCAACATGCGTTCCTCAGCGCGCCCCAGTTGGAGCTGACGGTGAACCTGCGCTACGCCACGGCCATCGCCTGGTTGCTGGTGGAACAACAACGCCCTGCCCTGCCCGCACCCGGCGATGTGCTGGCCATGGCGCGTATCTGGAAAGAAATATTCCATCCACAAGGCCGCCTGCGAGATTTCACCCAAGCGTGGCAAACCTGTGTAAGCCCCATGAAACAGGCAGCTTGCTGACCGGGCAAATTGCAAGATTCGGCAAAAAACGGCAATTTTGGTCGGATTGTCCTACAAAACCGCTCTATCTCCTGCATTACAGCCTATAGCGCGATGTGAAATTTATTGATACTTTCCGCAGCGGTGATCACACGGAGTTCTAATAATGAAAAAAGTAATGCTCAAGACCACACTTAGCCTCGCCGTTGCCATGGCATCCTCCCAATTGTTCGCCAGCGGCTTTGCCCTCAACGAACAGAGCGTCAGCGGGATGGGTACCGGTTTCGCAGGTCGCTCTTCTTCTGCCGATGATGCGAGCACTGTGTTCGGTAACCCTGCCGGTATGGCACGCCTGGAAGGCCAACAGATCACCGGTGGCGTTGCAGCCATTGATGCCTCCACCGATATCAGCAATGTCAGCGGCCGCTCCGCTGGCAGCAACAAAGGCGATATGGTGCCTTTCACTGCCGTGCCTTTCGGTTTCTACACCAATAAGCTCAACGACCAGTGGGCTGTCGGCTTCGGCGTCTATGCGCCGTTCGGCCTGGTAACCGACTACGAAAGCGGCTTCCAGGGCCGTGGCTTTGGCAGCAAGAGCGAAGTGAAAGTCATCACCTTGCAACCGACCGTAAGCTACGCCTTCAACGACCGCGTTTCCGTGGGTTTTGGCCCGACCATCAACCGCATCGCCGGCACCCTGGAATCGGACCTGACGCTGAACCCTCGCGCGCCAGACACCAATATCAAGATCAAGGGTGACGACACCGCGCTGGGCTTCAACATCGGCGTACTGGTCCAAGCCACCGATACCACCCGTGTCGGCCTGACCTACCACTCCAAGGTCAGCTACAAGCTGGACGGCCACACCGAAGTCACCGCACCGACCGCGACCTCGCCGTTCCTGCGCAGCAACCGCTATGACGCCTCGCTGAAAATCGACACACCTGAGTCCTACGACCTGTCCGTCACTCAAGACCTGACCGACGCGTGGAAACTCTATGCCGGTGCAACCTGGACACGCTGGAGCCGCCTGAAAGACATCACCGTCAAGAACGAAGGCGTCAGCGGCGCTACTGGCGGCGCGCTTGCCCCAGGCCTGGTCAGCACAATCAAGGAAGACCAGAACTGGCACGACACCTGGGCCTACGCCGTGGGTACTTCGTACCAGCTCACCAAGCAAGTGGTATTGCGTACCGGCCTGACATTCGACCAGTCGCCTACCAACAACACGGATCGCTCACCGCGCATCCCGACCGGCGACCGTACTATCTTCAGCCTGGGCCTGGGCTACCAGGTCATGGATAACATGACCATCGACCTGGCCTACTCCTACCTGAAGGAAGAGGACGTCAAGATCTCGCGCTCCAACCAATTGGCCAGCTACAACGCCAAGTATGAAAACAGCGCCAACGGTTTCGGCTTGGGCATGACCTACAAGTTCTAACCGCAGTCGTATAAAAAAGCCCCGCTCTCCTGTGAAGGAGGCGGGGCTTTTGTTTGGCTGGCGGTCAGGGTTTGGAAGCCAATGCCTGTTCCACCGCCTTGATCAGCTCCGGACTGTCCGGCTTGGTCAGGCTGGAAAAACTGGCCACAACATTGCCCTGGCGATCCACCACATACTTGTAGAAGTTCCACTTGGGCGCGACGTCGGCCTGCTGTGCAAGCACCTTGAACAGGTGCACCGCATCCGGCCCCTTGACCTTCTGCGGCTCGGTCATGGTGAAGGTCACGCCATAATTCACGTAGCAGACCTTGGCGGTTTCTTCCCCGGTCTTGGCTTCCTGTTTGAAGTCATCGGACGGCACGCCGATCACTTCCAGACCTTCGCCCTTGTAGCGCTGATACAACGCTTCCAGGCCCTTGAATTGCGGGGCAAAGCCGCAGAAGCTCGCCGTGTTGACGATCACCAAGGGTTTGCCAGCGAATTGCTGGCACAGGTCGATGGATTCCTTGGCCCGCAGCTTGGGCAGTTGGCCCTCCAGCAACGGTGGGCAACTGGCGGCCATCGCCACGCTGCCAATAGCCATCAGGACGGGTACAGCGAGCCAGCGCATCTGCATGTCAAAAGTCCTTGAGTCAGTTCAGACCCACAACTTAGCAGATCGCCATGCCCAGTTGCATCAACGCCAGGCCGCCCCGTTGCCAACCCCACCAGGCCAGCAGCAACAACCCCAGCCCCACAGCCAACAGCATAAGACGCGCTGTCATGCTCATGCCGCCTCCATCTGCGCCTGAATACGCGCCACCGGCCGCTCACGCACCGGCCAATTCAGCGCGGCGGCGAGCAGGCTGAGTAAAATTGCCACCTGCCAGATCAAATCGTAGCTGCCGGTTCGATCATAGACCACCCCGCCCAGCCATCCGCCGAGGAACGAGCCAAGCTGGTGGAACAGGAACACAATCCCGCCGAGCATCGAGAGGTTGCGCACCCCAAACAGGGTCGCGACGGTGCCATTGGTCAGCGGCACCGTGGACAACCACAAAAAGCCCATCGCCATGCCAAACAGATACGCCGTGACTTCGGTGACCGGCGCCCACAGGAACAACACAATCACTACCGCCCGCAACAAGTACAAGCCGGTGAGCAGACGCGGCTTGGACATGCGGCCACCGAGCCAACCCGCCGTGTAGGTGCCAAATACGTTGAACAGGCCAATCAAGGCCAGCACCGTGGTGCCCACCGTGGCCGGCAGGTGCTGGTCGACCAGGTACGCCGGCAAGTGCACACCGATAAACACTACTTGGAAACCGCACACAAAAAAGCCGAAGGACAGCAGCCAGAAGCCGGAGTGGGAGCAGGCCTCTTTCAGCGCTTCGCCCAGGGTTTGCTGGCCCACCGTGACCGCCAGCGGCCGGTCCTTGAGCATGGCGACCAGCGGCAGGATCAACGCCACCATCAAGCCCAGCGCCAGCAAGGCGGCCGACCAGCCCAGCCAACCAATCAAGCCGAGGGTGCCGGGCACCATGGCGAACTGGCCGAACGAGCCGGCGGCGCTGGCAATGCCCATGGCCATGCTGCGTTTTTCCGGCGCAACGGCGCGGCCAACCACGCCGAGAATCACCGAGAACGAAGTGCCGGACAGGCCAATGCCAATCAGCAAACCTGCGCTCAACGACAATGACCACGCGGAGTCGGACATGCCCATGAGCACCAGGCCGACGGCGTACAACACCCCGCCGACAAACACCGCCTTGGTCGCGCCGAAACGGTCGGCCAAGGCCCCGGTAAATGGCTGCGCCAAGCCCCAGATCAGATTCTGCAAGGCGATGGCAAAGGCAAAGGTTTCACGCCCCCAACCGAATTCGCTGCTCATCGGCGCCAGGAACAGGCCAAAGCCATGCCGTACGCCCAAGGACAACGCCAGGATCAGCGCACTCCCTAAAAGGACCCAACCACTGGTGCGCCACATCGAGGTCATTTCTTATTCTCCGTTCGCGGGTATATACCCGCTTGTAGTCGAACAAACCGCCATTCAGGCGAGTTCATCCAGCAAGGCCAACAACATTTCGCGCTTTTCGGCGCCGAGCTTATCAATCAATTTCTGTTGCGCCGCTTCCCAAGCCGGTAACGCGGCAGTCAGCCGCTCTTGCCCTGTGGCAGTCAACACCACCAGGCGGTTGCGCAAATCGTCACCCTCCACCAACTGCACCAGCCCCTCACCTTCCAGGACGCGCAGGTTGCGCCCCAGGGTGCTGCGATCCAGGCCCATGGCGTCCGCCAGGCTGGAAATGCTCGGCTGGTCGAGACGCTGCAGGTTGCACAACAGAGAATACTGGGCAACGTTGATCCCGAAGCCGTCGAGAGCGCCGTCGTAGTGCCTGCTGACGCCACGGGCAGCGCGTCGCAGGTTGGTGCATAAACATTGGGAGGCAAGCATAGAGCGTGTATATACCCGGAGTTAATCAATTGCAAGAAAGCGTTACAACGCCAGCCCGACCAGCACCGCGGCTTCAAGCAGCTCCAGCAGTGCGCCAGCAGTGTCGCCGGTGGTACCGCCCAGACGCTTGACCATCAACTGGCGCAGCCACACGAAACACAGTGCCGCCAGCAACACCGCGATGCCGCCGCTGAAACCGCCGATCAGAATGCAGGCCAACCCGCTGAGGATCAGCACCTGTTGGCCGACAATTCGCGGCAGATGGTCTGACAGTGCCTGACCCAATCCGCCCGCCCGCACATAGCGCGTGCTGAGAAACAGCGCCAGCATCGAAGCGCGTCCGATCAGGGGCGCCAGGATCAACGCGGCGCCATTGTGTTGTTCGATCAATGCCACCAGCGCGCTGAACTTGAGTAGCAGCACCAAGCCCAGGGTGACCACCGCAATCGGGCCGCTGCGCGGGTCTTTCATGATGCTGAGGGTGCGCTCGCGGTCGCCAAAACCACCCAGCCAAGCATCGGCGCTGTCGGCCAGGCCGTCCAGGTGCAGGCCACCGCTGAGCAACACCCAGGCTGTGAGCAGCAACGCGGCGTGCAACAGCAACGGGGCGCCCTGCAACACCTGGTTGAGGCCCCATAACAGCACGCCGAACAGCAACCCAACCAGCGGATAAAACAACAACGAACGGCCCAGTTCTTGAGGTTGCGGCATGCCCGGCAAGCGAATGGGCAGGCTGCTGAGAAATTGCAGGGCGATCCAGAACGGCAGCATCGTCAGAGTCCTTCCTTCAACACACCATCGGCTTCAACCTGCAGGCCGAACAAGGCACCGTGCCCCACTTCAACATTCAGCAGTTGCTCACGGGGCAACCCTCGCGCCTGAGCCAGCAGCAGGCGCATCACACCGCCATGACTGACCAACAGCACGCGCTGGCCCGCGTACGCCTGATGCAGCCGGGCGACAGCGCCAAGCACGCGCTCGGAAAACTGGATGACAGGCTCACCCTCCGGCGGCGTGAAGCCATAGGGGTTGGCCCAGAACAAGCCCAGCCCTTCGGCATCGGTATCCATCAACGCGGCCGCACTCTGCCCTTCCCAGGCGCCGAAGTGAAGCTCCTGCAAGTCAGGCTCCAGACTCACCGGCAAATCAAGTTGCGTCCCCAGCTCCCGGGCGAACAGAGCGCAGCGTTGCAGCGGCGAGCTGATCAGCCGATCCCAGGGCCCTTGCCCCACCACTGCGTCGCGCATCTGCTGCCAGCCGTTGGCGGTCAGCGCATCGTCCAGGCTGCCACGCAGGCCGCCGCCCAGCTCGGTTTCGCCGTGGCGCAGCAGGTCCAGGCGCAAGGTCATGCGGGGCGATCCGCCACGGCGGCTTCGGCGAAGGTCGCCATCTGCCCGTGCAGCGCGCATGCCAGACGCAACAAGGGCACCGCCAACGCCGCGCCGCTGCCTTCGCCCAGCCGCAGGCCCAGTTCCAGCAACGGTTGCGCATCGAGGCTGTGCAGCACATGGCGATGACCCGGCTCGGCACCCCGATGGCCGAACACCAGCCATTCGCGGCATGCCGGGTTCAAGCGCACCGCCACCAGCGCGGCCACGCTGCAGATGAACCCATCCACCAGCACCACCATGCCTTCCTGGGCGCAGGCCAGATAGGCGCCAACCAAGGCTGCAATTTCAAAACCGCCGAGATTGAACAGGGTTTGCAACGCATCGCCGCGCTGACCGGCGTGCAACGCCAAGGCGCGCTCGATGACCGCGACCTTATGGCTGACCCCTGCGGCGTTCAAACCGGTACCAGGGCCTGTAAGGTCAGTGACCTGGCAATCCAGCAATGCGCAGGCCAAGGCACTGGCGGCGGTGGTGTTACCGATGCCCATCTCGCCGCCGATAAACAGCTGCGCGCCGCCTGCCAGGGCGCGGTGTGCGCTGTCTCGCCCGGCTTGCAGGGCCAGTTGCCCCTGAGACTGGGTCATCGCCGGGCCATGCACGAAATTGGCCGTGCCCGCGCCGATATTCAGGTGACGAACGCCGGGCAAATCCAGGGACGGCGTGACCGTCCCAAGGTCAACCACTTCCAATTGCGCCTCCAGTTGCCGCGCCAACACACTGATTGCCGCACCACCGGTGACAAAGTTTTGCAGCATCTGCCCGGTCACCGCCTGGGGAAATGCCGACACGCCTTCAGCGACCACGCCGTGATCGCCGGCAAAAATCACGATCCACAGGTGATCCACCGACGGTTTGACCTGGCCCTGCAAACCCGCCAACCGCACCGCCAGGGCCTCCAACTGGCCGAGGGAGCCAGCGGGCTTGGTCAACTGCTGCTGACGCGCCAGCGCCTGTTCGTGGGCTGTGGCATTCACCGCCTTGCAGGGGTTGAGCCACCAGGAGTCGGTCATAACGCAGTACCTTTCAAAGTCAGGGGCAGGCCGGCAACCGTCAGCACAACGCGCTGACATTGCTCGGCCAAGGCTTGATGCAGCCAACCGGCTTCATCCACATAACGGCGAGTCAATTCGCCCAGCGGCACGACACCCAGACCGGTCTCGTTGCTGACAAAAATGATTTCCCCCGGCAGCGAAGCCAGGGTTTGCAACAGTTGATCACGCTCGTACGCAAGGCGCGCCGGGTCTTCGAGCATCAGAAGATTGGTGAGCCATAAGGTCAGGCAATCCACCAGCAGGCAGCGATCAGTGGCGGCGTTTTCGCGCAGCACGCGCGTCAGCTCGATGGGCTCCTCAACCAGGCCCCAATGGTCGGGGCGACGCTGGCGGTGCAAAGTGACACGCTCGTTCATCTCACCATCGAGCGGCTGGCTGGTGGCGATATAAATGACGGCAAGCCCGCTCTCTGCGGCAAGCTTTTCGGCCAGGCGGCTCTTGCCCGAACGGGCGCCGCCGAGGATCAATTGATACATGCAAAGGCCCCTGACAAACAATGTGGGAGCGGGTTTGCTCGCCAATAGGGTGTATCAGTTAATGCACCTATGGCTGACCCACCGCATTCGCGACGGTCTGACAGCCGGCGCATATCCATCTGATGCTCCGCAATCCAAATGTGGGAGCTGGCTTGTCGGGTCGCCGCATCGCTGCGAAGACGGCCTGACAGCCAACTGGGATGTTGGATTAGACCGAGTGCATATCCGTTATGTAGGTAACGGCCACTTAGGGTTCCGCCCTGACGGCGGCTCACTTTTGAAAAGCGCAAAAGTAAGCAAAACGCTCTTGCCCCACCACTCGGCACCTCGCCTAGGCTCGGTGTGCCCGTAATCCGACAGGGATTTTGGGGGCCGCCGCCACGCGCCATCCATGGCGCGGGGCGGCTAAACCGGCATCCCTGCCGGTTTACCCCCCAAATCCCTGTCGAATTCCGGCCAGCGTGGTTTAACGGGGCGCCTAAGATCAAAAGCAGATCAAGAGCGGCTCGCTTCGCATCGTGGTTACCGTTGAGCACTACAGCGTTGTGTAGATACACATGGCTATCGCAGGCAAGCCAGCTCCCACAGTTGGATGGTGTGAACACCGTCAGATCCCACATAGCTTGCGCAACAAATCGGTGTCCAAGTGGTGCTCCACCAAGTCCGCCAACCGCTCGATATCGCGCTCGCGCAAGCCGTGATAATCCACCTCTTGCACATCCTGCAACCCGGCCCAACGCAGCAACGCGCTGCACGCAGCCGGGGTCTCGAACAGGCCGTGCAGGTAGGTGCCTAGAATTTGCCCATCAGGGCTCTGCGCGCCATCGCTGCGGCCATCGTCCAGCAGTACCGCAGCGCTTGCCAAGGCAGCGCCGCAAGTCACCCCCGCATGGATTTCATAACCGCTGACGTCGGCATCTTCCAATACCAGACGCCCACGCACATTGCGCAGTTGTTTCTCTTGTTCCAGGGTTGTGCTGAACGCCAGCAACCCAAGGCCGGCACTGGAGCCCGCAAGCCCCTCCAGGCCCAATGGGTCATGGACTTGCTCGCCGAGCATCTGCAAGCCGCCGCAGATCCCCAGTACTTTGCCGCCATAACGCAGATGCCGCGCCACGGCAGTATCCCAGCCGTTGGCACGCAGATAGGCCAGGTCACTGCGCACGCTTTTCGAGCCCGGCAGGATGATCAGGTCAGCAGCAGGTATCGCCTGGCCCGGCCCGACGAACTGCAAGTCCACCTGGGGGTGCAAGCGCAGCGGGTCGAAGTCGGTATGGTTGCTGATGCGCGGCAGCACCGGCACCACCACCTTGAGCACCTGGGCGGCCTTGTCGATCTGGCGCTGGTCGATGCCGTCTTCCGCCTCCAGGTGCAGGTCCATCACGTAGGGCAGCACGCCGACTACCGGTTTGCCGGTCCGCGCTTCGAGCCAGTCCAGGCCTGGTTGCAGCAACGCGATATCGCCGCGAAAACGGTTGATGATGAAGCCCTTGACCCGGGCCTGCTCACTGGGCGACAGCAGCTCCAGGGTGCCGACCAGATGGGCGAACACGCCGCCGCGGTTGATGTCCGCGATCAACAGCACCGGGCAGTCCACCGCTTCGGCGAAGCCCATGTTGGCAATGTCATTGGCGCGCAAATTGATCTCGGCCGGTGAGCCCGCGCCTTCGACGATCACCACCGGGTAGGCCTGGCTCAAACGCGTGTGGGAGGCCAGCACCGCTTGCATCGCAATGGCTTTGTAGTCGTGATAGGCCACAGCATTCATGCTGGTGACAGCACGGCCATGGATGATCACTTGGGAGCCGGTGTCGCTGTTGGGCTTGAGCAACACCGGGTTCATGTCGGTGTGGGGTGCCAGGTTGGCAGCCTGGGCCTGCACGGCCTGGGCACGGCCGATCTCGCCGCCTTCGGCGGTCACCGCGCTGTTGAGCGCCATGTTCTGCGGCTTGAACGGCGCCACCGCGACGCCCTGGCGTACCAGCCAGCGACACAGCGCAGTCACCAGGGTGCTTTTACCGGCGTCGGAGGTGGTGCCCTGCACCATCAACGTGGTCATGTGGCGTCCTTGTAGGCGGCCAGGGCTTCGTCAAGGCGCAGCCAGTCGGCGTCGGTGCCGGGCAGGCCCAAGCGCACGCTGCTGTTGTGCACAAACAAGCGCAGCAGGATGCCGCGTTGGGCCATGAACTCGTACAGCCGTTCAGCGTGGGGGGTAATCAACCACTGGAACAATGCGCAGCCACCGTGAGGTTGAAGGCCGCGGCGCTCAAGCAACTCGAACAGACGCTGGCCGGCTGCGATGCAACGACTGCGCTGGCGCGCATGCCCGTCGGTGTCGCGCAAGCACACTTGGCCCAGCACCCGCGTCGGACCACTGACAGCCCAGGGCCCGACCTGTTCGGCCAACAGCTTGAGCAACTTGCGCTCGGCCAGCACAAAGCCCAGGCGCACGCCGGCCAGGCCGAAGAACTTGCCGAATGAGCGCAGCACGATCAAGCCGACCTGATCGGCATGGCTGGCCAGGCTCAAGTCCGGGGTCACGTCAATGAATGCCTCGTCCACCACCAGCCAGCCACCGCGCTGGGCCAGCCGCGCATGCCAGTCCAGCAGGCGTTGCGGGCTCAGGCTCAAGCCGGTGGGGTTGTTGGGGTTGACCACGACCAGCACGTCGAGGCTGTCGAGAAAGAAGTCGACTTCCTGCTCCTGCACTTCACGCACCACATAACCGGCACGGCGCCAGGCTTCGGCGTGCTCGGCGTAACAGGGCGAAAGCACGCCGACCTTACCGGAACGACGCAGTCGCGGCAGCAGTTGGATCGCTGCCTGGGAACCCGGCACCGGCAGCAACGGGCCAGCACCGTAATACTCGCTGGCAGCCTTCTCCAAGCCGTCATCGGTTTCCGGCAAGCGCGCCCAGGCACGCAAGGGAATCTCGGGAATCGGCCACGGCCAGGGCGCCAGGCCGCTGGACAGGTCGAGCCAATCCGCTTCGGCAATGCCGTACTCAATCGCGGCCTTACGCAGCCGACCACCATGTTCAAGCATAGATTTGCGCCCCCACGCACAGGACCAGCAGCCACAGCCACACGCCGCGCTGCACCAGTTGCCAGCCGCGATCAATGGAATCGGCGTCGGCCGGCGGGCCTTCGCCCAATGGCGGGCGCTGATGCACCTCGCCGTGATAAATCGCCGCGCCGCCGAGCTCCACACCCAAGGCACCGGCCCCTGCCGCCATCACCGGGCCGGCGTTGGGGCTGTCCCAGGTCGGCCCCTGGGTGCGCCAGCATTTGAGCGCCAGGCGGGTTTTACCCAATAGCGCGTAGGTTAAAGCCACCAAGCGCGCAGGAATATAGTTGAGCACATCATCGATCCTGGCGGCTGCCCAACCGAAGCGCTCAAAGCGCTCATTGCGATAGCCCCACATGGCGTCCAGGGTGTTGCTCAGACGATAGAGCACCACGCCCGGCACACCGGCCACCACGAACCAGAACAACGCGGCGAATACCGCATCGCTGCCGTTCTCCAGCACCGATTCGGTGGCTGCGCGCGCGACTTCAGTACGGTCCAGTTCGCTGGTCTGGCGGCTGACCAGGTAACTCACACGCGTGCGCGCTTCGTCCAGGTCATCACGGCGCAGAGCCTGGGCCACTGGCATCACGTGCTCGCCCAGGCTGCGCATGCCCAAGGCGCAGTACAGCGCCAGGATCTCCAGCAGCCAGCCGATATAAGGCGCCCAAGACAACGCCGTGGCCAGCAGGGTCAGCGGCACCACCGCGATAAACCACGCGGTCACACCATGGCTGCGCCAGCCACGCCCGCCAGTATTGAAACGTTGCTCGATGCGCCCGGCGAAATTGCCGAACGCCACCAGCGGATGCCAGCGCCTGGGCTCACCCAGCAGCGCATCCAGCGCCACCGCAGCGACACACAGCAAGGCCACACTCATTGACTCACTCCCCACTTGTTTTCATACAGCATGTCACTTAGCGGTCGCGGCTCGGCCCAGCCCTCGAGCTGCAACATCGGTGCCGGGTAAAACTCTGCCACCGGGCCCAGGCACAACACCGCCAGGGGCTTTGCACCGGGTGGCAAACCCAGCAACTCGGCCAGGGCCTGGGGGTCGAACAGCGAAACCCAGCCCATGCCCAACCCTTCCACGCGCGCCGCCAGCCACAGGTTTTGGATGGCGCAGGAGAGCGAGGCCATGTCCATTTCCGGCAAGGTGCGGCGCCCGAAAATGTGGCGCTCACGATCGTCCATCAAGGCGGCGACCAGTACCTCGGCGCAGTCGTTGATGCCTTCAACCTTGAGCTTCATGAACGCATCGGAGCGCTCGCCCAATGCCTCGGCAGTGCGCACGCGCTCTTCCTCTACCAACTGTTGAATCTGGCTGCGCAACGAGCGGTCGCTGATGCGGATAAAACGCCACGGCTGCATCAGGCCGACGCTGGGCGCCTGGTGCGCGGCGTGGAGCAGGCGTTGCAGCAGTTCAGGCGCGACGCTGCCACCGCGGAAGTGGCGCATGTCGCGGCGTTCGGCGATGGCGCGATAGACGGCCTCGCGATCGGCTTGGGGGAAAGCGTTGTCAGTCATGGCCTCATCGGGGGCAAGCCCCCTCCCACATTTGGAATGCATTCCCCTGTGGGAGCTGGCTTGCCTGCGATAGCTGTCTCAAGGTCTGGCGCGAACAACGCGGCCACCGCGCCAGGATTCGACGGAAAATAAAAGTGCACATAGGACGCCGTCATCCGCCCTTGTCGATAGACCGCCTCGGCACCGCGCCCACCGTTAGGGCTAAGCCCACGGGCAATCGGCTCCCATTCGGTACTGGTCAGAGAATGATGATAGGTATGCCCACGCAAGGTCCCCTCCGGCAGCTCGACACTTTGCAGCGCCAGGGCCGCGAGTTTCTTCTGCATCACCGCATCGCCTTGCAACAAGCCAACCAGTTCGGCGCGTGTACCGTCCACATCGGTCAAGGAGTCGAGCAGATAGAGCATGCCGCCACATTCAGCGAGCAGTGGCTTGCCAGCGGCGTGATGAGCACGAATTGCGCCCAGCATCGAGGTATTGGCCGACAATGCCTGGTGGTGCAGTTCCGGATAGCCGCCGGGCAGATAGAGGCTGTCAGCTTGAGGCAATTGGCGATCATGGATCGGTGAAAAGAACTTCAACTCGGCGCCCATCGCCCGCAGCAAATCCAGGCTGGCGCCGTAGGTAAAGGCAAAGGCTTCGTCACGGGCCACGGCAATCCGCACACCGACCAGCAAGGGCTCGGCCTCGACCACTTGCGGCGCGGCAAAGGTTACCGGCGGCGGCAGGGCCACTTCGCAACTGCTGCCCAACGCCTGGGCGGCAGCATCCAAGCGTATATCAAGGTCATTCAGTTCGCTGGCTTGCACCAGGCCCAGGTGGCGGCTGGGCAGTTCGATGCCGGTCTCACGGGATAACGCGCCGTACCAACGCAAGCCCTCGGTGAGGCTGCCTTCAAGCAATTGCGCATGGCGCAGGGTGCCGACGCGATTGGCCAGCACGCCGGCGAACGGCAGGTCGGGCTGATAGCGCGCCAGCCCCAGGGCCAAAGCGCCGAACGTCTGGGCCATGGCGGTGCCATCGATCACGCCCAGCACCGGTACACCGAAGTGCCGCGCCAAGTCAGCGCTGGAAGGCGTGCCGTCGAACAGGCCCATCACGCCTTCGATGAGGATCAGGTCAGCCTCCCCCGCTGCCTCCCAGAGCAGGCGGCGGCTTTCCTGCTCGCCCACCATCCACATGTCCAACTGGTACACCGGCGCGCCACTGGCACGCTCGTGGATCATCGGGTCGAGAAAGTCCGGCCCGCATTTGAACACGCGCACCTTGCGTCCCAGGTTGCGGTGCAAACGGGCGAGCGCGGCGGTGACCGTGGTTTTGCCCTGGCCGGACGCCGGAGCGGCGATCAATACGGCCGGGCAATGACGGGGCTGATTCAAAGTTCGACGCCTTTCTGTGCCTTGATACCGGCCTGGAACGCGTGCTTGAGCATGCCCATTTCGGTGACGGTGTCGCCCATTTCGATCAGCTCAGGCTTGGCGCCACGGCCGGTGACCACCACATGCTGCATGGGCGGGCGGGCTTGCAGGTCGCTGAGTACCTGGTCCAGTTCAAGGTAACCGTGCTTGAGGGCGATGTTCAGTTCATCCAGCACCACCAAGCCGATAGAGGGGTCATTCAACATGGCCCGGGACACCGCCCAAGCCGCTTCGGCAGCGGCGATATCGCGCTGGCGATCCTGGGTTTCCCAGGTGAAGCCTTCGCCCATCACATGAAAGTGCACCTGCTCGGGGAAGCGGCGGAAAAACAATTCTTCGCCGGTGCTGTTACGCCCCTTGATGAACTGCACCACACCGCATTGCATGCCATGCCCCATGGCCCGGGCCAACATGCCGAACGCCGAACTGCTCTTGCCTTTGCCATTGCCGGTCAGCACCAGCAGCAGGCCGCACTCATTGGGGGAATTGGCGATGCGCTCGTCAATCACGGCTTTTTTGCGCAGCATGCGCGCCAAGTGGCGTTCGTCGCGGTCGGGGGAATCAGTCATGGCAGCTCTCCGTTGGGGCTGGACAAAAACGGCGGGCAGGAAAAAGAAAAAACAGACAGCCAAGCATCGCCCACCGTGATGCTGTTGGATGATCCAGGCCGGTCTCCGGGCTCATGAGTGGCGCTTTTGATAGCAAGCAGCCGAGGGTGCGCCTTCCCATATCGCACGCGATACAGTGGCAAACAGCACCGTCTTGACTCATTTACCGTTGCGGGGGCAGCGCCGGAATCGCGGCGGCACTGTGTACAAGTGCGCTCACTCACCGGCTTCCCTGTTTCACTCTGTCGACGCGCGCGCCACAGAGCACCTGGAACAAGCCGCGAAGGTTAGTGGGTTGGGGGTGGAGCGTCAATTAAAGCTGGCCTTGTACTTGAACCATCTGCCGTTCGTGCTTCTCTACCCCTACAGGTATCAAGGAGAAAACCATGCCTAAAACCCGACTCGCCCTACTGATCATGCTTGCAGGCAGCCTCGCCGCGTGCGGCGAAAGCTCGACCCTGCAGGTCGCCGATGGCACCGGTCCCTCGCCCAAGTTGCCGGAGCCGAACAAGACGCTGATCCCCACCGTCAATATCGCCCCGGCCATCGGCTGGCCCGAAGGCGCCAAGCCCATCGCCGCCGCCGGTACCCAAGTGGCCGCGTTCGCCGAAGGCCTGGATCATCCGCGCTGGCTCTACGTGCTGCCCAACGGCGACGTGCTGGTGGCCGAGACCAATGCACCGCCCAAGCCGGACGATGCCAAAGGCGTACGTGGCTGGGTGATGGAAAAGGTCATGGATCGCGCTGGCGCCGGGGTGCCGAGCCCGAACCGTATTACCTTGCTGCGCGATGCCGACCATGACGGTGTGGCAGAAACTCGCACGGTGTTCCTGGAGAACCTCAATTCGCCGTTTGGCATGACCTTGGTAGGCAACGACCTGTATGTGGCCGATTCGGATAAGTTGCTGCGCTTCCCCTATCAGCCGGGTGAAACCGCAATCACAGCCCCAGGCGCCAAGGTAGTGGACTTACCCGGTGGCCCCTTGAACCACCACTGGACCAAAAATGTGGTGGCCAGCCAGGACGGCAGCAAGCTGTACGTGAGCGTCGGCTCCAACAGCAACGTCGGCGAAAACGGCCTGGAAGCCGAACAGGGCCGCGCCGCCATTTGGGAAGTCGACCGCGCCAGCGGCCAACACCGCATTTTTGCCTCCGGCCTGCGCAACCCCAACGGCATGGCGTGGGAGCCACAGAGCGGCAAGCTGTGGACGGCGGTCAACGAACGCGATGAGATCGGCAGTGACCTGGTGCCGGATTACATCACCTCGGTCAAGGATGGCGGCTTCTACGGCTGGCCTTTCAGTTATTACGGCCAGCATGTGGATGTGCGTGTCACCCCGCAGAACCTGGACATGGTCGCCAAGGCCATCGCTCCCGACTATGCGGTAGGCCCTCATACTGCGTCGCTGGGGCTGACCTTCGCCGAGGGCAGCAAACTGCCCGCTCCCTTCAGTAATGGCGCATTTATCGGCCAGCACGGTTCCTGGAACCGCAAGCCGCACAGTGGCTACAGGGTGATTTTCGTGCCCTTCGAAGGGGGCCAGCCGAAAGGGCAACCGGTGGATGTGCTGACGGGGTTTCTTGATAGCGATGAGAAAGCCATGGGCCGGCCGGTCGGCGTGGTGATAGATCAGCAGGGGGATTTGCTGGTGGCCGATGATGTGGGCAATAAGGTTTGGCGAGTGTCGGCTGTTAAGTAAATCGCCACACACCAATGTGGGAGCGGGCTTGCCCGCGATTACGGTGGCCCAGCCAACCAAGCCGTTGACTGACACACTGCATTCGCGGGCAAGCCCGCTCCCACATTTTGGAGTTTTATTGATTCAGGGATTACGCGCCAGATTTCCTGGCAACACGCGTTTGGCACTCAGGTAGGCATTCTGCCAATACGCTTTGGATAGCGTATCCAGCTTCACCGTACCGCCGGTTTGAGGCGCGTGTACGAAGCGGCCCTCCCCCACATAGATGCCCGCATGGCTGACCCGCGAACCACCACCGGTAGCGAAGAACAGCAGGTCGCCGGTTTGCAGGTTTTGTTCGCTGACGTCCTGGGCACGCATCACGATCAATTCACGGGTGGTGCGCGGCAATGAGATGCCGGCAGCGTCGCGGAATACAAAGCCGATCAGGCCACTGCAATCAAACCCCGAGTCCGGTGTGTTGCCGCCCCAGCGGTAAGGTGTGCCGACCAGGCCCAGCGCACGAAAGAGCACGTCTTCGGCAGCAGGCGAGAAATTCTGGGTGGCATAGTTGAACACCGGCTTAGGCTTGACCGCGACGGGCGCGGGCGGCGGTGTACGACTGGCGCAGGCGCTGAGCAGCGCGGCGCAAACAATAAGCATCAGGCGGGCCGAGGTCGACATGTGCAGAACAATCCTGGTCTGGATGCGGCTTTCGCTGCCGAACGTTGAAAACCAGAACGCGCAAGCAAAGCTCGCGCGAACGGATGACAACAATGTCCAGGGATTCTAGCGCTTACACGTCAAACTTCAAGTATCACTTTAACTTTACTTACTAGCGGTAACCGTAGTCGGAGCCATGGCGAGTGCACGCTTGGCTTCGATGAAGGTTTTGCTCCAGTAGCTGTCACCCAGGTTATCGACCCGAACACCACCACTGCGGCGGCTGCTGGAGTGGATAAATTGGTTATCGCCCAGGTAGATACCGGCATGACTGACACGACCGCGGCCACTGGTACTAAAGAAAAGCAGATCACCGGGCTTGAGGTTGTTGCGTGCGACCAACGGTGCATTCACGTTGATCATCTCGCGTGTAGAGCGCGGCAGATTCATGCCGGCTTCTTCACGAAACAGGTAGCCAATGAAACCACTGCAATCAAAACCGGCTTCCGAGGTGCCGCCGAAACGGTAACGGGTACCGATCAAGGACATGCCGCGCTCAAGGATACTGTCGGCCAGAAGAGGCAGTTGGTAAGGCTTGCTGTCAGAGAACTCGGCGAGTTCTTTTTCGGTTGCCACCTCTTCTTCATAAACAGAAGCAGACTGTGCAGCAACGAACTTTGCCTGATTTTGAACCTGTGGTTTTTGCTGCTCTGCCACCTGCTGAGGGTGGGAGGCGCAGCCAAACAACAGGGTAACGAGTGCGAGAGGCACGAGGGGTGCGAAGCGATTTAGCATGGGCACGACCGTGGCTGATGTGTAAAGAAGCCGAGACTATGCCCTCTATCACATCGATTTGCAAATTCAATCGCGATCTATGTGACTTATCGTTTCGACTATGCCATCTAAGCCGTGATTCCATTTATCGCTTCAGTTGCGTAGCCCTTCTGGCTCAAACGCAGGTTTTCTGACGCCTTGAAAATGCCGACACACGGAAAATCAAGACCTTACCAGCCCAAGGTTTCTTTCAGGAAAGGGATCGTCAATTTTCTTTGTGCCTGCAAGGAAGCCTGGTCGAGTTGCTCAAGCAAATCGAACAGCGCGCTCATGCTGCGGGTGCCACGGGTGAGGATAAAGTGCCCGACTTCGTCAGTCAGGTGCAGGCCACGACGGGAAGCGCGCAGTTGCAGCGCACGCAGCTTGTCCTCATCGGATAACGGGCGCATCTGGAAGATCAACGCCAGGGTCAGGCGCGACTTGAGGTCAGCCAGCTTCACCGGCAGTTCACGCGGCGAGGTGGACGCAGCGATCAGCAAGCGCCGGCCGCTATCGCGCAAGCGGTTGAACAGATGAAACAGCGCCTCTTCCCACTCCGGCTTGCCGGCCACTGCCTGCAGGTCGTCGAGACACACCAGTTCATATTGCTCAAGGTTATCGAAGATGCCGATCCCGCGGTCCATCAACTCGGCCAAGGGCAGGTAGACCGCCGGCTCGCCCGTCTGCTCGAAACGCAGGCACGCGGCCTGCAGCAGATGGGTACGCCCCACGCCATGCTTGCCCCACAGATAGATCAGGCTTTCAGTCCACCCGGCGTCGGCTTCGCAAAGCCGCTCCACATAGCCGAGTGCAGCGGCATTGGCGCCTGGGTAGTAGTTGATAAAGGTAGCGTCATCACGCAGACGCACACCTAGGGGCAGCTGAATCGGTTTCATGCTGACTGAACGGCTCCCATCGAACCGTTAGTGGCCTCTATGTAAAGTTTGCAAAGTTTATACCCGTGACGCCGGGCGCACAATGCAGCAGACCACAAGCAAAATCAAAGGTTTGCGTTAACCCGGAGGTTTTACGCAGTTTGTTTGACGCACCCCGGGGCCAGAAACAACAAACCCGGCCTGGACCGGGTTTGTGACACCGCGATTACAACTCGGGCTCATCCACCCCGGTATACACGTCCGAATCCTTGTACAGGTCGTGCACATGGCGCACCAGCACCATGATCACCGCCGCCACCGGCAGCGCCAACAGGATGCCGGTAAAGCCGAACAGCTCGCCACCCGCCAAAATCGCAAAGATCACTGCCACCGGGTGCAGGCCGATTCGATCGCCCACCAGCAGTGGCGTCAGCACCATGCCTTCCAAGGCCTGGCCCACCATGAACACTGCGACAATCCCCAGCATCGGGTACAGGTCGCCGCCGAACTGGAACAGCCCGGCCACCAGCGCCGCGCCGATGCCGATCACAAAGCCCATGTAGGGCACGATGGCCGCCAGGCCCGCGATCAAGCCGATCAACAGCCCCAGCTCCAAGCCGATCGCCATCAGGCCGGCAGCGTAAATCACCCCCAGGGCCAGCATCACCAGCAACTGGCCACGCACGAACGCACCCAATACCTCATGACACTCCGCTGCCAGGGAAACAACACGCTCTTCCCGGTCGCGGGGGAGCAGGCTGCGGATCTTGGCCATCATGATGTCCCAGTCTCGCAGCAGGTAGAACGCCACCACCGGGATCAGCACCAGGTTGGTCAACCAGCCGATCAGCGCCAGGCTCGATGCAGTCGCCTGGCTGAGCACCACCGTAACGATATCGGTGGTCTTGTCCATGTGCTCGCTGATGGCTGCCTTGACCTTGTCGAACTTCCAGAAGCCATCCGCCAGCCCGAACTTGGACTGGGCCCACGGCATCGCCGTGTGCTGCAACCAGTCGAGCATCTGCGGCGCCAGCTCATAGAGGCGAAACAGCTGCTTGGCCAACATCGGCACCAATATCAACACCAGCGCCGTGATGATCAACGTGAACAGCGCAAACACCGTGATCACGCCCCAGGTGCGCGACATGCCGACTTTTTCCAGGCGATCCACCACCGGATCGAACAGGTAGGCGAGCAGCAGCGCCACCAGGAACGGCGTCAGGATCGAATGCAGCAAGAACACAAAAACGCACAGCAGGACAATCCCGCCAAGCCACACCCAACGACGCGTATCCGCCATAAACCACTCCATCTGTTTTTTACGCCCTTCTTCTATATAGAAGGAGGAACACTATTTACCAACGAAAACGCAATTGCGCCTGGGGCTCAGGTGCAACAGCCGGTTGCGTGCCATCGATCACGGCTGGCTGGGCCGGGGCTTCGCCAGCAGGAATTTCCTGCAGCTTGGCCAGGCTCAATTGGGTGCGCAGTTGTTCGGCGCTGCCATTGACGCGATACACAATCCGGTTGCCATCCACCCACTGCGGCTGGCCGCCAAAGGGCTCCAGCAAACGACCCAGGGCGGCGTAGCGCTCAAGGTTCATGCCTTGTACCTCAAGCAGTTGCTCAGTGCTCACGCCCGGCTTGACCGCAAAGCGTGGCGCCAGCTTTTGGCTGACCGCCAGCAATACCGCATCGGCGAGCGCGGCAGTGTCAGCGCCTTGGGCGGTGCCCTCCTCAGCCTTGTCGCCCAGCCACAGGCGCCATTTGGCCTGCCATTGAGTGCCTTCCTGGCGCGCATGCACCGCCAGCAAAGCATCGGCACCGTAACGCTCGGAGGCTGCGCGCAAAGGCGTGGCGTCGGGGCTTTCAAGATTCGGCGCGGTGGCGACTACCTGTTCATCCAGGTCTCCCAACGGCAAGCGCAGCGGCAGACCCCTGTGTTGCGCGGCCCGGCGCAGGGCCTGGGCAACGGCCTGGCCATCGCCGACCAGGCTGCTGCCTTCAGTTGAATCGTTCAGCCACCAACCCAGGATCGACGGCCGGTTGCTGCCCCAGATCGACAGGCCCGCATCCCGCAAGGCGCGGTCGGTGCTGACCGGGTCGAAGTCTACTTGCAGGCTTTCCGGCGGGCCGGCGTCGTAGCCGTACTGGCTGATGATTTGTTGCGGGTCTTTGCGGATCGCTGCCAGGCCCGGGCCATCGGCGGCCTTGGCGTCGCCGGTCAGGCGGATCACCAGGGTCTGCACGGCACGCTGGGTGGCCTGGTCGCGCTCTTGGGGCGACTGGCTGCTGACCGGTTCAAGTACTTGATAGAGGCCATTGAGGGTTTCGGCATGACTCGCCAGGCTGACCAACGACAAACAGCCCACAAAGAAGAATTTACACAGACGCATGGAAGATTCCCGAACGACAAATTTAGCGGTTGGAACAGACCGCGTGATCTCGGTTTGGCAAGGCTGTGACACAGCGACCGGTAAAACATTCACAGGGTCCCGGTAAGTTTTCATACTGTCATAACGCTAGCGAGCTCAAGGCTATACCTTAATACGCACGATTACCGGCCCGATTTGCATTTTTTTGAGCTCATATGCCCTGCCCGTCGGCCCGAGGATGGCCGCTGCCCCTCAAGCCTGATAAAATCGCGCGCCTTCGCAGACCGTCAACGGCAGGGCCCTTTCCAAAAGCCCCCGCCCGCCCGGTCGTTACCCAGAAATCCCCCCTAAAGGCCTGGATCATGAGCAAGCAACCCTCCCTGAGCTACAAGGACGCCGGTGTAGACATCGACGCCGGTGAAGCATTGGTCGAACGCATCAAGAGCGTCGCCAAGCGCACTGCGCGCCCTGAAGTCATGGGTGGCCTGGGCGGTTTTGGCGCCCTCTGCGAAATCCCGGCCGGCTACAAGCAGCCTGTATTGGTGTCCGGCACCGACGGCGTGGGCACCAAGCTGCGCCTGGCCCTGAACCTGAACAAGCACGACAGCATCGGCATCGACCTTGTCGCCATGTGCGTCAACGACCTGGTGGTGTGCGGCGCCGAGCCGCTGTTCTTCCTCGACTACTACGCCACCGGCAAGCTCAATGTCGAGACCGCGACCCAGGTCGTGACCGGCATCGGCGCCGGCTGCGAATTGTCGGGTTGCTCCCTGGTCGGCGGTGAAACCGCTGAAATGCCAGGCATGTACGAAGGCGAAGACTACGACCTGGCCGGCTTCTGTGTCGGTGTGGTGGAAAAAGCCGAGATCATCGACGGCTCCAAAGTAGCTGCTGGTGACGCCCTGCTCGCCCTGCCATCGTCCGGCCCGCACTCCAACGGCTACTCGCTGATCCGCAAGATCATCGAAGTGTCCGGCGCCGACATCGAGAACATCCAGCTCGACGGCAAGCCACTGACCGACCTGCTGATGGCGCCGACCCGCATCTACGTCAAGCCACTGCTCAAGCTGATCAAGGACACCGGCGCCGTCAAGGCCATGGCCCACATTACCGGTGGCGGCCTGCTGGACAACATCCCGCGCGTACTGCCAAAAGGCGCCCAGGCGATTGTCGACGTGGCCAGCTGGCAGCGCCCGGCTGTCTTCGATTGGCTGCAGGAAAAAGGCAACGTCAACGAAACCGAAATGCACCGCGTGCTGAACTGCGGCGTAGGCATGGTGATATGCGTTGCGCAGGAACACGTTGAAACCGCACTGAACGTGCTGCGTGAAGCCGGCGAGCAACCTTGGGTCATTGGCCAGATCGCCACTGCTGCCGAAGGCGCAGCCCAGGTTGAACTGAAGAACCTCAAGGCTCACTGATGCCCCAGACCTGTGATGTCGTGGTGCTGCTTTCCGGCACCGGCAGTAACTTGCAGGCCCTGATCGACAGCACGCGCACCGGCGACAGCCCGGTGCGCATCGCTGCGGTGATTTCCAACCGCAGCGACGCCTACGGTCTGCAACGCGCCCGTGACGCGGGTATCGATACTCGCTCCCTGGATCATAAGGCGTTCGACGGTCGCGAGGCCTTCGACAGCGCCTTGATCGAACTGATCGACGCCTTCAACCCCAAACTCGTGGTCCTTGCGGGTTTCATGCGCATCCTCAGCGCAGATTTCGTCCGGCACTACGAAGGGCGCCTGCTCAATATCCACCCTTCCCTGCTGCCCAAGTACAAAGGCATGCACACCCACCAGCGCGCCCTCGACGCCGGCGACAGTGAGCATGGCTGCAGCGTGCACTTTGTGACCGAGGAACTCGATGGCGGGCCTCTGGTCGTACAGGCAGTGGTTCCGGTAGAGTCAGGCGACTCGGCGCAGACGCTTGCGCAACGGGTTCATACCCAGGAACACAGGATTTACCCGCTGGCTGTTCGCTGGTTTGCCGAAGGACGGTTGATTCTTGGCGACCAGGGTGCATTATTGGACGGCCAGTTACTCGCGGCCAGCGGCCACTTGATTCGAACCTAGGAGATTTTATGCGTCGCGCCCTGCTTTTCGCTTTTGCGCTGTTCGCTTTGCCTGCCGTACAAGCGGCAGACCTTCACCCCTTCTCCGTCAGCTACACCGCCGACTGGAAACAACTGCCCATGAGCGGTTCGGCTGAACGCAGCCTGAGCAAGAATGGCGACGGTACCTGGACCTTGAATTTCAAGGCCTCGATGATGATTGCCAGCCTGACCGAAACCAGTGTGATCCTGTTCGACAAGGACACCCTGCAACCCAAGAGCTACAGCTTCGAACGCGGCGGCCTGGGCAAGGCGAAGAAGATCAACCTGGACTTCGACCAGAGCGCCAAGAAAGTCACCGGCTTTGAAAACAAAGACCCGGTCAATGTCACGCTCGAAAGCGGCATGCTCGACAAGTCCACCTACCAACTTGCTCTGCAACGCGATGTTGCCGCGGGCAAGAAGAGCATGAGCTACCGCGTGGTTGAGGGTACTGATACCGATACCTACGACTTCCGCGTGATCGGCTCGGAAAAGGTCCAGACCAAGGTCGGTTCGATCGACGCGATCAAGGTCGAGCGCGTGCGCGACCCGTCGCAGAGCAAGCGCATCACGCAGATGTGGTTTGCCAAGGACCAGGGCGGCATTCTGGTTGCCCTGCGTCAGGTCGAGACTGACGGCAAGGAATACAACATCATGCTGCAGGATGGCACCGTTGACGGTAAGGCCGTCAAAGGCAGCTGATTGCGCTGACGTGCTGGAAAAGAGCCTCGCTGAATGCGGGGCTTTTTTTTGCCTGGGATTTCAGGGGGAGCCACTACCACTCGCAGGTAGGCCAGCTCCCACATTGGAATGCATTTCCCGGTGGGAGCTGGCTTGCCTGCGATAGCGGCGGCAGGGTCAACCCCGATAAACAGGCCGATCCCAACATGAAACTTTTGTCATAAATCCCTTGCAGCTGCGGCGCAATGTCACAGTTTACAAGGCCTGCAGCATTGTTGCGTTCCCCGCAATGAATTATTGCGCGCAAAATCAGTTTACTTAGCAAGCTAACAAATCATATAACAGAGGCCTGCGACGACTTGCCGCAGATCAACCAGAGATTGGAGCAAGCAGATGACTGTAAAAGTAACTGAACGCGACGATGAACATATGTCCCATGAAGCAGTAGGCCACGGGATTCACATCTGGGATGTCCATCAGCAAGACGTATTGGTCGGCATGTTTCACAACGAGAGCGACGCCCACAACTATAAAAACGAGCTCGAAACTCTCGAACTGCAACGCCAGGCAAAAAGCTCCTGAAGCTCTGAAATCATGTGGACGCCCGGCCCACGCAGCCGGGCCGTTTACGAGAAACCGCGCCTTTGGGGCGCGGTTTTTTTGTCAATAATCGCCATAAATTAATGTAACAAAAACACACACAAATAATGATTCTCGATATCATTCGTTCGCTTTTCATTCAGGCTCACGAATCAGGGAATCAATTAGATGCATGGAAATAGCAGCAAGCCAGAAAACGCGTTACTGGAACGCTGGAGCGAAGCACTTGCCACTGCGCAATTTAAGGCCAGCCACGTCAGCCTCGAAGCCCTGATCAATACGCTGGCACCTGCCGCCGAACGTAGCTTCCAACGCCTGATCCAAGCATTGTTTCGTGAAAGCCTGCTGGACCCCAGCACTCTCCTTTATGACGAACATGGCCATTGCTCGCTGACACTGGCTTGCCAGGCCCGATTGCGTTTCGAACATTTGCACCCTGGCCGCATGGCAAGCTGGGACCTGCGTGGCGAAGTCATCCTGTTGCGCGAAGGCCAGCCCGAACAGAAAATCCAGTTCCCCTCACAGTTGTTGACGTTGCTTAACGCCAGCCTCGAGTCGCCTGCCGACCGGGAAGTGCTCAACCGCCTCAACGTAGAGATCGACGACAGCTTCATCAACGACACCTTGTGCCTCGCCTTCCATGAGCAATGGACGCTCAAGCTGCATGCATCCCTGGGCCCGGAGCATCAAGACAATCTGCTGAGTCATCTCAAAAACAGCCCGAGCGTTATCAACCCGACTTCCGTGCTTGAACAGTGGGGAACACTGGGTCACCCATGGCATCCCAATTACAAGACCAAGCTGGGCCTGAATACCGAGCAAGTCATCGACTATTCGCCAGAGTTCGAAGCACGCTTCCCGGTGCTGCTGTGCGCGCTGCATCGCCAATTTGCCCATGTCGAAAAGTTGGCCGGTACCGCCGATTACTGGCAGTGGTGGAGCGAGCACTTCCCGCAAGCGGCACAGCAATTGACCGCAGTCCTGCAAGCACAGGGCCTTCAGGCAGGCGATTATCTGCCATTGCCCGCCCACCCTTGGCAGGCACGCCAGGAGTTGCCTCAACTGTTCGCCAACGAAATCGGCGACAAACTGCTGGTGCTGACCGATATCGTCGCGTTTACTGCCCACCCCACCATGTCATTCAGAACCGTGTTGCCTGAAGGCCGTCGCGATGCACCGATGGTCAAACTGCCCGTGTCACTGCGCCTGACCAGCGTACAGCGCACCGTATCGCCGCGTTCAGCGCGCATGGGCCCACGGATCAGCCATCTGCTGCTGAGCATCCTGGAACGCGAGCCTGCGATTCAAAAATGCCTGAACATCGTTCCCGAGCGTATCGGTGTGCATTTCCAGCCACAACCGGCCAATGACGAGCACTCCCGCCACTTGGCGGTGCTCTATCGCGACAATCCCCAGAGCCAGCTCCAGCCGGACGAAATGGCCGTGCCGGTGGGCAGCCTGTTTGCCATTGATCAACACGGCCAGCCGCTGCTGCGCCAATGGGTGCGCCTGAGCCAAGGCAAGGATGACGCGGCGGCCATGCTCGCCTTCTTCCATGATTACGCGGCGATCAGTGTGCCGGCGCTGCTGGGCATGTATTTGCGCTACGGCGTTGCATTCGAGGCCCATCAGCAGAACTCTTTTATGGTCATGGCCGCAGACGGGCAATTGAGCCGCCTGCTGTTACGCGATTTCGGCGATATCCGTATCGACCGCAAAACCTTGCACGCCCACGGCCTGGACATTGAACTGCACGACCCGAAGATGACGCTGTACGACGACGCAGGTTTCGTACGGGACAAGCTGCTGCACACCGTTTTCATGTGCCATCTGGGCGAGCTCATCCTGCTTGCCGCGCGCCACTTCGACATCCCCCAGGCGCTGCTCTGGAATGAACTGTCAGCTCAGGTCAGCCAGTGTTTTGACGACATGCGCTCGCAGGTTGATCCGCAGCGCTGGGCCACCGAGCGCGAAGCACTGCTGGAGCAAGCATGGCCGGCCAAGTCGTTCATGCGCATGCGCCTGCTGGAGAGTCATGCCGATATCGTCGGGCGGTTGCCTAACCCGTTGAGCGCGGCCGCCAATGCCGACTAACAACACAGCGCTGCGGCTGCTGGTGGTGATTCAGTTGGTGTCGATGGGGGCGATGGAAATGAGCGGCCCGTTCTGGCCGCTGCAAATCCAGAAGTTGCTGGGCACTGCAAATGCCCAGTACACCGGCCTGCTGTCTTCGCTGGTGTATGCCGGGCCGATGATGGCAGCGATGATTCTCACACCCATGTGGGGGAAGCTGGGCGACCGTACCGGCCATAAGCCCATGATCATCCGCGCATTGCTGGCACTGGCGGTGTGCCAGGCGCTGGCTGCGATAACGCCTGATCCGTGGTGGCTGGTGGTCATCCGCGTGGTGCAAGGTGCGTTGGCCGGCTTCATTGCAGCGGCCCAAGCCTACGCACTGGCCTGCTGCGGCGAGGGTGGGCGCGGGCACATTCTTGCACGACTGCAATCAGCCACCGCTGTAGGCTCCCTGGCCGGACCGGTATTGGGCGGCTGGCTCATGGACATATCCGGTTTCGCATTGCTGTGCTACAGCGCCACCGTCGTCTGCCTGTTGTGCGCGATAATCAGCGTGTTTTTACCCAGCGACTCACCACGATCGAGACCTGCCCGCACGTCCAAGCCTGCCGCACTCCCCAGAGGCTGGATTGGCGCGATGCTGGGGATCATCGTATTGATCCAGGCAGCCAGGATGATGCCGCAACCGTTTTACGCCTTATATGTCGCCCAGGTTTTGCACGCGCCCGTGTGGCTGATCGGCGCCAGCTATGGCGCCAGTGCCTTGACCCTGGCACTGTCCGCGCCGTTGTGGGGCCGCCTGTTCGATCGACATCAGCCAGCCCATACGCTGCGCATCATCGAGTGGGTCACCTGGGCCTGCGCGCTCACGCTGGCCTGCACGGCGCTGGCCAGTGAGTGGTTGGGGTTCATCGCCAGCAGGCTGCTGTGGGGCGTGTGGCAGGGGGCTTTGTTGCCCGTGGCCTACACACTGATCGCCACTACCGTAGCGCACAGCCAGCAGGGTTTTGCCCTGGGCATGGGCAACAGCGCCGCGAAAGCTGGTGCGCTGTGCGGCGCATTGTTGGGCGGTATCGGCATGGGGTGGGTAGGCCTGGCACACAGCTTCTGGCTGGTCGCACTGACCTATGCCTTGGCCGCCGTGAGTATCCGCGCCATCCGTTCGTTTGCGCGAGCGCCTGAGACATCCGATTTTTCTGTCAATACTTCTAATAACTCTGAGACATGATCATGAACACATCGCAATGGGCAGTACTGCTGCCACTTCTTGGGTCAATAAGTGCCCCTGCCTGGGCCGATCAGACAGAGCAGACACAGGCAGCCCCGACCAGTCTGCAACTGCAGGCGACAGTGGTATCGGCCACGCGCAGCGAAACCAGCATTGCGCAGATTCCAGGCTCAGTGCAGGTGATCAATGAAGCGCAAATCCGCCAGCAGACCGGGGCAGGACGTCGGGTTGCAGATATCCTCGGCCAACTGGTGCCTGGCATTGCCCCTTCCAGCGGCGGCATGAGCAACTTCGGCCAGACGCTTCGCGGGCGCAATACCCTGATCCTGATCGACGGGGTTTCGCAAAACGCCACGCGCGATAACTTCCGCCAGCTCAACAGCGTGGCACCGGAAAGCATCGAGCGTATCGAAGTGATCTCCGGCGCCAGCAGTGTCTACGGCGCAGGCGCATCGGGCGGCATCATCAACATCATCACCAAACGCAACCAAGGTGAAGACCTGGCGTTCAGCAGCAAGATCGGCATGACCGCCGGCAACAACCTCAGCCACAAGGGGTTCGCTTACCAGGCGTTCCAAAGCGCCACCGGGCGCAAAGGCCCGGTGGACTGGTACCTCTCGGGCAACACCGTGCAGCGCAACGATCAGTTCGACGGTAATGGCAAGCGCATTCCCCAGGACACGTCCCAGGGCAGCAACATGGACACCGATACCTACGACCTGCAAGGTCGCTTCGGCTATGAGCTTGATGACGACAAGAAGATCAGCCTGTCGCTGCAAGACTACAAGGACGAACAAGACACCCGCTACACCAAGAACCCCCGCATCACCAGCAACGCAGTCGCCGTAAAAGGCCTGGACCTGGGCGACCAACCCTACACCCACAACCAGGCGGTCAACCTCAACTACGCCGACAAGGATTTCTACGGCCAGGGCCTGCAGATCGAAAGCTACTGGCGGCGGGCCGACGCCCTGTTCTTTCCAGACCTGTCCCGAGGCCGGGCAGGCGTGTCAGATAACAACAGCGTGCAGGACGTCTACGGCCTGCGTGCAGCGGTCGATACCCAGATGCCAGACATCGGCCCGGCAACGGGCAACCTGGTATGGGGCGCGGACTACGACCATGAAACGTCACGCCAGCGTGGCGACCAATACCGGGTCAATGGCCTGACCTACACGAAAACCGGTACCACGTTCGAACTGGGTCCAGATATCGAGACCACCACCAAAGCCATCTTTGGCCAGCTCTCCTACGACATCGACAACTGGACCTTGCGCGGTGGCGTACGTCGCGAATGGATTGAAAGCAAGGTCTCCGACAGCATCGCATACGGCGAAATCGTCCAGACCGGCAACCGCGCGACACTGCCCGGCGGCACGCTCAAATACGATGACACGCTCTATAACCTCGGTGCGGTGTACCACCTGACCGACAACCAGGATGTGTTCGTCAACTTCAGCCAGGGCTTTTCCCTGCCGGATATCCAGCGCTTCCTGCGTGACGTGAACAGCAAATACGATATCCAGGACCTCAATGCCCAGGCCTTGAAGGTCGACAGTTACGAGCTGGGCTGGCGTGGCGACTGGGACAAGTGGCAGGCCAGTGTCACCGCGTACGAAAACACCTCGGATGTCACGCAGTTCTATGATGCCAATGATCGTGTGCTGCGCCTGATCAATCAGAAAGAACGCGTGCGTGGCGTCGAAACCGGCCTGACCTATAACATCACCGACCAATGGTCCGTCGGTGGTACTTACGCTTACGCCAAAGGCGAGACCCAGCAGAACGGCAAGTGGATCGACCTGCCTGCCACCCGCATCTCCCCCGCCAAGACCACAGCGTTTGTCGGCTATGAGCGTGACGACTACAGCCTGCGCTTGCAGGGAATGCGCCTGGCCAATTATGACGCTGCGGCCAAGGACAACAACGGTCGCGATATCCAGGGCTACACCCTGGTCGACCTGCTGGGCTCGGTAAGGCTACCGGTAGGCCGCCTCGAAGGTGCGGTGTACAACCTCACCAACCGCAACTACCAGAACATGTTCGCCCAGGCCAACGCTCGCGCACCGTACCCGAATGCCGAGGGTCGTACCTTCAGCCTGAGTTACGCAGTGGATTGGTAACCGGCTGGTGCTGCACGCTTAAAACACAAACCCCGCCTTTTGGCGGGGTTTGTCATTTCCAGCGCCTTACCACATCAGATCATCAGGGATCTGGTAAGCGGCGTACGGATCATCCTCGTCCGGCACCTGGCTTTCGGTGAGGATGTTGAGCTGCACGATACGCTCCGGAGCGCGCTCCTGGATCTTCAGCGCCGCTTCCCGCGGGATCACCTCGTAGCCGCCACCGTGGTGCACGATGGCCAGGGAGCCGTTGCTCAGCTTGTTGCGCATCAGCGTGTTGACCGACAGGCGCTTGACCTTCTTGTCATCCACGAAGTTGTAGTAATCCTCGGTGGTCAGCTTGGGCAGACGCGAGGTCTCGATCAGTTGCTTGACCTGGGCAGTACGCGCCTTGGCCTCGGCTTTTTCCTGCTGCTGACGGTTCAGCTCCTGGTCACGCTTGACCTTCTCGGCGTGTGCCTCAGCAGCCAGGCGCGCCTGGGTGTCATCGACTTCGGCCTGGCCTTTGTGGACCAGGCGCTGCTGTTTCTGTTTCTCTTTGCCGACCTGCTTGGCCTGCTTTTGGTTGACCAGACCTGCTTTGAGCAACTGGTCGCGAAGGGAAAGGCTCATGGTGCTTACTCACTTAGGCAACTGCTCAACCGCAGCTGGACACATTCTTTTCCTGACGTTTGGCTTCACCCCAGAGGGCGTCCAACTCTTCGAGGGTGCAATCTTCTATGGGTTGGTGTGTATCGCGCAATGCCTGTTCGATAAATCGGAAACGTCGTTCGAACTTGGCATTGGCACCGCGCAAGGCAGTTTCCGGGTCGACCTTGAGGTGACGGGCCAGGTTGACCGCGGCAAACAGCAGGTCGCCGACTTCATCGGCGATGGCCGCCGCATCGTTATCGGCCATGGCTTCGAGCACTTCGTCCAACTCTTCGCGCACGTTGTCCACCACCGGCAACGCGGAAGGCCAGTCGAAACCAACCTGGCTGGCGCGCTTTTGCAATTTGGCCGCACGGGACAACGAGGGTAAGGCGGTGGGCACATCATCGAGTAGGGAGAGTTGCTCGGGAACGTCGGACTTTTCTGCGCGCTCCTCAGCTTTGATCTGCTCCCAGCGCTCCTTGACCTGTTCTTCGCTCAACTGCGGGATATCCAGCGGTGCGTACAGGTCGCCGGTTGGGAACACGTGAGGATGCCGGCGAATCAACTTACGAGTGATGCTGTCGATCACGCCGGCAAATTCGAAGCGCCCTTCTTCCCGGGCCAGTTGGCTGTAATACACCACCTGGAACAGCAGATCGCCCAGTTCGCCTTGCAGATGGTCAAAGTCGCCGCGCTCGATGGCGTCGGCCACTTCATAGGCCTCCTCCAGCGTGTGCGGGACGATGGTCGCGTAGGTTTGCTTGATGTCCCACGGGCAGCCGTACTGCGGGTCGCGCAGGCGGCTCATCAGGTGCAGCAGGTCTTCGAGTGAATACATCGTATCTCTTTCCGCTGAAAATCCAATGTGGGAGCTGGCTTGCCTGCGATGCTTGCGACTCGGTGCTTCAGTTAAACCGAGGTGATGCTATCGCAGGCAAGCCAGTTCCCACAGAAAACAACTCCACATGTCAGTCGGCTGTCATCCTGCTAATCATGGGGTGCGGTTGCGCCGGGTTTCGATGATGTTCGGCAACTGGGAAATCCGCCCCAGCAACCGTCCCAGTGCGTCCAGCCCCGGAATCTCGATGGTCAGGGACATCAATGCAGTGTTGTCTTCCTTGTTCGAACGGGTGTTGACCGCCAGCACGTTGATCCGCTCGTTGAGCAGCACTTGCGAGACGTCACGCAGCAAGCCGGAACGGTCGTAGGCACGGATGATGATGTCGACAGGGTAAGTGAGCACCGGCACCGGGCCCCAGCTGACCTGGATGATCCGCTCCGGTTCGCGCCCGCCCAGTTGCAGCACCGAGGCGCAATCCTGGCGGTGAATGCTCACGCCACGGCCCTGGGTGATGTAGCCGACAATGGCGTCGCCCGGCAACGGCTGGCAGCAGCCGGCCATTTGCGTCATCAGGTTGCCCACGCCCTGGATCTGGATATCGCCACGCTTGCCCGGCTTGTAGCCAGTGGCTTTGCGCGGGATCAGCTCCAGCTGTTCGTTACCGCGCTCCGGCTCGACCAGTTGCTGGGCCAGGTTGACCAGTTGCGCCAGGCGCAGGTCGCCCGCGCCGAGGGCGGCAAACATGTCTTCGGCGATCTTCATGTTGGCCTTTTCGGCCAGCTTGTCGAAGTCCACCTGAGGCAGGCCCAGGCGCGCCAGTTCGCGTTCAAGCAAGGTTTTGCCGGCGGCGACGTTCTGGTCACGCGCCTGCAGCTTGAACCAGTGGACGATCTTCGCCCGCGCCCGCGAAGTGGTGATGTAACCCAGGTTCGGGTTCAGCCAGTCGCGGCTCGGCGTACCGTGCTTGCTGGTGATGATCTCGACCTGTTCACCGGTTTGCAGGCTGTAGTTGAGCGGCACGATGCGCCCGTTGATCTTGGCGCCGCGGCAGTTATGCCCGATTTCGGTGTGCACGCGGTAGGCGAAGTCCAGCGGCGTGGCGCCCTTGGGCAAGTCGATGGCGTGGCCGTCAGGCGTGAAGATATAGACCCGGTCCGGCTCGATATCCACCCGCAGTTGTTCGGCCAGGCCGCCGATGTCGCCGAGTTCTTCGTGCCATTCCAGCACTTGGCGCAGCCAGGAGATCTTCTCTTCGTACTGGTTGGACCCGGCCTTGACGTCGGTGCCCTTGTAGCGCCAGTGCGCACACACCCCCAGCTCGGCTTCTTCGTGCATGGCGTGGGTGCGGATCTGCACTTCCAGCACCTTGCCTTCAGGGCCGATCACGGCGGTGTGCAGCGAGCGGTAGCCGTTTTCCTTGGGGTTGGCGATATAGTCGTCAAATTCCTTGGGAATGTGCCGCCACAGGGTGTGGACGATACCCAGCGCGGTGTAGCAGTCGCGCATTTCCGGCACCAGCACGCGCACCGCACGCACGTCGTAGATCTGGCTGAAGGCCAGGCCTTTGCGCTGCATTTTGCGCCAGATGGAATAGATGTGCTTGGCGCGGCCGCTGATGTCCGCGTCCACGCCGGTGGCCTGCAGCTCCGAACGCAACTGGCCCATCACGTCGCTGATAAAGCGCTCGCGGTCCAGGCGCCGCTCATGCAGCAGCGTGGCGATCTGTTTGTACTGGTCAGGTTCCAGGTAGCGGAAGGACAAATCCTCCAGCTCCCACTTGATATGGCCGATGCCCAGGCGATGGGCCAGCGGCGCGTAGATGTCGAAGACTTCGCGGGCCACACGGTTGCGCTTTTCATCATCGGCGGTCTTCACCGCACGGATCGCGCAGGTACGCTCGGCCAGCTTGATCAGGGCGACGCGCACATCGTCGACCATCGCTACCAGCATTTTGCGCAGGTTTTCTACCTGGCCCTGGGTGCCCAGCACCATGGATTGACGCGGGCTGAGGCTGGCACTGATGGCGGCCATGCGCAGCACGCCGTCGATCAGCTTGGCCACCACCGAACCGAAACGCTGGCCAACGGTGGCCAACGGAATATGCCCTTCGCGTACGCCGCGATAGAGCACGGCGGCGATCAGCGAATCCTGGTCCAGCTTGAGATCGGCCAGGATCTCGGCGATTTCCAGGCCAGTGCGAAAACTTGAAGTGCCTTCGGCCCACAGGTTCTTGGCCGCATTGTCTTGCTGTTCAGACTCACGAGCGAACTCGCAGGCTGCTTTCAAGGCTTCACGGTCCAGTGCCGGGTCGACACTGACGGCATGATCCAGCCATGCCTCGAGATTGATACTGCCGTCGGTGTTGATCGGCTGGTGTGCTCTCACCTGTACCATCTTGCTTACCTTCCCTACGACGCACCTTCGATGCGCCAAAATCATCGCCGACTTTACTGCGAGCTCCGTGGCAGTGTTCAGGCCCTGGAGAACGCAGGCCAGTCGGATTAAACGGGCATCCTAGCCCGCTTCAAATAACGCCATGGCCTCGACATGCGCGGTCTGCGGAAACATGTCGAGGATCCCGGCACGCTTTAGCCGGTAGCCTTGCTTGACCAACTCAACCGTGTCTCGCGCCAGCGTGGCTGGGTTGCAGGACACATACACCAGGCGCTTGGCCCCCAAGGCTGCAAGTTTGCGCACAACCTCCAGGGCACCATCGCGGGGTGGGTCCAAGAGTACCGCAGAAAAGCCCTGTTTGGTCCATTCTGCGTCGGTCAAAGGCTGGGACAAATCGGCCTGAAAAAACTGTGCGTTATGCAAATGGTTGCTGACGGCATTGAGGGCCGCACGGTCCACCATGGCCTGTACGCCCTCCACCGCCACCACTTCGCGTACGTGGCGAGCCAGTGGCAGGGCGAAGTTGCCCAGGCCGCAAAACAGGTCCAGTACCCGTTCGTCGGCTTGTGGCGCCAGCCATTGCAGCGCTTGGGCGACCATCGCCTGGTTGACCCCGGCGTTGACCTGCACAAAGTCGCCCGGCCGGTACGCCAGCTCCAGATCCCACGCCTCCAAACGGAAGCCCAAGGCCTGACCCGGCTCGACGGGCTCCGGCTGCCCTTCCCCGTGCAGCCACAATTGGGCGTCATGGAAGGTGCAGAATTCCTTGAGGATCTGCAGGTCAGCCTCGGACAACGGCGCCATATGCCGCAGCAACACGGCGATGGACGAACCGCTGAACAACTCGACATGCCCCAACGCCTGCGGTTTGCTCAAGCGACGCAGCATCGTTGGCAAACGCTGCATGATCGGTTGCAAGGCCTGTACCAGCACCGGGCAATCATCGATTGCGACGATGTCCTGGCTGGCCACGGCGCGAAAACCCACTTCGAGTTTCTTTGCCTTGGCGTCCCAACGTACGGCCACACGGGCGCGGCGCCGATAACCGAACTCCGGCCCGCTCAACGGCGCTGCCCACTCCTGTGGCTCGACACCGGCCACCCGGGACAATTGCTCGGCAAGCATGCGCTGTTTCAGGGCAAGTTGTTCTTCATGGGGCAGGTGCTGCACGCTGCAACCGCCGCAGCGGCCAACATGGGCGCAGGGTGCCGGGCGACGCAACTCGCTGGCCTGAAAGACCCGCTCGGTGCGCGCCTCGACCACTTTGCCATGGGCGCCCAACACCCGTGCCTCCACCTCTTCGCCGGCCAACGCACCGTTCACAAACCAGGTGCGGCCTTCAAAGAACACGATGCCCCGGCCATCATTGGCCAGGCGCTCGATGGTCAGGCGCTGTTTCTTGCCCACGGGTATCTGTGGGGCCCGGCTGCCGCCCGTCGGTTGGAAGCGCAGGCCTCTCTCGTGCTTGGCCATCAGTTGGGTTCGTCGAAAATGCCGGTCGACAGGTAACGGTCGCCTCGGTCACAGATGATCGCGACGATCACCGCGTTTTCCACTTCTTTGGACAAGCGCAACATACCGGCCACGGCGCCGCCGGAGGACACACCGCAGAAGATGCCTTCTTCACGGGCCAGGCGGCGCGTGGTGTCTTCGGCTTCGCGCTGGGCCATGTCGATGATGCGGTCTACCCGCGTGGCGTTGTAGATCTTCGGCAAATACTCTTCGGGCCAGCGGCGAATACCCGGGATGGCCGCGCCTTCCATCGGTTGCAGGCCGACAATCTGGATCGCCGGGTTCTGCTCCTTGAGGTAGCGCGAGTTGCCCATGATGGTACCGGTGGTGCCCATGGAGCTGACGAAGTGGGTGATGGTGCCCTGGGTCTGGCGCCAGATCTCCGGGCCGGTGCTGGTGTAGTGCGCCTCGGGGTTGTCGCCGTTGGCGAACTGATCGAGCACCACGCCACGGCCTTCGGCGGCCATGCGCTCGGCAAGATCGCGCGCACCTTCCATGCCTTCTTCCTGGGTCACCAGGATCAGCTGGGCGTCATAGGCGGTCATCGCCGCCTTGCGCTCGGCGCTGCCGTTGTCGGGCATGATCAGGACCATCTTGTAACCCTTGATCGCTGCGGCCATGGCCAGGGCGATCCCGGTGTTACCCGAGGTGGCTTCGATCAGGGTGTCACCGGGTTGGATCTGCCCACGCAACTCGGCGCGGGCGATCATCGACAGCGCCGGGCGGTCTTTGACCGAGCCGGCCGGGTTGTTGCCCTCGAGTTTGAGCAACAAGGTATTGCTGGTTTCACCCGCCATGCGTTGCAAGCGGACCAGGGGCGTGTTGCCGACACAATCGGCGATTGTTGGGTACTGCAAGGTCATGGCGTATTCGCAATCCAGACTGCGGGGCGCACATCATACCGGGAAAGGCCGGCGGGCCATATCACGCAAAGTGTGGTGCTTATGGCTTAAAGGCATAAGCCGGGTTTATGTCGGGTCGCCATGGTTGCGCTGGAATACTTCATCGCCCATCGCAGCAATCTGCCCTTCGATCAGCGCTTCAAAAGGTTTGAGCAGTGGCTCAAACGACGTCGGCGCTTCCAATACCTGCAACGCTTGCGTGATCGCTTCGACCGTCGACAAAGCGCCAGGCCCCGGCGCCTTGCGCAAGCGATAGCGGGAAACGCCGCCTTCAGCCAATGTCACCCGGGGCAACGCCGCCAGCAAGGGGTTGAGGTGCAGCAGTTTGCGCGCCTTGCGCCAGGTGCCATCGGGAACCACCAACAGCAGTGGCTGATCGTCAGGTGCGTAGGCGTGCAGCGGCTCGGCATCATCCGCCGGAAACAACAGGCGTGCCCGATAGCCAGGCGGGTTCAATAGCGTCGCAAGGTCATCAAACACCTCCCCCACCACCAACTGCGCGTTGTTCAGGCCCAACGCCGCCAACCGCGCAGTATTGAGCGCATGGCCGACCTCGCTCGGGTGCTGCAACAGCAACACGCGGGTGCGGCTGTCGAGGTGGGGGATCAGCGCACAGAGGCAGTGCGTGGTCGGGCGCAGGCAGCGCGGGCAATGGGGTCGGGACATGGTGTTTTCAGGCCTGGTTGAGCTGGGTCTTGAGCAAATCGCGGAAGGTCTGGATCAGGGGCTCGCGGCTACGACCACGGCGCATGATCAGCGAAAACGGCGCCTGGTAGCCGAAGGTGGCCGGCAGCAAAACGCGCAGGTCGCCCTTGTCAGCCCAGGCCTGGGCGTAGTGTTCGGGCAGGTAGCCAATATAAGCGCCCGACAGCACTAGAATCAGTTGCGCCTCCATACTTTCCACCGTGGCAGCGCTGTGCTTGAAGCCGTGGCGCGCCAACTCCGCCTGGCTCCAGTAACCCCGCCCGACCATGCGTTGCTGGGTGATCACTTGTTCCGGGATGCGCCGCTCGTTGAACAATGGGTGCCGGGTGCTGCAATACAACCAGTGCTGTTCGCGGTACAGCGGCATGTAGACCAGCCCGCTCATGCGGTTGGAAAACGCACCGATGGCCAGGTCCAGGCGGTTGTCCTGCACCCCCAGTTGCAATTCGTAGGGGCTCATCACCGACAGGTGCAAATGCACTGCCGGGTGCTCCAGGCTGTAGGCGCCAATCACTTCGGCGAACGGCAAGGCCTTGTCGCTGACGGTGGAGTCGAGCACTCCGAGCTTGAGGGTGCCGCGCAATTCGCCTTTCAACGCAGCGGCGTATTGCTCGAAACCTTCGAGTTCGCCCAACAGGCGCAGGGTTTCCTGATGAAACAGCTCACCCTTGCTGGTCAGGCTGAAGCCGCCACGGCCACGATGGCACAGCACCAGGCCCAAGGCTGACTCGAGTTGGCTCATGTAGGTGCTGATGGCCGACGTCGACAGGTTGAGCTCATGCTGGGCGTTGGCAAACCCTTGGTGGCGCACGACGCTGACGAAGATGCGCAGGAGTTTCAGGTCGGGCAAGGCGTTGGCCATGGGGGCTCCAGTGAAGCGTGACGCAGAGCATCACAGGATGCATCCCCACGCAGAGCGTGGGAACGATCAACTGTAGGAGCGAGCTTGCTCGCGAAAAACCTGAGGACGCCGCGTACATTCTGGGGCTGCGCATCATCGTTGACGTTTTTCGCGAGCAAGCTCGCTCCTACAGGGATCAGGGAGTTTAACTCAGGCTTTAGTTTAGAAAAATCTGAACTAAGTATTTGCCTCTGCCGATTCTTCCTAAGCCAGGCTTTTCGCAGAATCGGCCATCAATAAACAAAACAACGATGAGGCAATCCCGTGGACAAGATTTTCCACCAACCACTGGGCGGCAACGAAATGCCGCGCTTCGCCGGCATCGCCACCATGATGCGTCTTCCCCACCTGCAAACCGCCAAGGGCCTGGACGCCGCCTTCGTCGGCGTGCCTCTGGATATCGGCACCTCGCTGCGCGCCGGTACGCGCTTCGGCCCACGGGAAATCCGCGCCGAGTCGGTGATGATCCGTCCCTACAACATGGCCACCGGCGCCGCACCGTTCGACTCACTGTCGGTGGCCGATATCGGCGACGTGGCGATCAATACCTTTAACCTGCTCGACGCGGTGCGCATCATCGAAGAGGCCTACGACGAGATCCTCGAGCACGACGCCATCCCCCTGACCCTGGGTGGCGACCACACCATCACCCTGCCGATCCTGCGGGCGATCCACAAAAAACATGGCAAGGTCGGGCTGGTGCACATCGATGCCCACGCCGACGTCAACGACCATATGTTCGGCGAGAAAATTGCCCACGGCACCACCTTCCGCCGCGCCGTGGAAGAAGGCTTGCTCGATTGCGACCGCGTGGTGCAGATCGGCCTGCGCGCCCAGGGATATACCGCCGAAGACTTCAACTGGAGCCGCAAGCAAGGCTTCCGCGTGGTCCAGGCCGAAGAATGCTGGCATCACTCCCTCGCGCCGCTGATGGCCGAAGTGCGAGAAAAAGTCGGCGGCGGCCCGGTGTACCTGAGCTTCGACATCGACGGCATCGACCCCGCCTGGGCACCCGGCACCGGCACCCCGGAAATCGGCGGGCTGACCACCATCCAGGCCATCGAAATCATCCGTGGCTGCCAGGGCCTCGATCTGATTGGTTGCGACCTGGTAGAAGTTTCGCCGCCTTACGACACCACCGGCAATACCTCGTTGCTGGGCGCCAACTTGCTGTACGAGATGCTCTGCGTACTGCCTGGCGTCGCGCATCGCTGATGAGGCGAACGCGCTGAGAACAATAAAAACCGCGTCTTCACACTCATAACCAAGGGGGGTCGCACAGATCCCCGACAACGATGTACCTGACTTTCGCTCGCGTGTTTACCGAGCCAGCTGCCGCCTGATCGCCCATAAAAAATATAATCGGAGAACCGCCGTCATGGCTTTGGATTTATTCGTCGTACTCATCTACGCCGCCGGCATGCTGGTGCTCGGCTACTACGGCATGCGTCGCGCCAAGACCCACGAAGACTACCTGGTCGCCGGCCGCAACCTCGGCCCATCGCTGTACATGGGCACCATGGCCGCCACGGTGCTGGGCGGTGCCTCCACCGTCGGCACCGTGCGCCTGGGATATGTGCATGGTATTTCGGGTTTCTGGCTGTGCGCCGCGCTCGGCGCGGGCATCATTGCCCTGAACCTGTTCCTGGCCAAGCCCCTGTTGAAGCTGAAAATCTTCACCGTCACCCAGGTCCTGGAAAAACGCTACAACCCCATGGCCCGCCAGGCCAGCGCGGTGATCATGCTGGCCTATGCGCTCATGATCGGCGTGACCTCGATCCTGGCCATCGGCACCGTGCTGCAAGTGCTGTTCGACCTGCCGTTCTGGATGTCGGTACTGGTGGGCGGTGGCGTGGTGGTGGTGTATTCGACCATCGGTGGCATGTGGTCGCTGACCCTCACCGATATTGTGCAATTCGTGATCAAGACCGTCGGCCTGATGTTCATCCTGTTGCCGATCTGCCTGTACCGCGTCGGTGGCTGGGATGAACTGGTGGCCAAACTGCCGGCGTCGAGCTTCAGCTTCACCGCTATCGGCTGGGACACGATCATCACCTACTTCATGATCTACTTCTTCGGCATCCTGATCGGCCAGGATATCTGGCAACGGGTCTTCACCGCCCGTGACGAAAAGGTCGCCCAGTACGCAGGCACTTTTGCCGGCTTCTATTGCATCCTGTACGGCCTGGCCTGTGCGCTGATCGGCATGGCTGCCCATGTGCTGATCCCGGACCTGGACAACGTCAACAATGCCTTCGCCGCGATCGTCAAAGCTTCGCTGCCGGACGGCATTCGCGGCCTGGTCATCGCCGCCGCGCTGGCCGCCATGATGTCCACCGCCAGCGCCGGCCTGCTCGCCGCCTCCACCGTATTGACCGAGGACCTGCTGCCCCGCCTGCGCGGCGGCAAGGCGTCGAGCCTGCGCATCAACCGCCTGTTCACCCTGTTGACCGGCATTGCCGTGCTGGGTATCGCATTGGTGGTGAACGATGTGATCAGCGCCCTGACCCTGGCCTATAACCTGTTGGTGGGCGGTATGTTGGTGCCCTTGATCGGCGCGATCTTCTGGAAGCGCGCGACCACCTCGGGCGCAATCACGTCCATGAGCCTGGGCTTTGTGACCGCGCTGGTATTTATGTTCAAGGATGGGTTGGATGCAAATACGCCGATCTACTACAGCCTGGCGGTGGCGCTGGTGAGCTTTGTACTGGTGAGCCTGCTGTCGCGTCGGCCGGCCAAGGTGGCGGCTGCGGTGGTTTGAGCTATAACAGGGACGGGGATATTTTCTTCAGCGGGCGCGACGTCGGAGGTCGCGCCCGTTTTTTTCGCCTGGTGCAAAACAACTGTGGGAGCGGGCTTGCTCGCGAAAGCGGTGTGTCATTCAACCTTATTTTGGCTGATACACCCTATTCGCGAGCAAGCCCGCTCCCACATTTTTTAAACCGCGTGATTAGCGGCGACGTGGCCGACGTTGCTCGTCATCCGTGCGAATCGGCACCGGTTGCAGCGGAGGCTCGATCAAGCCCAATGCAACGCCGAGGTCGTGGAGCCAGTTTTGGATTTTCTCTTTCATGATTGCCCCCTTTGAGGGTAGTGCTGGCCGGCGTGAGTACTGTCGCCGTTTCCTACAGTGATAGTAGCCCTAAGTCCTAGGTAATGCTTGAAGGAAACCACAACGAACTATTACTGAATTGATCCGAATCCTGACGGATCGTTCAAGCAATGGCACGTGTGTCTTGCACGCATCGCGGGTTGCCGTCTTGCTGCAGGTCGATCCATGCATTGAGGTTAGCGCCGAGCATGCCCTTTCGCCACATCAGCCAGGTGGTCGCAGTGGCAAAAGGCCCAGTCAGCGGATGAACGGACACGCTGTCCTTGCCGGGCAGGCTTGCGAGCATGGACTCAGACATCAACGCCACGCCGGAACCTGCAATCACGCAAGCGAGCATGCCTTGGTAGGACTCGATCTCGATCGCCCGCCCCATCGCCACTCGCTCATGGGAAAACCAGGTTTCCAGGCGCGTGCGGTAGGCGCAACTGCGCCGAAACGTGAACATCGCACGGCCCGCCACATCCTGGGGGCCACGCACCGGCGGATGATCGGCCTCGCAAATCAGCACCAGGCGCTCTTCGCACAGCGGTACGCCATCCAGGGTGGCGATGGTCAGCGGGCCGTCGACGAAGGCTGCATCCAGGCGCCCGGTAATCAGCCCTTCCAGCAACTCCCCACTGGGTGCCGACTGCACCTGAAGGTTCACCATGGGGTAAGTCTTGTGATAGCGCGCCAGCAGCTTCGGCAAATGAACTGCGGCGGTGCTGTACATGCTGCCCAATACGAAATCACCGGCCGGTTGCCCGCCTTGTACGGCGCCGTGTGCTTCATCATGCAGCGCCAGCAGGCGAGTGCTGTAGTCCAGCAGTACCTTGCCCGCCGGAGAAAGCTGCAAACGCTGGCGCTCGCGCACGAACAGGTCGACACCCAATTGCTCTTCCATTTGTTTAAGCCGGGTCGACAGGTTGGACGGCACGCGGTGCAGGCGCTCGGCGGCACGGGTAATGGAGCCCTCTTCCGCCACAGCCTGGAAAATGCGCAATTGACTGAACTCCATTACTTTCTCCAAAACTGAACAAGTTACTCACTATTATTCAATTTTACAGAAAGTCAATCCATCTTAGCCTGCAAGGCATTCGCTTCTTTGCAGGAAACCTGAACATGTCCCCGCTGATTCGTTTACTCGCCAGCTTCGTCGCCCTGATGATGGCCATGGGCATTGGCCGCTTCGCCCTGACTCCGCAAATGCCGCATTTGCTCAGTGAAGGCCAGATCGACCTGACCGGCGCCGGCCTGATCGCAGCCGCCAATTACCTGGGCTATTTTGTCGGCGCGGTGGACTCGATCTTTGCCCGCAGCCATCAGCATGTGCGCGGGCGCCTCTACGGCGGGCTGTGGTTGTGCGTATTGCTGACCCTGGCGTCCTACTGGGCTAACGGGTTCTGGCCGCATTTGTTGCTGCGTTTCGGCACCGGGGTCGCCAGTGCCTGGGCCCTGGTGATGATTACCAGCCTGAGCCAGCCACTGGCGATTGCCGCCGGCCGCCCGCGCCTGGGTGCGCTGGTGTTTGCTGGGCCGGGGTTGGGGATTGTGCTGACGGGGCTGCTGGCGCTGGTGTCGAACCTATCAGGGCAAAGCTCTGCCGCGCTGTGGTTGATCTACGGGACGGTGGCGCTGGTGATGTTGCTGGCGATCCTGCCGTTTCTACCCAAGCCGACCCTCACCGTGACACAGCCCACCAGCGCGGGGAGCAACGGCAGCATCGCGCACTTGTGCTGTATCTATTTCTTGTACGGCCTGGGCTACATCATCCCGGCGACCTTTCTGTCGCAAATGGCCAGCGCACAATTCCACGGGGCCTGGCAGGCCGACTTGTTCTGGCCCTGCTTTGGCCTGGCGGCCGCGCTGGGAGTGGGGGTGGCCAGCCTGCGCCGCAAGCACCCGAACACCACCCGTCGCTGGCTGATGGCGACTTTATGGCTGCAAGCGGCAGGGGTGTTCGCCTGCCTATTCGGCAATGGCTGGGGCTTGGCGTTGGGCGTTTTACTGTGCGGTGCGCCATTTCTGGCCTGCATGCAGTTGGTGATGGCGCGATTAAGGGAGGTCGCGCCCCATGGCTACCAACGCAGCACGGGGTTGTTGACCGCCAGCTTCGCCGTCGGCCAATTGAGCGGCCCCCTGTTGGCATCGGTCAGCAGCCATCTCAGTGGCGGCCTGCAACCGGCGTTGGTCGTTGCCGGTACCGGGTTGTTATTAGCCGGTTCAGTACTGATCAACCACCCTCTACCGCCACGGCCGATTTGCACACAAATGGCCAACAGTGCAGCAAATGGCGGTTAGGCACGTGCCCCACGCCATGTCCATCAGCGCCAACCCAGCGGACCAGCCTTGAAGCGTGGCCCAGTTGCTCAGGTCATAGGTGCCGTAGGCCACCAGGCCAAGCAAGGCGCCCAAACGCGCAGCGCGCTGCCAACTGGCGCTGGGCAAGATAACCAGCACCACGCAACCGAGGACGTACAGGAGATAGAACAATACGGCAGGCAACAGGCGTGGCTGATCAAGCATCAGCGCGCCAAGCAGGGATTTGTAGGTGGGCCCCATGAGCACACCGAGCCAAAGGCCGTCGAGGACCAGGAAGGCGAGCAAGGTACCGAGGTAGGCATACAACGACTTTCTTGACATGAGCAAGCCCTACTGTGAAGGCAAGCTTGTTGTGGCGAGCAAGCTTGCTTGCGTTGGGGTGCGAAGCGCCCCCAAAAAAGCTTGCGACTGCTACGCAGTCGAGCGGGAGCAAGCTCCCTCGCCACAACAAGCTCGCTCCTACAGGAGAGCGAAGCGTACTCAGCTTAGTTCAATGCGATCCGCATGAATCACGATCTGGCCCTGCTTGTAGAGCGCACCAATGGCCTTCTTGAAGTTGCCCTTGCTCACGCCGAACAAGTTACTGATCACCGCCGGGTCGCTTTTGTCGCTGACCGGCAGGCTGCCATTGTTGTCGCGCAACTTGGCGAGGATCTTCGAGTTCAGGCTGGAGGCCGCTTCCTGGCCCACCGGCTGCAGGCTCAGGCTGATGTTGCCATCGGCGCGGATCTCTTTGATAAAGCCCTTCTCTTCCTTGCCCGGGCGCAGGAACTTGAACACTTCGTTCTTGTGGATCAAGCCCCAGTGCTTGTTGTTGATGATCGCCTTGAAGCCCATGTCAGTGGCTTCGGCCACCAGCAGGTCGACTTCCTGGCCCACCTGATAGTTCGCCGGCGTCTTGTCCAGGTAACGGTCAAGGCGAGCGGTGGCGGTGATGCGCTTGGTGTGCTTGTCGAGGTAGACGTGCACCACGCAATATTCACCCGCGGTCATCTGGCGTTTTTCTTCCGAATAAGGCAGCAGCAGATCCTTGGGCAAACCCCAATCAAGGAAGACGCCAATGCTGTTGACTTCCACAACTTTCAAACTGGCGAATTCACCGACTTGAACTTTGGGCTTTTCGGTGGTGGCGATAAGTTTGTCATCGCTGTCCAGATAAATGAAAACGTTGAGCCAGTCTTCATCTTCACTGGGAATATCTTTAGGGATATACCGATTAGGCAAGAGGATTTCCCCATCTTGCGCACCATCGAGGTACAAACCAAAGTTAGTGTGCTTGACCACTTGCAAGCTGTTGTAGCGCCCGACTAAAGCCATTTCCAATACCCTCATTGCGTGGGCGGCATTCTACCCGAGTTGTGCCCTGCACGCGCACACGCCTGAAAAATCGCGGGCTGGCATGGCGTTCCAGTGGCATCGCCCCACTCGTCTGATCGTTCGGTTCACTTTGAGCAGGCCATCAGCGTGTCCACAAGCCTTGGGTTTCCAGCTAAAACAGTAAGTTAGCGCTTTATTTCAGCGCTGAACTTCGGCTATTTCCAGCCGCGAGCACTTATTCTCGAGGGATATTTGCCAAGCAATTGTCAAGTATTTCCTGTACGATAGCTGGCCAAGTTAATTTTCTACAGGTTAGTGGCCGCCATGCGTGTAAAAGCATCCAACAGCAAAGCAAAGCCAGCTCCCGCCGTTGAAACCAGCGAATCGATCAATAGCCAGATTGCTGCGTTCCTCAAGTCCGGCGGCGAAATCCAGCAAATTGCCAAGGGCGTGAGCGGCCAGACTTTCGGCCCGTCCAAGCAGATCAGCCTGGGCAAGAAGTAATAGTCATACCCGCGCACTGCATCTGGTCCCTAAGCGTCTTGCCTTCGAGGCGCTAGGACTAGAGTTGCCACCCCCTCCCGACACCCTCAATACGCAGCTAATCGACGAACGGGCCTCAATGCCTGGCATTCGCCGGTATCCTTGCACACGTCTAGCACGGGCATCTGCCTGAATCTTTCCGTTACTGCTCCTCGCTTTTCATGGAGTGAAGCATGCTTAAACGCTGTATTTTCGTGGTCAGCATCCTGGTCGCCAGCCCTTTGGCCGAAGCGCATATCTTCCAGCGCGAATTGGGTGACTTCGACCTGAAATTAGGTACAACCCCCAGCCGCAACATGGCCCAGGGCCTGGTCAAGCCGACCGCCCCTGGCAGCGACTCGTTCCACGGAGGCCTGGACCTTACCCACGACAGCGGCCTGTATTTCGGCCAGTTTTCCCCGAACATGGGCCTGTCGTCGGCCAATAACCTTGAAGTCGACTCCTACATGGGCTTCAAGCGTCCGTTCGACCAGACCCTGGGCTATGAAGTCGGCTTGATCCACTACAGCTACCCCAAGCTCACCCCCCTCGACAGCCAGGAGTTCTACGGCGGGCTGAACCTGTTGGGCAACCGCTTTGGCGTGTCTTTCAGCAACGACCCCGACCGCCAGGACAGCACCCTGTTTGCAGACCTGGGCGGCACCCAGCCTTTCGGCATCGGCGTCAGCATGAAATACACCACCCATCAACTGGGCACACCGGTCTCGGTAGAGAACGGCGCCATCAGCAGTTTCAGCGATTGGTCGGTACAGTTTTCCCGGGCCTGGAAAGGCATTGACCTGGACCTGATCTACAGCGGCTCCAGCCTCAGCGGCAGTGACTGCTCGGCCTACTCCGGACACAATTCGCAATGTGATGGGCTGTTGACCTTGAAGGCCGCGCGGTCGTTTTATTGATGGGCTGAACTGTCGCACCCCGCGCAGGTTCACATGCATTAACGCCCTCCATGCAAGGACCTGCCCATGTTGCGCCGGCTCAAATTCCTGATGGTACTGCTGACTCTGAGCCTGGTGCTCGCCGGCTGCAATCGCGTGGGCCTGGCCTACCGTAACCTCGACGTGATCATCCCCTGGACCCTCAACGACTACCTGGACATGAATGCCGGGCAGAAGAGCTGGTTCAACGACACCCTCAAGGAACACCTGGCCTGGCACTGCACCACGCAATTGCCTGGCTACCTGGACTGGCTCGACCGCCTGCAGCAGATGGTCGACAGTAACCAGGTCACCGACGCCGCATTGCAAACCCGTACTGTCGAAGCCAAACAGGCAATTGCCGAGATTGCGCGGGAAATCACGCCCTCAGCTGCGCAATTGCTGCAAGGCCTGGACGATCAGCAGGTCAAGGACATGAGCGATGCTCTGGCCAAGGACCTGCGCAAACGCCAGGACGAATACCTCAAGCCACCACTGGCTCAACAAATCAAGGAACGCGCCGAGCGTATGAGCAAGCGCCTGGACGCCTGGATCGGCCCGTTGAGCCCAGGCCAGCAAAACCGCGTCACGGCCTGGTCGGCCGAGTTGGGCGCGCAAAACCAAGCGTGGATCGGCAACCGCGCCCATTGGCAGGCGCAATTTATCGAGGCGCTGCAACAACGCCACAATGCCGATTTCCCGCAGAAAATCCAGCAACTGCTGGTGGATCGCGAAAGCCTGTGGACCCCGCAATACCGCGCCGCCTACGCACAGACCGAAGCCGCCGCGCGCAGTTTGCTCGTGGACGTGATGGCCCAAAGCTCCCCAGCGCAGCGCCTGAAACTCACCCAGAAAATCGACAAGGTCCGCAGCGACTTCCAGGCGCTTAAATGCCTGAAAAGCGCACAGTCTTGATGGATGCTTGCGGTCAGAACCATAGGCGCACGCCAACCACCCAGTGCAGTTGGTTAACGTCTTCGCCTTCGTCCCGTGCGTATTGCGCGGTCTGGCCATAAGTGCGGTTCCAGCTGAGACCGACATATGGCGCAAACTCGCGGCGAACTTCGTAGCGCAAGCGCAGGCCCAGTTCACTTTCCGCCAAGCCCGAACCAACGCCGCGTTGCGGATCGTTCTGCGCATAAAAATTGAGTTCGGCGGTGGGCTGCAGGATCAGGCGATTGGTGAGCAGAATGTCGTAGTCACCCTCAAGGCGTGCGGCCGTATGCCCCGATTCGCCGACAAACAACGTGGCTTCGGCCTCGAAGTTGTAGAGCGCCATGCCTTGTAGGCCAAAGGCCGCCCAAGTCTGGCTGGCACCGGGCTTGAAGTCCTGACGCACGCCGCCGACCACGTCCCACCACGGGCCGATAGCGTGCCCCCATAACGCTTGGGCTTCGGCGCTTTCAGTGCGGCCGGCGCTGCGTTCGCCTTCACTGCGTAGCCACAACCGGTCGATGTCACCGCCGACCCAACCCTTGATGTCCCAACTCTGCGCGTTGCCGTCGCCGCCCTGCCATTCCAACTGGTTGACCAGCAGCATCGAGTTGACGCCGCTGTCGTGTACCTGATGCCCTCCCGGCGCGTTGTACACCGCTGCGCGGTCTGCGTCGGTCAGCGCCGGAATCGGCGTACGGCTTTGCGTCAGCGCGGGCGTCGCCGGGCTCATGCCCTGAAATGCATCCTCGGCCGCCAACGTCCATGGGGCGAACCCCAGTGTGGCGAAAACGATGCAAAGGGACGAGACGCAACGGTTCATGCTCGCTTCCTTATTCATGCACGCGCACCTCGCGGAACATGCCCATTTCCATGTGGTACAGCAGGTGGCAGTGATAGGCCCAGCGCCCCAAGGCATCAGCGGTGACGCGGTAACTGCGCCGGGAGCCCGGTGGCATGTCGACCGTATGTTTGCGCACCTGGAACTGGCCGTTTTCGTCCTCCAGGTCGCTCCATAAGCCATGCAGGTGAATCGGGTGGGCCATCATGGTGTCGTTGACCAGCACCACCCGCACGCGCTCGCCATAAGTCAGTTGCAAAGGCTCGGCATCGGAAAACTTCACGCCATTGAACGACCAGGCGAACTTTTCCATATGCCCGGTGAGATGCAATTCGACGGTGCGCGAGGGATCGCGGCCATCGGGGTCTTCAAAGGTACTGCGCAGGTCGGCATAGGTGAGCACCCGGCGGCCATTGTTGCGCAGGCCGATTCCAGGGTCGTCCAGCTTGGGCATCGGGTTCATCGCCTGCATGTCTACCAGCGGGTTGTTCTGCTCGCTGGCGGGGTGTTTCTGCATCGCCATCGCGCCCATGGCGCTGTGATCCATGCCTTCCATGCCCGGCATATCGGCCATGGCACCGTGGTCCATGCCGCCCATGCCCATGTCATCCATCGTCAGCCACGGGCGCGGATCAAGCGGCGGTACTGAGGCGGTCGCACCCATCTGCCGGGCGAGGGTGCCACGGGCATAGCCTGTGCGGTCCATGGACTGGGCAAACAGGGTATAGGCCTCTGCCACAGGCTCGACCAGCACATCGTAGGTTTCCGCCACGGCGATACGGAACTCGTCGACGCTTACCGGCTTTACCGGCTGGCCATCCGCGGCGATGACGGTCATCTTCAACCCTGGAATGCGCACATCAAAATAGGTCATCGCCGAGCCATTGATAAAACGCAGGCGAATCGTTTCCCCCGTCTTGAACACTCCGGTCCAGTTCTGCCCAGGCGGCTGGCCGTTGAGCAAGTAGGTGTAGGTCTCGCCGCTGACGTCCGCAAGGTCGGTGGGGTTCATCTTCATTTGCGCCCACATCAGCCGGTCGGCAGCCGTGGCCGACCAGCCCTGCTTGCCCACATCCCGGATAAAATCGCCCAGGGTGGGTTTGTGCAGGTTGTAGTAATCAGACTGCTTCTTGAGGGTCTTCATCAGGGCGATGGGGTCTTCGTCGGTCCAGTCCGACAGCATCACCACGTAATCGCGCTGGTAGCTATAAGGCTCGGGTTCCTTGGGATCGATAACCAGCGGGCCGTACACGCCCTGCTGCTCCTGAAGCCCGGAATGGCTGTGGTACCAGTAGGTGCCGTGCTGCTTGACCTTGAATTGGTAAACGTAAAGGCCGCCCGGTTCGATGCCCTTGAAGCTCAGGCCGGGCACGCCGTCCATGGTCGATGGCAACAGGATGCCGTGCCAGTGGATCGAGGTGGGCTCGCCAAGACGGTTTTTCACGCGCAGGGTCACGGTGTCGCCTTCGCGCCAGCGTAACAGCGGGCCGGGCAGGCTGCCGTTGACGGTCAACGCGGTGCGCGCACGGCCGGTCAGGTTGACGGGAGTCTGGTCAATAAACAGGTCAAATTCGCTGCCGGCGAGCACCGTGGGCTGGCCGGGGCTGGTCAGTGCCCACACAGGTGGGCGCCAAAGCCCGAGCCCACCCAGCAGGCCGCCTGCGGCCAGGCCTTTGACGAATGTGCGTCTGGAGGTTGTGGAGTGCATGCCGATTCAAGTCCGTGAGTTGAATGGCAGCAGATTAGGAGTCGCCGGCTGTCAGCAACCTTAGCGACAGATTACCGATTCGACAGGTTCACCCGGCTCCCTCGGGGGCGCCGGGGCACAAGAAGATCAGGCGATCTGCGCTTTGGAGGCCACTTCAGCGAACGTTGCCGGATCAAGCGCGTCCTCCTGCTCATCCAACACCTGACGTGGATGATCATTGCCCGGAATCGAACTGTCGATCAGCGCCAGCAATTGCGCACCCAGCGCCGTCAGAATGAAATTCTCGCCATTGCCGCCCTCTTCCTCAGGCCGCGACTCGATAAAGCCACGCTTGAACAGCAGCGCCTCGTAATCGGCAGCGGTCTTCTTGAGTGCGTCCAGGTTGCCAGTGTCCTCGCCGGCCGTCGCCTTCTCGGCCGCTTCTTGTTCGGCGTATTTGCGCGGGGCAAAGCTGCCTTCGCCGTTCTGCACTTCATGCAGCAGACGTTCGATCAGATCCCAATTGTAAGTCGTCATCCTGATTCCTCCTGCAGGCCGATGGAGTTAGCCCGTCTAAGGGAGTGACACGTTCCGGCACTGGCCGTTCAACCGAACGGACGGGCGTCATTTCTCTGAACTTTCCAGAGGTTCGCCGCCTCAACTGCACATCACTGCCAAGGAAGTCCGACCATGAAAACCTTGATGAAGCTGACCCTCGCCGCCACGCTGTTGAGCACCCTGCCCGCCTGGGCCTGCACGCCTGAGGAGGCCACGGCCAAGCGGGAGGAGTTGGCCAAGGAAGTGACCAAGCTCACAGAGCAGAACCCGACCAAGGCCAAGGAGATGAATGACCAGTTACAGAAGATGGACCTGGATACCGAAAGCGCCAAGTTTCCCGACAAGTGCCAGTTGATCGATGCGCGGCTCAAGGAGCTCAGAGAGGCTGCGGGGAAGCATTGAGCACAACGCGACGCAGAGCGTCTCTGGAGGCATTCCCACGCGGAGCGTGGGAACGATCATGGCGAAAAAAAACCGGACATTGTCCGGTTTTTTTATGCCCAACTGCTTATTCGGCAGCCGGAGCTTCTGGCTTGCGGCGCTTGAGCGGCGCCATGCCGTCCTTGCTGACGAGCGACAGGTTGTCGGTCTTCGGCCGGTTGGCGATCTTGCGCTTGGTCGGCGACTTGGCGCCGGTTTTCTTCTTGTCGCCCTTGGCGTCGGTCTTTTTCTTCTTCACGCCAACGGCCTTGCCCGACGCCTTGACCTTCTTCGGCCCGGTGTACGTGCCTTTGACTTCCTTGATGGTGCGGCGCTCGAACGACTGCTTCAGGTAGCGTTCGATGCTCGACATCAGGTTCCAGTCGCCGTGGCAGATCAGCGAGATAGCCAGGCCATCGTTGCCGGCCCGTCCGGTACGGCCGATACGGTGCACGTATTCGTCGCCGCTGCGGGGCATGTCGAAGTTGATCACCAGGTCCAGGCCGTCCACGTCGAGACCGCGTGCGGCAACATCGGTGGCCACCAGGATCTTGACGCCGCCCGCCTTGAGACGGTCGATGGCCAGCTTGCGGTCCTTCTGGTCTTTCTCGCCGTGCAGCACGAACGCCTTGTATTCCTGCGCAACCAGGCGCCCGTAGATACGGTCGGCGGCGGCACGGGTGTTGGTGAACACGATGGCCTTCTGGTAGGTCTCGTTGGCCAACAACCAGTTCAGGATCTGTTCTTTGTGCACGTTATGGTCAGCGGTGACGATCTGCTGGCGCGTGGTGGCGTTCAGGTCGCTGACGTTGTTGACCTGCAAGTGCTCAGGGTTGTTCAGCACCTTGGCGACCATATCGCGCAGGGTCGAACCACCGGTGGTGGCGGAGAACAGCATGGTCTGCTGGCGGTTGACGCACTCACCGACCAGACGTTGCACATCATCGGCAAAGCCCATGTCGAGCATGCGGTCGGCTTCGTCGAGCACCAGCACTTCGACTTCCTTGAGGTCGAGGTTGCCAGCGTTGAGCTGCTCGATCATGCGCCCTGGGGTGCCGATCAGGATGTCCGGTACCTTGCGCAACATCGCGGCCTGGACCTTGAAGTCTTCGCCACCGGTAATGATGCCGGACTTGATGAAGGTGAACTGCGAGAAGCGCTCGACTTCCTTCAGGGTCTGCTGGGCCAGCTCGCGGGTCGGCAGCAGGATCAGGGTCTTGATGCTGACGCGCACTTTGGCCGGGCCGATCAGGCGGTTAAGTACCGGAAGGACGAAAGCGGCGGTCTTGCCGCTGCCGGTTTGCGCCGTCACCCGCAGGTCACGCCCTTGCAGCGCGAGCGGGATGGCCGCTGCTTGCACAGGCGTAGGCTCGACAAATTTAAGCTCGGCCACGGCTTTAAGCAGGCGTTCGTGCAGGGCGAATTGGGAAAACACGGGTGCTACCTCGAAGAAATACAAAATATCAGCTGCATAGGTTACCGGTTTCGGGCGCCCAAACCGAGTTTCTTTACGCGAACGGGGCTAATCAGCTGCTTTTTTGTCAGCGATTTTGTCCAGAGCGTCAACTTTGTTGCACTTAAATGCTCTAATCGCCCCGTGTTGTCTTACAGAAGAATCGGTTCACTCATGGATATCAAACAGCTCTGGCTCAACGTCCAAGACCTTTGGGGCGCCCTCGATGAACACCCGGTCCTGCATTCCAGCCTAGGCTTGCTGGTGTTGCTGGTGGTGGCATTGGTGGTGGGAAGGGTCGCCCGTTACCTCATCCTGCACGCGGTCAAATTGCTCGGCCGGCAGCCGGCCCTGCACTGGCTGAACGACCTGCGGCATAACAAAGTCTTCCATCGCCTGGCGCAGATGACGCCATCGCTGGTGGTCCAGTTCGGCCTGTACCTGGTGCCGGACCTGAGCAAGACCGCCATTCTGTTTATCGGCAACGTCGCCCTGGCGATCACCATTCTGTTCATGGTTTTGGCCATGAGTGCCCTGCTCAACGCGCTGCTGGATATCTACGCACGCACCGAACACGCACGCACCCGCTCGATCAAGGGCTATGTGCAACTGGCGAAAATGGTGCTGTTCGTGTTCGGCGCGATCATCATCGTCGCCACCCTGATCGACCGCTCGCCGCTGTTGCTGCTGTCGGGCCTGGGTGCGATGTCGGCGGTGATTCTGTTGGTGTACAAGGACACGCTGCTGTCGTTCGTCGCCAGTGTGCAATTGACCAGCAACGACATGCTGCGCGTCGGTGACTGGATCGAAATGCCCCAGGTGGGTGCCGATGGCGATGTGGTGGACATCACCCTGCACACGGTGAAGGTGCAGAACTTCGACAAGACCATCGTTTCCATCCCCACCTGGCGCCTGATGTCCGAGTCGTTCAAGAACTGGCGTGGCATGCAGGCCTCCGGTGGGCGCCGTATCAAGCGCAGCCTGTACATCGACGCCAGCGGCGTACGCTTCCTGAACGACGAGGAAGAAGTGCGCATGACCCAGGTGCACTTGCTCAGCGGCTATATCAGCCGCAAGCAGGCCGAACTCAAGGCCTGGAACGAGGCTCAGGGCCACAGCGCGCAACTGTCGGCCAACCGTCGGCGCATGACCAACCTCGGCACCTTCCGCGCCTACGCACTGGCATACCTGCAAAGCCACCCGGACATCCAGCCGAACATGACCTGCATGGTGCGCCAGATGCAAACTACCGCCCAGGGCGTGCCGCTGGAGATCTACTGCTTTACCCGCACCACGGCGTGGGGCGATTACGAGCGGATCCAGGGCGATATCTTCGATTATCTGTTGGCGGTGTTGCCGGAGTTCGGGCTGAGCCTGTATCAGCAGCCGAGCGGCAACGACCTGCGCGCCGGCGTGCTGCCGGCATTGGCCGGGGCCACGCAGGTACCCGTCGCCGAAACGGCATGAGGTGATGCAAACGGGATTACGGCAGTGACGCCGTAATCTCCTTGCGGCAAACCTCAAGCACTTCATCGGCCAGTGCGGAATCATCCGGGCACGCCCGCGACAACATGATTGCGCCGATGGCATGGGCCATGCTGTCGAGCATTTTCGCGCGCACGCCTTCTTGTGGCGTCTCATGAGCTGCGTTGTACTTTGCTTCCAGGGCCTGCAGGGTATTTTCCAAACCGTCGGCAAAGGTCGCCTTCAGCGTGTCCGATTGACGGGCGGCATCGGCACACAACGCCGCCAATGTGCATCCGCCGCCGCGATGGTCGCGGTGCTGCCTGGACAGGTAAACCTCGAAAAACTGCTCCACCTCCATCTCCGCGCTGTCGGCCAGTGACTGCGCCAGACTGTTGGCGGCTGCTTCCGCCATCAAGTCCGCCTTGGAACCGAAGTGCTTGTAAAAGCCGCCTTGGGTAAAACCGGCCGCAGCCATCAACTCGGCCACGCCCACCCCATCGAAACCCCGCTCGCGGAACAGCTCCGAAGCTGTCGCGACGATATGGGCCCGATTGCTCTGTGACTGCGCCTTGGTGATCTTCATGTCTGTGGTCCTGACAGCGTGCGAGATAGGCATATTACTATGATGTCGATCATAATCAAAACCGTTGACAGCTTTGATTATGATCGACATCATAAAACCTCCTCGCACTCACAGAGCATCACACCATGAGTACTTCCAACACCGTTCTGATCACTGGCGCTTCGACCGGCATTGGCGCCGCCTACGCCGAACGCTTTGCCGCACGCGGCCACGACCTCGTACTGGTCGCCCGTGACATCACGCGCCTGGAAGCGCTCGCCGCCAGGTTGCGTGAGCACCACGCCGTCAGCGTTGATATCCTCCCCGCCGACTTGACCCAGACCGCTGACCTGGCAGCAGTTGAAGCGCGCCTGCGTGATGACGCCAGCATTGGCACCCTGGTCAACAATGCCGGCGCCGCGCAGTCCGGCGGTTTTATCGAGCAGTCCACCGACAGCGTCGCGCAGTTGGTCGCCCTCAACACCACTGCACTGGTGCGCCTGGCCAGTGCTATCGCCCCGCGCCTGGCGGCAGCGGGCAACGGCGCTATCATCAACATCGGCTCGGTAGTGGGCCTGGCCCCGGAATTCGGCATGACGGTGTACGGCGCGACCAAGGCGTTCGTGTTGTTCCTGTCCCAGGGCATGAGCCTGGAGCTGGCGCCCAAAGGCGTGTACGTGCAAGCCGTGCTGCCCGCCGCCACGCGTACCGAGATCTGGGAGCGTGCGGGCATCGATATCAACACCCTCACCGACGTGATGGAAGTGGGTGATCTGGTGGACGCAGCGCTGGTGGGGTTCGATCGCCGCGAGCCGGTGACCATTCCGCCGTTGCAGGACGGCGCCCGTTGGGACGCGTTGCAGGCTGCGCGGCAAGGCTTGCTGGCACAGATCAAGCAGTCCCAGGTTGCCGAGCGTTACCTGGCCAACGCCTGAACAACCGGTAGCAGGCGTGCTGCGCGCCTGCCCCTTCTCACCGAAGCAACGAGCGTTGAACCATGAAGGCATTTTCCATCGAACGGTACGGCAAACAGCCCGGCCGCCTCACCGAGGCCCCCGCGCCTGTTGTGGGTGAGCATGACGTGCTGGTTCAGGTGCGGGCCAGCAGCGTCAATGTGCTGGATGCAAAGATCGCCAAGGGCGAATTCAAACTGATCCTGCCCTATGCGATGCCGTTGACACTCGGCAATGACCTGGCCGGCGTGGTGCTCAGCGTCGGCGCGGCGGTACGACGCTTCAAGCCGGGGGACGAAGTCTACGCCCGCCCGCCCCAGCAGCGTATCGGCACCTTCGCTGAGTTGATTGCCGTGCACGAAGACGCACTGGCGCGCAAACCCGACAACATCACCATGGAGCAAGCCGCGGCCCTGCCCCTGGTCGCGCTCACGGCGTGGCAGGTGCTGGTGGAAACCGCGAAGCTGAAGAAAGGCCAGAAAGTGTTCATTCATGCGGGCTCAGGCGGAGTGGGCAGTATCGCCATTCAGTTGGCCAAGCATTTGGGCGCTTTTGTCGCCACCACCACCAGCACCGCCAATGTCGAGTGGGTCAAGGCGTTGGGCGCGGATGTAGTGATCGACTACAAACAGCAAGCCTTCGAGGCCGTGCTGCGGGATTACGATGTGGTGCTGAACAGCCTGGGCCCGGATGCGCTGGCCAAGTCACTGAAGATTCTCAAGCCCGGCGGTCAGCTCATCTCCATCTCCGGGCCGCCGACACCCGCCTTCGCCCGCGCCCAGAACCTGCCCTGGTTATTGGGCCTGGTCATGGGTGTGTTGAGCAGCGGTATCCGCAGGAAAGCACGCAAGCAAGGCGTGAGCTATGAGTTTGTCTTCATGCGTGCCAGTGGCGCACAACTGGATGAAATCACCGCGCTGGTCGAGTCCGGCAGTATCCGGCCGGTTATCGACCGTACCTTTCCGTTCGAATCCACAGCGGCGGCCCTGGACTATGTCGAACAAGGCCGCGCCAAAGGCAAGGTGGTGATCACGATGGGGACGACACCGCCCGACGCACACCCAGCCGGCTGATCCAAACCGCCCCCAGAATCACCAGGCCGCCCAGGGCCAAACGGCCCAGCGGTTCGTGCTGGTTCCAGATCAGCAGGTTCAGCAGCAACCCCACCGGCACATGCAGGTTGTTCATCACCGCCAGGGTGCCGCCATTGACCAGGCAGGCGCCCTTGTTCCACCAGTACATGCCCAGCGCGGTGCTGACCAACCCGAGGAACACCAGCACACCCCATTGCAGCGGCGCTTGCGGCAGGAAGTCAGCCTTGCCGAACAGCAGGAACGCCGGCAACACCACCAACAAGGCGCCCAGGTAGAAATAACCGAAACGCCGGAAGTGCGGCTGATCACTGGGGTAACGCGCCACCAGGTGCTTGTACATGACTTGCCCGGCGGCGTAGGTGAAATTGGCCAATTGCAGCAGCAAGAACCCCATCAGGAAATGCGGGGTGATCTGATCGAAACGAATCACCGCCGCCCCCCCCACCGCCACCAGGGCCGCCACAAGCGCCCAGGGATTGAAGCGACGATTAAGCGCGTCCTCGATCAGGGTCACATGCAGCGGTGTGAGGATGGTGAACAGCAGCACTTCCGGCACCGTCAGCACACGAAAGCTCAGGTACAGGCATACGTAGGTCACGCCGAACTGCAATGCACCGATCACCAACATGCCGCGCATGAATGCGGGCTCCACCGAGCGCCAGCGCGTCAGCGGAATAAAGATCAGCCCGGCCAGCACCACGCGCACCAGCACCGCAAAGTAACTGTCGACGTGACCGGCGAGGTATTCGCCAATCAAGCTGAAGGAAAATGCCTGAATCAGGGTGACAACCAGTAGATAGCCCATGCGCGCCTCGTTTCGAATGGGCGCGACATTAAAGCTTTTTGGTTTTTGAAGAAACTCGGCGCAAAAAAAACCCGACCTCGCTAAAGCGGCAGTCGGGCAGGAGCACTCAGGAGCAAAAAGTGCAAAGGGAGGTTCGATACGCGTACTTGAAGGGTTTGCGTGGGGCTATATAAGCAGCACGGGATTATCTGACGATTAACGCCTCAGGCCACCTGGGCCAGCAGTGCCTTGGCGTGATTGACGCCCTTCTCCTGGAAGTCGCCGCCCAGGTTGACGCCTTCGGCGTGAATGAAGGTGACGTCATGAATGCCAATAAATGCCATGACCTGGCGCAGGTACGGTTCCTGGTGATCCGAGGTAGCACCCGTGTGAATACCGCCGCGTGCGGTGAGCACGATGGCGCGCTTGCCGGTCAACAGGCCCTGGGGCCCAGTGGCGGTGTATTTGAAAGTCACACCGGCCCGCAACACGTGATCCAGCCAGGCTTTGAGGGTGCTGGGGATAGCGAAGTTGTACATCGGCGCGGCCATCACCAACACGTCGGCGGCCAGCAGTTCGTCAGTCAACTCGTTGGAGCGGTCCAGGGACACCTGTTCGTCGTCGTTACGCTGCTCCGCCGGTTTCATCCAACCGCCCAACAGGTTGGCATCCAAGTGGGGTACCGGATTGAGCGCGACGTCGCGCACGGTGATGTGGTCTGCCGGATGGGCGACTTGCCATTGGCTGATGAACTGTTGGGTGAGCTGGCGGGAAATGGAATCCTGCTGGCGCGCACTGCTTTCGATGATCAGAACATTGGACATGGCTTCGTAGGCTCCATCGGTAATTGCTGTAAGTCGATGGAGAGAAGGTTAACCAGGGCCCATTCGATAAAAAAGCGCAAAAAACTGCTATAACCCATCTACAAATTTGTTTATAAGCGGAGTATTCCTGTGGGCGTGCTCCGCTGTTGCATTATTTTGGCGCGCAGTCCAAGGCAATACGCATCTTGATGATGGAGCGGTTGAACTTGACCGTGGTGTTAGTGCTTTTGCCAGCAGGCACGGTCACGGTACGACGGCGTGGCGATTCCGGGCCGTTGGTGAAGGTAACCTTGCACACCGCGTCCTGGGTACCGTAGTTGTTCAGCTGGATCGAACTGATGTCGCCGTCCACATCGGAGGCGGTGTAATCAATGCTCACGCCATCAATCTTTTTCGTCACGTCGATAGGGTAGGCAAACGCACTCATCGGCAGCAGCGCCAGCAACACACAACACAATTTTCTCATTCGGCAGTCTCCAATAAGGACCGCCAGCTTAGGACAAGAGGAGCTCATCTTGAAAGCGCCCCGCGTTACCCTCGATCAATGGCGCACCTTGCAAGCCGTGGTCGATCATGGCGGCTTTGCCCAAGCCGCCGAAGCGCTGCACCGTTCGCAATCTTCAGTGAGCTACACCGTAGCGCGCATGCAGGACCAACTCGGCGTCCCCTTGCTGCGTATCGACGGGCGCAAGGCGGTGCTGACCGAAGCCGGTGAAGTGCTGCTGCGCCGCTCCCGCCAACTGGTGAAAAACGCCAGCCAACTGGAAGACCTCGCCCATCACATGGAGCAGGGCTGGGAAGCCGAAGTGCGCCTGGTGGTGGATGCCGCCTACCCCAGCGCACGCCTCGTTCGCGCGCTGACCGCCTTTATGCCCCAAAGCCGTGGCTGCCGGGTGCGCCTGCGCGAAGAAGTGCTGTCCGGCGTCGAAGAGTTGCTGCTCGACGGCATGGCGGACCTGGCCATTTGCGGGTTTATCATCCCGGGCTACCTGGGCACGGAAATGAGCGATGTGGAGTTCGTCGCCGTGGCCCACCCCGATCACTCGCTGCATCGCCTCAACCGTGAGCTGAGTTTCCACGACCTGGAGAGCCAGATGCAGGTGGTGATCCGTGACTCCGGCCGCCAACAACCGCGCGACGTCGGCTGGCTAGGCGCCGAACAGCGCTGGACCGTCGGCAGCCTCGCTACTGCCGCCACCTTCGTCGGCAGCGGCCTGGGCTTTGCCTGGCTGCCCCGGCACATGATCGAGCGCGAACTCAAGGAAGGCGTGCTCAAGCAGCTTCCCCTGGAAAAAGGTGGCAGTCGCAACCCGACGTTTTACCTGTACTCCAACAAAGACAAACCCTTGGGGCCCGCCACGCAGATCCTCGTGGAATTGCTGCGCACCTTTGACACCGCTCCCCTGGACGCGCCCTTTGCCGCCCCCCAACAAGCCTGAAACGGAGTTCATCCATGGCCTGGTTCGATCATGAAGGCTGCAGCCTGCATTACGAGGAATACGGCCATGGCAACCCCCTGATCCTGATTCACGGCCTGGGCTCCAGCAGCCAGGATTGGGAACTGCAAGTACCGGTACTCGCCCGGCACTACCGCCTGATCGTGGTTGACGTGCGCGGCCATGGTCGCTCGGACAAACCCCGGGAGCGCTACAGCATCAAAGGGTTTACCTTCGACCTGGTCGCCCTGATCGAACACCTGGACCTGCCAGCGGCCCACGTGGTGGGTTTATCCATGGGCGGCATGATCGCCTTCCAACTGGCGGTGGATGAACCCCTGCGGGTCAAAAGCCTGTGCATCGTCAACAGCGCGCCTGAGGTCAAGGTGCGCAGTGCCGACGACTATTGGCAGTGGGCCAAACGCTGGACCCTGGCCCGCGTGCTCAGCCTGGGCACCATCGGCAAGGCCTTGGGCGATCGGCTGTTCCCAAAACCGGAGCAGGCCGACCTGCGCCGCAAGATGGCCGAACGCTGGGCAAGCAACGACAAACGTGCTTATCTCGCCAGCTTCGACGCCATCGTGGGCTGGGGCGTGCAGGAACAACTGTCGAGAATTGCCTGTCCAACCCTGGTCATCAGCGCCGACCATGACTACACCCCCGTGGCGCAGAAAGAAATCTATGTAAAACTGCTGCCCGATGCGCGGCTGGTGGTCATCGAAGATTCCCGCCATGCCACGCCCTTGGATCAACCCGAGGTCTTTAACGCGACCTTGCTCGAGTTTCTAAAGACCGTCGAAACCACTACCCAGGATCACTGACCCATGCTGAAAAAAATCGCCTTCTTTGCCGGTTCCGCCCTGTTCGCTGCCAACCTGATGGCGGCCGAGCCGGCCAAGGCGCCACACGTGTTGCTCGACACCACCAACGGCCAGATTGAAATCGAACTGGACCCGGTCAAGGCGCCGATCAGCACCAAGAACTTCCTGGCCTATGTCGACAAGGGCTTCTACACCAACACGATCTTTCACCGCGTGATCCCCGGCTTCATGGTCCAGGGCGGCGGGTTCACCCAGCAAATGGCGCAAAAGCCGACCGAAGCACCGATCAAGAACGAAGCCAGCAATGGCCTGCATAACGTGCGTGGCACCTTGTCCATGGCTCGCACCAATGACCCGAACTCGGCCACCAGCCAATTCTTCATCAACGTGGCCGACAATGCCTTCCTCGACCCGGGCCGCGATGCCGGTTATGCCGTGTTCGCCAAAGTGGTCAAGGGCATGGACGTGGTAGACATCATCGTCAACTCCCAGACCACCACCAAGCAAGGCATGCAGAACGTGCCTATCGATCCTGTGATCATCAAGTCGGCCAAGCGCATCGACTGAGGTCCGCAGGCAGCTTTGCACGGTGCCCGCATGGCACCGTGCACCTTTGAAAGGAGAGCCCGCCCGGCGGGCGTCAAACCTAATGCTCTATCGTCGTTTTGAACAACTGATCGATATTTTCCGCGACGCCCCCAGCGCGGCCCCTCCCGAAAAAGTCCTGCCCTTCTATCTCTATTACCTGCGCCAGGTGTGGCCGTGCTTCGCCGCGCTGCTGGTGGTGGGGCTGGTCGGCGCCCTGATCGAAGTTGCGTTGTTCAGCTACCTGAGCCGCATCATCGACCTGGCCCAGGGCACGCCACCGGCGAATTTTTTCCAGATCCACAGCGCCGAGCTGATCTGGATGGCCGTGGTCGCCCTGTTGTTGCGCCCGCTCTTCAACGGCCTGCATGACTTGCTGGTGCACCAGACCATCAACCCTGGCATGACCAGCCTGATTCGCTGGCAGAACCACAGCTACGTGCTCAAGCAGAGCCTGAATTTCTTTCAAAACGATTTCGCCGGGCGCATCGCCCAGCGGATCATGCAAACCGGCAACTCCTTGCGTGACTCGGCGGTGGCGACCGCGGAGGCTATCTGGCACGTGTCGATCTACGCCATCAGTGCCCTGGTGTTGTTTGCCGAGGCCGACTGGCGGCTGATGATTCCGCTGATCACCTGGATCGTTTGCTACAGCCTGGCCCTGCGTTACTTCGTACCTCGGGTGAAAGAACGCTCGGTGATTTCCTCCGAGGCGCGCTCCAAACTGATGGGCCGAATCGTCGACGGCTACACCAATATCACCACTTTGAAGCTGTTCGCCCATACGCAGAACGAACAGGAATACGCCAAGCAAGCGATCATCGAGCAGACCGAAAAAACCCAACTGGCCGCCCGCGTGCTCACCAGCATGGACACCGTGATCTGTATTCTGAACGGCCTGCTGATCGTCACCACTACTGGCCTGGCCCTGTGGCTGTGGACCCAGTCGCTGATTTCCGTGGGCGCGATTGCCCTGGCCACCGGCCTGGTGATCCGCATCGTCAACATGTCCGGCTGGATCATGTGGGTGGTCAACGGCATCTTCGAAAACATCGGCATTGTGCAAGACGGCCTGAAGACCATCGCCCAGCCACTGGCCGTTATCGATCGGGAAAACGCTCCGCGCCTGACGGTGCCCCACGGCCAGGTACGCTTTGAGCAAGTGGACTTCCACTACGGCAAGAAGAGCGGAATCATTGGCGGCCTCAACCTTGAGATCAAGGCCGGGGAAAAGATCGGCTTGATCGGCCCATCCGGCGCGGGCAAGTCGACGCTGGTCAACCTGCTGCTGCGCCTTTACGACCTGCAGGGCGGGCGCATCCTCATCGACGGCCAGGACATCGCCGAGGTCGCCCAGGAGAGCCTGCGCGCACAAATCGGCATGATCACCCAAGACACCTCGTTGCTGCACCGCTCGATCCGCGACAACCTGCTGTATGGCAAGCCCGACGCGACAGACGAAGAACTGTGGGCGGCGGTGCACAAGGCCCGCGCCGATGAATTCATCCCGCTGCTGTCGGATTCCGAGGGCCGCACCGGGCTGGATGCCCATGTGGGTGAACGCGGGGTGAAACTCTCCGGCGGGCAACGCCAGCGTATCGCTATCGCCCGTGTGCTGCTCAAGGACGCACCGATCCTGATCATGGACGAAGCCACCTCTGCGCTGGACTCTGAAGTGGAAGCGGCGATCCAGGAGAGCCTGGAAACCCTGATGCAGGGCAAGACGGTGATCGCAATTGCACACCGGTTGTCGACCATCGCACGAATGGACCGCCTGGTGGTGCTGGAAAAAGGCCAGATTGCCGAAAGCGGCAGCCATTCCGAGTTACTGGCATACGGCGGGCTTTATTCGCGGTTATGGCAGCATCAGACCGGGGGTTTTGTCGGCATAGACTGATTTTGCTGGGTAAAGCCCCGCTCAATTCCGAACAATTCTGACAGCTTTCTCTATCTGGCTGGTCTTGCGAGACAATCCTGCTGTACTGCAATCAGGCCCCAGGAGGGCCCTGATTTAAGGCAGCAGGGAAGCCACACAGACCGTTAATCAGATAGAGCAATCTAAGGAAGTGTTCATGTCACTGTTCAAACGTTCCGTAACGGAAGGACTGGGTACGTTTTGGCTGGTGTTGGGTGGCTGCGGGAGTGCGGTGTTGGCCGCAGCGTTCCCCAACGTCGGCATCGGCCTGCTCGGGGTGTCCCTGGCTTTCGGGCTCACGGTGCTGACCATGGCATTTGCCATCGGGCATATCAGCGGCTGTCACCTTAACCCGGCCGTCTCGGTGGGGTTGGTGGTCGGCGGCAGATTCCCGGCCAGGGAGTTGCCGGCCTACATCGTGTCGCAAGTGATCGGTGGCGCCATCGCCGCCGCACTGCTGTACTTCATCGCCAGCGGCAAACCCGGGTTCGAACTGGCCTCCGGGCTGGCAAGCAATGGTTATGGCGAGCATTCACCCGGTGGTTATTCAATGGCGGCAGGCTTTGTCTGTGAGCTGGTGATGACGGCGATGTTCGTGCTGATCATCCTTGGCGCCACCGACCGTCGAGCCCCGGCAGGCTTCGCGCCCATCGCCATCGGCCTGGGGCTGACGCTGATCCACCTGATCTCCATCCCGGTGACCAACACCTCGGTCAACCCGGCCCGCAGCACAGGGCCTGCGTTGATTGTCGGCGGCTGGGCGCTGCAGCAATTGTGGCTGTTCTGGCTCGCGCCCATCCTCGGCGCGGTGATCGGCGGCATTACGTACCGATGGGTGGGTGCAGAAAAAACAGCTTGACCCAATCCCTGCAGGAGCGAGCTTGCTCGCGAAAAACGCCAACGATGACGCGGTGCATACAGCTGTAATCCCGCGTCGTCTGCACGTTCTTCGCGAGCAAGCTCGCTCCTACAGGGTGTTTCACGTGCCGTCAGAGTGCCGATAAGGCAGGGCCGCCCTCGCCTCTTCGGCATACGCCAGAACCCCCACCCGTTCGCGCTCAAGAAAATCTTCCACAGCGTTCTTCAACCCCGGGTGGCGCAGGTAGTGCCATGACCGCGTAATCACCGGCTCAAACCCGCGAATCAATTTGTGCTCACCCTGGGCACCTGCATCGAAGCGTTGCAGGCCGTGGGCGATGGCGTAGTCCATGCCCTGGTAGAAACAGGTTTCGAAATGCAGGCGGTCGAATTCCGCCAGGCAACCCCAGTAGCGACCATAGAAGCTGTCGCCACCGAGCAGGCTGAAGGCCATGGCCACCGGGCGCGTGCCTTGTTTGGCCAAGACTACGCGTATGGCTGCCGGCATGCGCTCAGCCAACAAGCTGAAAAATACGCGGGTCAGGTAGGGCGATTGCCGACGCACCGCGTAGGTGTTGGCGTAGCAGGCGTAAACAAAATCCCACTGGGATTCGCTCAGCTCATGGCCTTGCAACCACTCGAACTCGATACCCTGCCCTGCCACTTGTTCGCGCTCTTTGCGCATCTGTTTGCGCTTGCGTGAACTCAGGGCGTCGAGGAAATCCTGGAAGTCGCGGTAACCACGGTTCTGCCAATGAAACTGACAACCCAAGCGTTGCAACCAGCCGGGGTGTTGGGCCATGGCTTCATCGGCGAGGGCATCGGTAAAGTTGATATGGGCGCTCGACAGGCCCTCGATCTCCAGATACCCCGGCAGGCTATTAAGCAATTCGAAAGCGTCTGCGGCACTGGCAGCCAATACGCGCGGCCCACCGACCGGGCTGAACGGCACGGCCGTCAGCAACTTGGGGTAATAGTCGATGCCGGCGCGCTCGCAAGCGTCGGCCCAGCCGTGATCGAACACGTACTCGCCATAAGAATGCCATTTGCGATAACCCGGCAATGCCGCCATCAACCGGTCGCCTTCCCAGTGCAGCAAGTGCTCCGTCTGCCAGCCCGAATGCGGGCCGATGCTGGCGCTGTCTTCCAGCGCACTGAGAAACCCATGCTGCATAAACGGCTGGGCCTGTGGCATCAGGGCATCCCACGTGTGCGCAGCGATATCGGACAGGCTGTCCAGGCGTTGCAGCGGCATCGGCATCCTCATTGTTTCTTGGCATGAAAACCTGGGGAGTATCGCTGATCACAGCCGCGCACACATCCTCAAAACACGCGGACAGACGTCAAAACCCTTAGTTCCGTTGCGTAACGATTTGTCATCTAGATGAAATCACTTAGCCACTACTCCGTCATAAACGGTCGCGATACTGACGCCAGTTTTTAGAGCGTCCGGGTCTACCGGGCGACATTTTTTCCGTCCGTCATGGGTCGGTTGTGTCCTTGAGGGTGTTGCCCTCCCTCCTCACTTTCGGAGATTGATATGCGTCTTGCTTCCACTAAAACTGCGGCGGTCCTGTGTGGCGGCCTGTTGCTGGCACTGAGCGTTCCGGCCAGCGCTGCAGTCGACGCTAAATTGCTCGACATGCTCAAGGCCAACGGCCAGATCACCGCGGCGCAGTACACCGAACTGCAAATGGAACTGGCCAGGGATCAGAAAGAGCAGCAGATCGCACGCCAGGCTCAACAAGAGACCAACGAGCAGATCGCGGCCACTGCGAAAAAAACCAACGAGCTGAGCAGCTTCGACCAGAAATTGGCTTGGGCAGCCAAGACCCAGTTCAAGGGTGACGTGCGCTTCCGCCAGGAAACCATCAAGATCGACGGCGAGCCCAACAACGGTGGGCGTGACAAAGACCGTCAACGCATTCGTGCCCGCCTGGGTGCCTACACCGAAATCAACCCGCAGGTGGACACCGGTATCCGTATCGCCACCGGCGGCGGCGATGATGCACGCTCCACCAACCAGGACCAGGATGGTTACTTCGATAAAAAGTCGATCTGGCTGGACCTCGGCTACATCGACTACCACCCGGACCAGATCAAGAACCTGCACGTGATCGGCGGCAAGATGCTGCAGCCGTGGGTGAACATGGGCGATGTGATCTGGGATAGCGACATCAACCCTGAAGGCCTGGCCGTCACCTACAAATACCCACTGGGTAGCAGCGCTGAGCTGTTCGGTAGCCTGGGTAACTACAACCTCAAGGACAACGTGGACGGTGACGGCGTGCAATTTCGCCATGACCTGCGCCTGACGTCCGGCCAGTTGGGCACGCGGTTCTCGGTCACCGACAACCTGAAAATGACCTTGGGCGGCAGCATCTACGCCTACAAGAATGACGAAGACAGCCGCTGCACAACCACCACCACGCCTTGCGCATTGGCGGTCAACGGCAACTCGGCCAACAATGAATTCCGCTTGTACGAAGGCTTTGCGCAAGCAGACATCGGTGGCCTGGCCGTGCCGCTGTCGTTCTACGGCCAGTACGTGAAAAACAACGATGCGGTGACCGACCAGGACACCGCCTGGTTGCTGGGTGCCAAGTCCAAGGTGTTCGGTTTGAACCTGGACTACAACTACCGCGACGTTCAACGTAACGCCGTCGTAGGCGCCTTCACCGATTCGGACTTCGCCAACGGCACCACCGGCTCGCGCGGTCACAAGATGAAAGTCAGCTATGACATCGACAAGAACTTCGCCATCGGCGCCACCTACTTCCTGACCAAGGCTGACTTCGCCAGCCGGACCCAGCGGGATGCCGATACCAACACCTTGCAGCTGGATGCTGAAGCCAAGTTCTAACGCTTAGCATGTAGGAGCGAGCTTGCTGTGGCGAGCAAGCTTGCTTGCGCTGGGGTGCGAAGCGCCCCCAAAAGCCTGCGACTGCTGCGCAGTCGAGCGGGAGCAAGCTCCCTCGCCACAGCAAGCTCGCTCCTACATGATGTCTTTACGCCGCTCGGCGGCCAGTTGTTCGGCCAGCGCATCAACACCCTCCACCGGCTCCTGCGGCATACGCTTGAGCGTTGCCTGCATCAGGCGCATCTGACGGATAAAGCGCCGGCAGTTCGGACAAAACATCAAGTGATGACGCACCAGCAGACGCTCCCGAAAGGTCAATTGCCCATCGAGATAGTCACTGGAACGCGCTACTTGTTCTTTACAGGTCAACATTCGCCCGTTTCCTCAAAATGCTCCACCGTGGCGAAGACTTTAAGCCGCGCTCGATGCAACAGCACACGGACGTTGGAGAGTGAAAGGGTCAGAAGATTACAGATTTCTTCCAGTTCCAGGCCCTGGCGTTCACGCAGGACCAGCACACTGCTTTGCAATTCGGACAAACTCAGAATCGTATGCTCCAGGCATTTGCGCAGTTCATCTTCGGTCAGCAGCGCTTCCGGGGTGTCTTGGTGCCAAGCGTAAGGGGCGACAGCCCAATGGCCATCATCCGGGCTGAAGCGTTCATCGCCAATGGTGCCGTGGGGTGAGGGCAAATCGTCGAGAAGGACTTCCCGACGATTTTGTTTGTAACGGCTCTTTGCGGAGTTGGCAGTGATCGTCAATAACCATGTCTTGAGGCTCGATCGCCCTTCGAACTTGGCCAGGTTGCGCACCACCGAGAGCCAGGCATCTTGCACCACCTCATCGGCATGGCGCTGGCCGACGATGGCATACGCCACTGCCCGCATCGCACTCTGGTAAGTGTTGACCAAATCCTTATAAGCCCGCTGCTCACCCTTGAGCAGGCGTTCAAGCAGGTGCGCATCGTCCGCTGCTGCCATCGATTACCTCAATATTGCCGTGGAAATACGCTCAGTGTGGGAGCTGGCTTGCCTGCGATCCAGACAACTCGGTAATTCAGGCACACCGAGCCGATGACTTCGCAGGCAAGCCAGCTCCCACAGTTGATCGCGTCCGGCCACACACTCAGCGTTTGCGCAGGATCACACTGCCAATCGAATACCCGGCGCCAAAGGAGCTGAGTACGGCAACCGCGCCCTTGGGCAGGTCATCCTGATAAGTGTGAAACGCAATCACCGAGCCGGCCGAGCTGGTATTGGCGTAAGTATCGAGGATCACCGGCGCTTCTTCCACCGATGCCTCGCGCCCCAGCAATTTTTTCACGATCAAGTGATTCATGCTCAGGTTGGCCTGGTGCAGCCAGAAACGCTTCACATCAGTCACACTCAGCTGGTTTTCTGCCAAGTGCTCGCCGATCAATTCGGCCACCATCGGGCAAACATCGCGGAATACCTTGCGGCCTTCCTGCACGAACAGCTTGTCGGGGGCGCCGATGCCCTCTTCCGCCGTGCGGTTGAGAAAGCCGAAGTTGTTGCGAATGTTGTTGGAAAACTTGGTCAGCAGCTTGGTGCTCACCACATCGAACTGATGTTCGGACGTCGCCAGGTCAGCACGCTCGAGGATCACCGCCGTGGCGGCATCACCGAAGATGAAATGGCTGTCACGGTCACGAAAGTTCAGGTGGCCGGTGCAGACTTCCGGGTTGACCATCAGGATCGCCCGGGCCTGGCCCAACTGGATGCTGTTGGCCGCGTTCTGGATGCCGAAGGTGGCCGAGGAACACGCCACGTTCATGTCGAAGCCGAAACCCTGGATACCCAAGGCTTCCTGGACTTCAATGGCGATCGCCGGGTAGGCACGTTGCAGGTTGGAGCAGGCGACAATCACGCCATCAATGTCGGCGGCGGTCTTGCCGGCGCGCTGCAGGGCTTGTTCGGCGGCACCGATGGCCATCTGGCAAAGCACCGACCATTCGTCGTTGCTGCGCTCGGGCAGGCGCGGCGCCATGCGCTGCGGATCGAGGATGCCGTCTTTGTCCATCACAAAACGGCTCTTGATGCCGGATGCCTTTTCGATGAATGCCGCGCTCGACTCGGTCAGCGCCTGCACCTCGCCACGTTCGATAGCGGCGGCGTTGTCGGCGTTGAACTGTTGTACGTAGGCATTGAAAGACTGCACCAGCTCTTCGTTGGAGATGCTGTTGGCCGGGGTGTACAGGCCGGTGCCGCTGATGACGACGTTATGCACGGTCGTTCCTCTAAATCTGTCAGGCAGAAGATATTGGTACCGTCGTACCAAACTGTAAGTCGTTTGATTCCGTCCAGCAGGCATCAAACTGGCAACGCTTTATCTAATCTTGTAACCGCGAAGTTTGCCACAACGCCGGTGATTTGGCGCCATATGCCAGACAAACATCCAATTGTGGGAGGGGTTTGTCCTCATACCTGTAGGAGCGAGCTTGCTCGCGAAAAACTCACAGGCGCCGCGTTTATTCAGGAGAGCCGCGTTATCGTTGACGTTTTTCGCGAGCAAGCTCGCTCCTACAAGTGGGCCAGGGGTTCAGGGCTCTACCTGACTCCACTGCTTGCTCAAGCGCTTATCGGAAATCGGCACTTTGGTGCCCAACTGCTGAGCAAACAGCGACACCCGGTATTCCTCCAGCCACCAGCGGTATAGCTCCAACTGCGGGTCGCGCTTGCCTTCCTGGGTGTGTTTGTTCAGGCGGTTCTGGTACTGCGCCCACAGGCCGCCCAATTCGCTGCTCCACACGCGGTCCTTTTGCACCTGGCTCGGCAGTTTTTCCAGGCGCAGTTCAATGGCCTTGAGGAAACGCGGCAGTTCCTTGAACCACTGGGCCGGGGTTTCCCGCACAAAACCTGGATACACCAGGTTGCTCAGTTGCTGTTTGATATCGTTCAAGGCCACGGCCTGGGCCAGGTCGATCTTGCCTTTGAAGCGTTTTTGCAGGCCGTGCCAGAGCTTCAGCACTTCCAGGGTCAGGCGCGCCAAGCGTTCGGCGTGCTCAGTCCAACCGCCGCGCTTGCGTTCAGCCAAGGCTGCCAGGCCAGCGCCGTCCCGTGGCAGGCTATCTTCGCCTTCAAGTACGCAGGTATCGAGGCTGGCCAACAGGATGTCTTCCACCAGCGCGTCGATACGCCCCAGTTCACGGTACATCAGGCCCAGCTCGGTCAAGCCCGGCAATTTACCGCGCAGGAATTTCGCCGGTTCCGCCAATTGCTGCATCAGCAGGCGCTGCAAGGCGCGACGGTGCTGGAACTCGGCTTCGGCGGCGGTCGAGAAGCGCCCCTCCTTGACCGTGCCGTTCTCTTCCACCAGTGCCGGGTACACTGTCATCGATAGGCCGGCGATGTTCTGCTGGGTCTTTTCCGCCACCGCCGCAAACACCTTGGCCTCTACCGGCTGCTGGCTTTTCGCGGTTTGCGGCACGGCCAAGGCCGCCTGGCTGGCTTCGGCGAACCGTGCGGTGAGCTCGGCCAAGTCACGGCCTTCGCCGAGGAACTTGCCCTGGCCGTCGACCACTTCCAGGTTCATCTTCAGGTGGTTTTCCACCTGTTGCGCCGCCTCGGCCCACGCCTCATCGCTGACCCGCGCACCGGTCATGCGCAGCAATTCACGCCCCAGCGCCTGGGGCAGAGAGCCCTGGCCGAATTCGATACGTTGCAGCGCAGCCTTGACGAAGTCCGGCACCGGCACGAAGTTTTTGCGCAGCGCCTTGGGCAAGTTGCGCACCAGAGCGATGCACTTGGCTTCGATCAACCCCGGCACCAGCCACTCCAGGCGCTCGGCTGGCAACGCCGGCAACAACGGCGCCGGCACCCGCAGGGTCACGCCGTCACGGGGGTGGTTGGGTTCGAAGTGGTAACTCAAGGCCAGGGCCAGGTCGCCCAGGTGCAAGGTGTCCGGGTAATGCGCGGCGGTGACTTCACTGGCCTCGCGGGCCAGCACGTCTTCTTCACGCATGATCAACAGTTGCGGGTCTTTCTGGCTGTTGACCTTATACCAACTGTCAAAGGTGGCGGTCTGGTGAATCTCTGCGGGCAGGCGCGCATCGTAAAAGGCGTACAGGGTTTCTTCGTCGGCCAGGATGTCGCGACGGCGGGCCTTGGCTTCCAGCTCGTCGAGTTGCTCCAGCAGTTTCTGGTTGGCCGTCAGGCACTTGGCACGGGACTGAATCTCGCCGCGCACCAGGCCTTCACGAATAAACAACTCACGGGACACCACCGGGTCAATCGGCCCGTAATGCACCGGCCGGCGCCCGACCACGATCAGCCCGAACAGGGTGATCTGCTCAAAGGCCACCACCTGGCCGCGCTTCTTCTCCCAATGGGGTTCGAAGTGGTTTTTCTTGATCAGATGCCCGGCCAGCGGCTCGATCCAGTCGGCGTCGATTTTCGCCACCATGCGTGCATAGAGCTTGGTGGTTTCCACCAGTTCGGCGGTCATCAGCCATTGCGGGCGCTTCTTGCCGATGCCCGAAGACGGGTGAATCCAGAAGCGACGCTGGCGCGCGCCGAGGTAATCGCCGTCTTCGGTCTTCTGGCCGATCTGGCTGAGCAAGCCGGACAGTACCGCTTTATGCAGCTTCGGATAGTCCGCGGGCTCTTTGTTGAGGCTCAGCTGCATGTCGCGGCAGATCAGGCTCAATTGACGATGGGAGTCGCGCCACTCGCGCAGGCGCAAGTAGTTGAGGAAGTTTTTGCGGCACCAGTTGCGCAACGGGCTGGCGGTCAGTTCCTGGCGCTGCTCCTCGAAACCGCGCCACAGGTTGACCAGCCCGGCGAAGTCTGAATCCGGGTCTTTCCACTGTGCGTGGGCCTGGTCGGCCGCTTGTTGACGCTCCGGTGGGCGCTCGCGCGGGTCCTGGATCGACATGGCGCTGGCGACGATCAACACTTCCTGCAAACTGCCCAGCTTGGCCGCTTCCAGCAACATGCGGCCCATGCGCGGGTCCACCGGCAAGCGGGCAAGCTGGCGGCCCAACGGCGTGAGCTGGCTGTTGCGGTCTACCGCCGAGAGTTCTTGCAGCAGGTTGAAACCGTCGCTGATGGCCTTGCCATCCGGCGGTTCGATAAACGGGAAATCGGTGATCTCGCCCAGGCGCAGGTGCAGCATCTGCAGGATCACAGCAGCGAGGTTGGTGCGCAGGATCTCCGGGTCGGTAAATTCCGGGCGCCCGATAAAGTCTTCTTCGCTGTACAAGCGCACGCAAATACCCGGCTCAACCCGGCCGCAACGGCCTTTACGCTGGTTGGCGCTGGCCTGGGAAATCGCCTCGATGGGCAAACGCTGCACTTTGGCGCGGTAGCTGTAGCGACTGATGCGCGCCGTACCGCTGTCGATCACGTAGCGAATGCCCGGCACGGTCAGCGAGGTTTCCGCGACGTTGGTCGCCAGTACCACGCGCCGGCCCGGGTGGGACTGGAAAATGCGCTGTTGCTCGGCCGGTGACAGCCGTGCGTACAACGGCAAAATCTCGGTGTGCTTGAGCTGGGCCTTGCGCAGCATGTCGGCCGCATCACGAATCTCGCGCTCGCCGGGCAGGAACACCAACACGTCGCCAGGACTGCGCCGTTCGCTGCGCTCATAGGCGGCGATTTCATCAAGGGTGGCAAGGATCGCCTGGTCGACGGTCAGGTCGTCCTCGACGCGGTTGCCCTCCTCGTCCTGTTCCAGGGTGAGTGGGCGATACCAGGTGTCCACCGGGAAGGTACGGCCCGACACCTCGACAATCGGCGCATCGTCGAAGTGCTTGGAAAAGCGCTCCAGGTCGATGGTGGCCGAGGTGATGATGACTTTCAGGTCGGGGCGACGCGGCAACAGGGTCTTGAGGTAGCCGAGCAGGAAGTCGATGTTCAGGCTGCGTTCGTGGGCTTCGTCGACGATGATCGTGTCGTAGCGCTCGAGGTAGCGGTCGTTCTGGGTTTCGGCCAGCAGGATGCCGTCGGTCATCAGCTTGATCAGGGTGTTGGAGTCACTCTGGTCTTCGAAGCGCACTTGGTAACCGACCAGCGCACCCAATGGCGTGGCCAGCTCTTCAGCGACGCGGCTGGCGACACTGCGCGCCGCGATCCGGCGCGGCTGGGTGTGGCCGATCAGGCCGAACTGGCCACGGCCGATTTCCAGGCAAATTTTCGGCAACTGCGTGGTTTTACCCGAGCCGGTTTCACCGGCGATGATCAGTACCTGGTGCTTGTTCAGCGCGTCCTTGATCTCATCGCGCTTGGCGGCAATCGGCAGGCTGTCGTCGTAGCGAATCACCGGCAGGCTGGCGCGCCGCGCCGTGACCTGCGCGCACGATGCCTGCATGCGCGCCACCCACTGCGCCAACTTGTCCTCGTCGGGCTTCTTGCGCAGCTCAAGCAACTGCCGGCGCAAGCGGTGGCGGTCGGCGAGCATGGCGTGATCGAGGGTTTTGAGCAGTTGGTCGATGGTGGGTGCTTGGTCAGTCATCAGGTGCGTTTGGGTCGTCTATTTATGCAGGGGGCGGATTGTCGCAGAAAAGCAGCTGCTAGCGGCAAGCTTCAAGCAGCAAGTAAGGGCAGACCTACTTTCACTTGCCCCTTGCAGCTTGCAGCTTGCAGCTTGCAGCTTGCAGCTTATGGCTGCTCTTTCCTCTTATAAGGGAACACGTCGATCACCTTGCCGGCACGAATCGCGTCCTGCAGGCCTTTCCAGTAGTCAGCGTTGTACAACTCGCCATGCAGCTCATCGAACAACCGGCGCTGCCCGGCGTCGGCAAACAGGAACGGCGGGAACTCTTCGGGGAACACATCCAGCGGGCCGATGGAGTACCAGGGCTCGGAGGCCATTTCATCCTCGGGGGTGCGCGGCGCGGGAATATGGCGGAAGTTGGCTTCGGTGAGAAAGCAGATTTCGTCGTAGTCGTAGAACACCACGCGGCCGTGGCGGGTGACGCCAAAGTTCTTCAGCAACATGTCGCCGGGGAAGATATTCGCCGCCGCCAGTTGCTTGATCGCCAGGCCGTAATCCTCCAATGCTTCGCGCACCTGGGCGGGGTTGGCGTTGTCGAGGTAGAGGTTGAGCGGGGTCATGCGTCGCTCGGTCCAGCAGTGGCGGATGAGCACGGTGTCGCCCTCCACTTCGACGGTACCGGCGGCGACTTCCAGCAGCTCGGCCAGGCACTCGGGCTCGAACTTGCTCAAGGGGAAGCGGAAGTCGGCGAACTCCTGGGTGTCGGCCATGCGCCCTACCCGGTCGACGCTTTTCACCAGGCGGTACTTTTCGATCACCGTGGCGCGGTTGACGTTTTTTGACGGCGAGAAGCGGTCCTTGATGATCTTGAACACCGTATTGAAACCCGGCAGCGTGAACACGCTCATGACCATGCCGCGCACGCCGGGGGCCATGATGAACTGGTCGTCGGTGGTGGCCAGGTGGTTGATCAGCGCGCGGTAGAACTCGGATTTGCCGTGCTTGTAGAAACCGATGGAGGTGTACAACTCGGCAATGTGCTTGCCCGGCAGGATGCGCTTGAGAAAGCCGATGAATTCCGCTGGCACGGGTACATCGACCATGAAATAGGAACGGGTGAACGAGAAGATGATCGACACGTCGGCTTCGTCAGTGATCAACGCATCGATCTGGATGCCACGCCCTTCGCGGTGCAGCAGCGGAATCACCAACGGCCATTGTTCGTCGCGGGTGTAGATACGCCCCACGAGGTAGGCGCCTTTGTTGCGGTACAGCACTGAGGAAAACAACTCGACCTTGAGGTCCGGGTCCTTGCACACCCAATCCGGCAGGTTTTCCCGCAACTGGGCTTCGAGGCGGCGCAGGTCGGCGGGCAGGTCGGCGTAGGGCTCGCTGAAGCTGTAGTCAGAGAAGACCTGCGCCAGCATGTCCGCTATTTTACCGGCCGGCGTGTAGATACGGGTTTGCGCCGCCCGCGCCCGACGCAGGCTAGGCCGGGTGGTATGGATGAACATGCAGCCGTCACTGATCAGGTCATGGCTGAACAGGCCGCAGAAGATCGAGTTGTACCAGGTCTCCGACAGCTCATCGTCAAAGCGCAGGTCGATCAAGCCAATATAAGCGCTTTTTACCAAGGGCCACTGGCCGATGTCCTGCAATCCAGCAGGGTCGAAACTGGCGCGCAGACGAGTAGTCACCTCAGCGACTTTCTCCTCATACAGGTTGATGCGCGCCGCCGACGCGGCCTGCCCCTGCTGCCACTGGGCCTTCTCGAAACGCTCACGGGCGCCATCGGTGATCTGGCGGAAGTGCTCACGGTAATCGTCGAAACCGTCGAGGATCATCCGGGCGATAGCGAGGGCGGACTGCGACATGCGGGAAACCTCGAACGGGTATCTGGAAGCCCAGAGCTTAGCCAGTGAACCGAGGCAGGAGAAGAATGATTTTGCACGGGGGCAAACTGACTGCAATTAGCCATTGTGCCGACCTGCCCGCTGGGCAACACTTCTGCGCCCGATTGGCATAGGAGTTTTCCGTGAGACCTGTTGACACCCTGTATCTGCTGGGGCTGGCTGCCATCTGGGGCGCGAGTTTCCTGTTCATGCGCATCATCGCGCCGGAAATCGGCACGGTGCCCACCGCGTTTTTCCGCGTGTCGATTGCCGCCGCGGGTTTACTGGTGATCCTGGCGATGCTGCGCGTGAGCTGGGATTTCCAGGGCAAGTTCAAGACGGTCCTGCTGCTGGGCGTGATCAACTCGGGGATTCCCGCGACGATGTACTCGGTGGCGGCGCAGGTACTGCCGGCGGGTTATTCGGCGATTTTCAACGCCACTACACCGCTGATGGGTGTGCTGATCGGCGGGTTGTTTTTCAGCGAACGCCTGACGCCGGCAAAAATAGCGGGTGTGGCCTTGGGTCTGCTTGGTGTTGCCGTGCTCACCCGCGCAGGGCCGGTGGCATTTGATCTGGAACTGTTAATAGGCGCATTAGCATGCCTGCTGGCGACCACCTGCTATGGCTTCGCCGGTTTCCTGGCGCGACGCTGGCTGGATCAGCGCGGCGGGTTGGACAGTCGTCTCTCTGCCTTGGGCAGTATGCTGGGTGCTACGTTGTTTTTGCTGCCGTTCTTCGCCTTCAGCGCCATCACCCAGCCACCGGCGAGTTGGGGCGGCTGGCAGGTGTGGGTGTCGCTGCTCGGATTGGGGCTGGTATGTACGGCGTTCGCCTACATCCTGTACTTCCGCCTGCTGTCATCCATCGGCCCGGTCAAGTCAATGACCGTGACCTTCATGATTCCGCCGTTCGGCGTGTTGTGGGGGGCGTTGTTGTTGGATGAACCGCTGTCCATGGCTCATCTGTATGGTGGTGTATTGATTGCCGGGGCGTTGTGGTTGGTGTTGCGCCCGCAAAAACTGTAGGAGCGCCCCTGTGGCGAGGGAGCTTGCTCCCGCTCGACTGCGTAGCAGTCGCAAGCTCCAGGGGCGCTTCGCACCCCAGCGCAAGCAAGCTTGCTCGCCACAGCTAGCTCGCTCCTACAGGGGTGGTTTCTAGCTCTTACGGAACACGAAGACCAAGCCGACGATGATCAACGCCATTCCCAGCACGCTCAACAGCGCCAGGCGGTTACCGAAGATCAGGTAGTCCATCACCGCGGTCACCGCCGGCACCAGATAGAACAAACTGGTGACATTCACCAGGTTGCCGCGGGCAATCAGCCGATACAGCAACAGCGTCGCCAGCACCGACACCACCAAGCCCATCCACAGCACCGGCAGGTAAAAGCCTGCACTGTGCTCGAAGTGGAACGGCTGGAACGGCACGAACACTCCGCACAGCAACAGCCCGGCCAAGTATTGCAGTGGCAGCGTGCCCAAAGGATTGTCGGTGATGCGCTTTTGCATGATCGAGCCAAACGTCATGCTCGCCAGCGCCAGCAGCCCGAACACCATCCCCGCCAGGGACATGCCCGCCAACCCGATGCCCTGGTACACCACCATGATCAAGCCCGCCAACCCCAACCCCAGGCCGAACAGCCGGCGCCAGGAGCGTTGGCGCTCCATCAGCACCACGGTGAGGATCGGCTGCACACCCATGATGGTCGCCATCACCCCAGGGGTGACGTTGAGGTCCAGGGCCAGCAGATAGAAGATCTGATAGGCCCCCAGCAAAACCAGGCCCGTCGCCGCCGCATACAGCAGCGGCTTGCCGGGACGTGGCAGCTTCAACTTGAGGAGCGGGACCAGCACTACCAACCCCATCAGGGCAATGGCAAACCGGATCAACAGAAAGGCAAAGGGCGACGCATGGGCCAGGCCCAACTTGGAGAAGATCGCCCCGCTGCTCCACAGCAAGACAAACAAGCTCGTCGAGGCCGCCGCGGCCACGGATTGTTTCGAAAGCACAGACATGGTTACCACCTGTTATCAGGCAAAAAAGCCGACTCAGTAAAAAACTGAATTTCAGTAGGTTTTTTCAGGCAGGCACGGGCAACAGCGAATCGCTGATCAGCCCGAAATGCCAACACCCGGCGGTGATACGACTGCGTACACCGGCGTGCTACTGACAGGTGGGGGGTAATGACTGATCTGCGCAGGCTGCTTGCCACGGCACCGCACGACCACGGCGTTGACCGCTGAATCGACTACCGCTATGCGCTGGGAAGCTGGCATGTGCTGATCTTTTTGAAGGGATATAAAGACGCGACGACTATAACCAGCCGCAAACATACTTTGCAATCCTTTCCCCCTTGCCTTGTACATGGAGGCGTTTTCATGCCCTGGAACCTGGCCACTCGCTATAATGCCGCCCGGATTTTTCGAAGGATTTCACATGATTGCTTTGCCCTGGCTGTACCTCACCCTACTTTCCATTGGCTATGTCGTGGCTTTGATCTACGGCCAACTGGGCGTACTGGCGGCGGTCTCCATCGCACTGCTGCTGGTGGCCGGGTACGCCGTGCGCCAGCAACGCAACCCTTGGGCACGCTACTTGGGCCAAGGCTTGTTTATCGTACTGGCCCTGGGCCTGGTGATGCACTGGCTGCCGGGTTTCTATAACGGCCGCGGTATTGCGCCCCAGCGTTTAACTCCGGACTCAGTGCCCTTCTCGATGTACCTGAACCAGGACAAGCCCCTGATAGGCTTCTGGCTGTTGCTGGCCTGCCCGTGGATTGTGGCGCGACGCTCATTGCGCCTGTCGATCTACGTCACCGCACTGGCACTGACCCTGACCGCCATCGTCGCACTGGGTGGTGCCGCACTGATGGGAATGATCAGTTGGGCGCCGAAATGGCCGGACCAGGCATGGCTGTGGGTACTCAATAACCTGCTGCTGGTGACGCTGGTGGAAGAAGCGCTGTTTCGTGGCTATGTTCAGGGCGGCCTGAGCCAACGTTTCAAACACTTGCCCTACGGCGAGAACCTTGCGCTGCTGCTGGCTTCGCTGTTATTCGGCCTGATGCATTTCGGTGCGGGTTGGCAATGGGTGACGCTGGCCAGTATTGCCGGGGTCGGTTACGGCCTGGCGTATCGCTTTGGCGGGCTCGGCGCAGCGATTGCCACGCATTTTGGCTTGAATCTGCTGCACTTCGGCTTGTTCACCTACCCAATGCTGGCCAGCTAAGCCTGCCCGACTGTAAGAACGAGCTGTTGTGGCGACGGAGCTTGCTCCCGCTCCGGTGCGTAGCGCCCGCAAGTTGTTTGGGGCCGCTTCGCAGCCCAGCGGGAGCAAGCTCCCTCGCCACAGTCGGCACTCTGCTCCCAGGATTGTTGCAAAAATAAGTTAAATAAATGCCCAGCATGGCCGATAACCCCTGAAAGCCTTGCGGATTGAACAATCATGCGTAATAACCAACCCGTTACCCAGCGCGAACGTACCTTCCCTGCTCAGCAACGGTTGATCTCCACCACAGATGCCAAGGGTGTCATTACCTACTGCAACGACGCGTTTGTCGAAATCAGTGGGTTCACCCGCGACGAACTGGTCCGTGCTCCGCACAACCTGGTGCGTCACCCGGATGTGCCCTCGGCGGTGTTCGCACACATGTGGTCCACGCTCAAACAAGGCTTGCCATGGATGGGCATTGTCAAGAATCGCTGCAAGACCGGCGACCACTACTGGGTTAACGCCTATGTAACACCGGTATTCGACGGTAACCAGGTGATCGGCTACGAATCGGTGCGCATCAAGCCCACCGCCGAGCAGATCCGCCGGGCCGAGGCGCTTTATCAACGCATCAACCAGGGCAAGTCGGCGATTCCCCAGCGCGACAAATGGCTGCCGGTGCTGCAGGACTGGCTGCCGTTTATCCTGGTCAGCCAACTGAGCTTCATGATCGGCGCCACCCTCACCTCCCAGTGGGGCTTTGCCTTGGCGGCAGCGTTGTCCGTGCCGTTGGGCCTGCTGGGGCTGAGCTGGCAACAGCGCGGCCTCAAGCGCTTGCTGCGCCTGGCCGAGCAGACCACGTCCGACCCGCTGATTGCGCAGATGTACACCGACAGCCGTGGCGCCCAGGCCCGACTGGAAATGTCGATTCTCAGCCAGGAAGCGCGTCTGAAGACCTGCCTGACCCGCTTGCAGGACACTGCCGAGCACCTCAACGATCAGGCGGCACAGTCCAACACCCTGGCGCACAGCAGCTCCAGCGGCCTGGAACGTCAGCGTGTGGAAACCGAACAGGTGGCCACCGCCGTCAACCAGATGGCTGCAACCACCCAGGAAGTCGCCAGCCACGTGCAGCGCACCGCCGACGCCACCCAGGAAGCCAACCGCCTGACCGGTCGCGGCCGCGATATCGCCGGGGAAACCCGCGAGGCGATTCAGCGGCTTTCGGCCGCCGTTGGCGAGACCGGCGTGACCGTCACTCAACTGGCCAAGGACAGCGATGAAATTGGCGGCGTTGTCGATGTAATCAAGGGCATCGCCGACCAGACCAACTTGCTGGCACTCAACGCCGCTATCGAAGCCGCGCGTGCCGGTGAGATGGGCCGTGGTTTTGCGGTGGTCGCCGATGAAGTGCGCCAACTGGCGCAGCGTACGGCCGAATCCACCGGGCAGATCCATGCCCTGATCGCCAAGCTGCAACACACGGCGGCCGCGGCCGTGCAAACCATGGACGCCGGGCACCGCCAGGCCGAAGAAGGTGTGGCGCGGGTGATGGAAGCGGACCAGGCATTGGTGGGTATCAGCGAGGCGGTGGCCAATATCACCGACATGACCACCCAGATTGCCGCGGCCACCGAAGAGCAAAGCGCCGTGGCCGAGGAGATCAGCCGTAACATCAGCACTATTGCGCTGTTGGCAGACCAGACCTCAGAGCAGGCGATGAACTCGGCGCAGTTGAGTGAAGAACTGACTCATACGGCGAATACTCAGTACTCGCTGGTGGAGCGTTTTAACCGGTAGAACTTCAAGGGCTCACTTTCTCCAACAAGTGAGCCCCTTGCAGATGGCTATCACTCATCATCTTTTTATCACCAAGCATTCTATAAAACTGTCAATTCTCACAGTTAACCTTTGAACGCCTCCCTCCTTATAGTGTGAACCTGTCAAACAGGAGCACACCGCCATGTCCCGACCTGCCGATTCAAATAGCGCCCTGCATCCCTTCCCAAAAACCATGGGGCGTGTGCAATGGACTGAAAAATCATCGAACAACGAAAGAACATTGGAAGGCTGGGCTCTCCCACTGCACCTATCCGAATACAATAATCAGTATTGGGTCAAGTTGACGCTCCAGTCCCCAGACACTCAACAATCACTGTTACTGAAAATACCTTGCGACTCCATAAGTACATCACCTAACAAATCAATCAAGCAAAACCCGGAAGCCTTCACCCACCTGTACATTCAAGGTGCAAACAATAACGCACCTGAAACGGAAGAACATATTAAACCTGTCGGCGACATTGAAGTAACCGTTGACGAAAGCACAGGGAACACAACGCTGAATTTCGAAGGTTCTTTCACTGACACAGCGTCGGAATTACGCGAAATAAAATGCTGCTGTGAGTGGCCTGGAACTACCCTTGACACACAACATTCGGTCTTTAAATGGACAGAAGGACAAACTCAATACAAGACGGAGGGCTGGTTGGCCTACTCCAGTTCAAGCAAGGCATGGTATCTGACCAGCGAGGAGGGAGAATGGGGTACGCCTCAATACCGTGAATGGGCTATTTTTATTTACTGCGACGATGAAAATGAACAGATCATCGATGAAACATTTAAAAACGGTGATGAGAAATCGAATTTTTACTATGCTCCCTTCGGCGGTGGCACCTATGAAGACGAATACAATGTAACGCTTACACTGACTCAGCAGCCGTTGCGCTGCGAAGCCACCTTTAAAAATAAAATCCGCGACCGTGTAGACATGACTAACGGCACGTTTATGCCTATAAAAGACTGCCCGTAGCCACATCATTTTCACGGATACTCGTACAGTGAGACCTCAACCCCCTGACAAACTTAAACCCACCCCGATATAAAGGAGCTTAATAATGTCAACCGACCTCTACTCCTTGGAAGATCACGAAAACCCCACGTCTAAAAATACGTTTACGTGGATTAAATGCAACGAAAGTACATCCGCGAAAAGAGTATATTTTTACCACAATAAAGATAAAACGAGATGGGCCATCAAAGGAATAACAGGATCTTTTAAAGACAAGGACTTTCTGATTTATACTTTCAACATCCCTTATGAAGAAGGAAATATAACTAAAACCTACAATCTCACATATGAATTTCAAGCTCAGGAATCCATCGACGACCCTGCTGATGCAATTATAACTTACATGGCTGAGGAGGCCGAAGTAACGATTACCATCAATACGCTTACCGAAAGAGCAACAGGTTCTTTCAAAGCCACTTTTAAAGACGAGTCGGCCCACATGAACGTTACGGGTGATTTCGAAATGTACGAGATTCAAAAAGAATACCCTTAAAAAGCTCATCACGTTGCAACACCCAACCTCCTCACAAAGCGTCAGGCGAGAAAACCTGACGCTTTGATGGCCGCCGCCTCCAAATGCTGCTCATGACTGAACCCCGACGCCTTCAACGGCTTCAAATCATGATCCCCCGCCACCAGCCACATCACCTCAATGCTCGGCGATAAGGCATACCCCTCCACCGCCGCTCGATTGCCCAAGGCATCACGCTCGCCCTGCACTATCAGCGTCGGCGTCGCAAGCGCAGCCAGATGCTCCACCCGAGGTTTTTGCGGCTTGCCCACCGCATAAAACGGATAGCCCAGGCACACCAACCCATCGGCGCCCAGCTCATCGGCCAACAAACTGGCCATGCGCCCGCCCATGGACTTGCCGCCAATCGCCAGTTTCCCAGCGACATGACGTCGCACCTGGGCATACACCTCACGCCACGCCTCCAGTAGTTTCGGCGCCGGATTCGGCGGGCGCTTGCCCCCGTCCAAGCGGCGCTGGACCATGTACGGGAACTCGAAGCGCAACACGTTCACGCCATGCCCGGCAAGGCGTGCAGCCATGTCGTTCATGAACGCCGAGTCCATCGGTGCACCGGCGCCATGGGCCAGAATCAGCGTGACCGGCTCGCCCGAACGCTTGCCCGTGGCGACATCCCACAACCAGCCATGTTCCCGTACACACTGCGCCCATTGATCCCCGTCAATACTGGCCTTGTGCTCTTTGCCCATGCTTGCCTCGCTTTTTAGTCTGCCTATAACTCCAGCCCAAGTGCCGCACTTGCTTGGGTTGAACCGTGGATGGGGAACCATGAACACTACTTTAAGTACCGCCTATAACTACAAGGTGGTCCGCCAATTCGCCATTATGACGGTGGTGTGGGGCATCGTCGGCATGGGGCTCGGGGTTTTTCTCGCCGCCCAATTGGTTTGGCCTGCGCTCAACTTCGATTTGCCCTGGACCAGCTTCGGCCGTCTGCGCCCATTGCACACCAATGCGGTGATTTTCGCGTTCGGTGGCTGTGCGCTGTTCGCCAGCTCCTTTTACTCGGTGCAACGCACCTGCCAGACGCAGCTGTTCGCGCCGAAAGTCGCCGCGTTCTGCTTCTGGGGCTGGCAGCTTGTGATCCTGCTGGCCGCGATCAGCCTGCCACTGGGCTACACCAGCTCAAAGGAATACGCCGAGCTGGAATGGCCCATCGACATCCTGATCACCATCGTCTGGGTCGCCTACGCCATCGTGTTCTTCGGCACGATCATGAAACGCAAGACCAAGCACATCTATGTGGGCAACTGGTTCTTCGGCGCGTTCATCATCACCGTGGCCATCTTGCATATCGTCAATAACCTGGAAATCCCGGTCAGCCTGACGAAGTCCTACTCGCTGTACGGCGGTGCGACGGATGCCATGGTGCAGTGGTGGTATGGGCACAACGCGGTAGGCTTTTTCCTGACTGCGGGTTTTCTGGGGATGATGTACTACTTCGTGCCCAAGCAGGCCGAACGCCCGGTGTATTCGTATCGCTTGTCGATCGTGCACTTCTGGGCGCTGATCACCTTGTACATCTGGGCCGGCCCGCACCACTTGCACTACACCGCCTTGCCGGACTGGGCGCAGTCCCTGGGCATGGTGATGTCACTGGTGCTGCTGGCGCCAAGCTGGGGCGGCATGATCAACGGCATGATGACCCTCTCGGGTGCCTGGCATAAGTTGCGCAGCGACCCGATCCTGCGCTTCCTCGTCGTCTCCCTGGCCTTCTACGGCATGTCGACCTTCGAAGGCCCGATGATGGCGATCAAGACCGTCAACGCCCTCTCCCACTACACCGACTGGACCATCGGCCACGTACACGCCGGGGCGCTGGGCTGGGTGGCGATGATCTCCATCGGCGCGCTGTATCACATGATCCCGAAAGTCTTCGGTCGCGAGCAGATGTACAGCCTCGGCCTGATCAACGCGCACTTCTGGCTGGCCACCATCGGCACCGTGCTCTACATCGCCTCGATGTGGGTCAACGGCATCGCCCAGGGCCTGATGTGGCGTGCGGTCAACGAAGACGGCACCCTTACCTACTCCTTCGTCGAAACCCTGGTGGCCAGCCACCCAGGCTTCATCGTGCGTCTGGTGGGCGGTGCGATCTTCCTCAGCGGCATGTTCCTGATGGCTTACAACACATGGCGCACCGTGCGTTCGGCGCAACCTGCCGAAGTCACCGCTGCCGCGCAGATGGCCTGAGGAGTCGATGATGAAACACGAAACGATTGAAAAGAACGTCGGCCTGTTGATGCTGCTGATGGTGCTCGCCGTGAGCATCGGTGGCCTGACCCAGATCGTCCCGCTGTTCTTCCAGGACGTGACCAACAAACCGGTCGAAGGCATGAAGCCCTACACCGCGCTGCAACTGGAAGGCCGCGACATCTACATCCGCGAAGGCTGCGTGCAGTGCCACTCGCAGATGATCCGCCCGTTCCGCGCCGAGACCGAGCGCTACGGCCACTACTCGGTGGCTGGCGAAAGCGTGTGGGACCACCCGTTCTTGTGGGGCTCCAAGCGTACCGGGCCGGACCTGGCCCGCGTCGGCGCGCGCTACTCGGACGACTGGCACCGCGCGCACTTGTACAACCCGCGCAACGTGGTGCCGGAGTCGAAAATGCCGGCCTACCCCTGGCTGGTCACCGCCGCCGTCGACAGCAGCCACACCGAGACCAAGTTGAAAGTGATGCGCACCCTCGGCGTGCCGTACACCGACGACGACATCAATGGCGCCGTCGCCAGCCTCAAGGGCAAGACCGAGATGGACGCGCTGGTTTCCTACCTGCAAGTGCTCGGCACTGCCATCAAGAGCAAGAGGTGAGCCATGGGATTTGAATTCGATGCGGGCACCATCCGCGGCCTTGGCACGCTGGTGGTCGCCATCGCCTTTATCGGCCTGTCGCTGTGGGTGTTCAACAACCGCCGCAACGCGGAATTCGAGCAGGCCCGCCTGCTGCCGTTTGTCGATGAACCTTCCCCACCCGACGCTCAAGCAGAGCCAGCCACAAGGAGCACTCGGCCATGACTACGTTTTGGAGTACATGGATCTGCGTATTGACCCTGGGCAGCCTGATCGGCCTGACCTGGCTGTTGGTCGGCACCCGCAAGGGCGAAACCAAGGGCAGCGTCGACCAGACCATGGGCCACGCCTTCGACGGTATCGAGGAATACGACAACCCGCTGCCCCAGTGGTGGTTTATGTTGTTCGCCGGCACCCTGGTATTTGCCGTCGGCTACCTGATCCTCTACCCGGGCCTGGGCAACTGGAAAGGCGTACTGCCGGGCTATGAAGACGGCTGGACCCAGACCAAGGAATGGGACAAGGAAATGGCCAAGGCCGACGCCAGGTTCGGGCCGATCTTCGCCAAGTTCGCGGCCATGCCGGTGGAAGAAGTCGCCAAGGACCCGCAAGCGTTGAAGATGGGCGGTCGCCTGTTTGCCTCCAACTGTGCGGTGTGCCACGGCTCGGACGCCAAGGGCGCCTATGGCTTCCCCAACCTGGCCGACAACAACTGGCGCTGGGGCGGTTCGGCCGAGGCCATCAAGGCCACCATCCTGAACGGTCGCCACGCGGCGATGCCGGCCTGGGGTGAAGTGCTGGGCGAGGACGGGGTGAAGAACGTCGCCGCCTACGTGCGTCACGACCTGGCCAAGCTGCCGTTGCCCGCCGACAACACCGCCGACCTGGCCGCCGGGCAAGCCGCCTTCAGCACCACTTGCGTGGCGTGTCATGGTCCGCAAGGTCACGGCGTGGAAGCCATGGGTGCGCCCAACCTGACCGAGCCTGCCGGCTTTATCTACGGCACCAGCCTGGCGCAGTTGCAGCAGACCATCCGCCATGGTCGCCAGGGCCAGATGCCGGCTCAGGACGTGCTGCAAGGCAATGACAAGGTGCACTTGCTGGCGGCTTACGTGTACAGCCTGTCCCATAACGCTGAAGGCGCAACGCCAGACAGCCAACCGCAGTAAAAGCTCTACCTGTGGCGAGGGAGCTTGCTCCCGCTGGAGTGCGAAGCGCTCCCACGATTTTGGGGCCGTTGCGCAGCCCAACGGGAGCAAGCTCCCTCGCCACAGACATAAGTCGCGACCAAGTGTCGCACCCCTTCCAAACCCAACTTTCCCCTCCTCCTATTCGGGTCTACGCTTGTTCCCACAGTGGAGCAATTCTGGCGTAGACGACGGTATCCGTTGCGCCCCCTGAAATTCCTGTCCACTTGATCAGCTTTCTATTTCGGTCTTTATCCTTACACCAAACATGGAAAGGGCGCAGAATCTGGCGTGGAACGCATTGATACAGGTCAGCCATTGCGTTGCAATGGCCCCTCGGTTTCTACATACTTGCGGCCGATTTTACCTATAAAAAAACCTAAACCGTGGAACCTTAGAATGAGCACAGCAATCAGTCCGACTGCTTATAACTATAAGGTAGTCCGCCAGTTCGCCATCATGACGGTGGTCTGGGGGATCCTTGGCATGGGGCTCGGGGTGTTCATCGCCTCGCAACTGGTTTGGCCGCAATTGAATTTCGACCTGCCCTGGACGACTTTCGGCCGCCTGCGCCCACTGCACACCAACCTGGTGATCTTCGCCTTCGGCGGATGTGCACTGTTTGCCACCTCCTACTATGTCGTGCAGCGCACCTGCCAGACGCGACTGATTTCCGATGGTCTGGCCGCCTTCACCTTCTGGGGCTGGCAGGCGGTCATCGTCGGCGCCATCATCAGCCTGCCCCTGGGCTACACCACTACCAAGGAATACGCCGAGCTGGAATGGCCGATCGCCATTTTGCTTGCCATCGTGTGGGTGACCTACGGCCTGGTGTTCTTCGGCACCATCGTCAAGCGCAAGACCAAGCACATCTACGTGGGCAACTGGTTCTACGGGGCCTTTATCGTGGTCACGGCGATGCTGCACATCGTCAACCACGCCTCCCTGCCGGTGAACCTGTTCAAGTCCTATTCGGCCTATTCCGGCGCAACGGACGCGATGATCCAGTGGTGGTACGGCCACAACGCCGTAGGCTTCTTCCTCACCACCGGTTTCCTGGGGATGATGTACTACTTCGTGCCCAAGCAGGCCGAGCGTCCGATCTACTCTTATCGCCTGTCCATCGTGCACTTCTGGGCGCTGATCACCCTGTACATCTGGGCCGGCCCTCACCACTTGCACTACACCGCTTTGCCGGATTGGGCACAGTCCCTGGGCATGGCGATGTCGATCATCCTGCTGGCGCCAAGCTGGGGCGGCATGATCAACGGCATGATGACCCTCTCGGGCGCCTGGCATAAGCTGCGCACCGACCCGATCCTGCGGTTTCTGGTGGTGTCCCTGGCGTTCTACGGCATGTCGACCTTTGAAGGTCCGATGATGGCGATCAAGACCGTCAACTCGCTGTCCCACTACACCGACTGGACCATCGGCCATGTACACGCCGGGGCGCTGGGCTGGGTGGCGATGATCTCCATCGGCGCGCTGTACCACATGATCCCCAAACTGTTCGGCCGCGTGCAGATGCACAGCGTCGGGCTGATCAACGCACACTTCTGGCTGGCCACTATCGGCACCGTGCTCTACATCGCCTCGATGTGGGTCAACGGCATCACCCAGGGCCTGATGTGGCGTGCGATCAACGATGACGGCACCCTCACCTACTCCTTCGTCGAAGCGCTGCAAGCCAGCCACCCGGGCTTTATCGTACGTGCCCTGGGCGGTGCGTTCTTTGCCAGCGGCATGCTGTTGATGGCCTACAACGTCTGGCGCACCGTGCGTGCCAGCGACCCTGTAGAAGCCGAAGCCGCCGCCAAGATCGCCGTTGTGGGAGCTCACTGATGAAGCATGAAGTAGTCGAGAAGAACATCGGCCTGTTGGCCTTCTTCATGGTCATCGCCGTGAGCATCGGCGGCCTGACCCAAATCGTCCCACTGTTTTTCCAGGACGTGACCAACAAGCCGGTCGAAGGCATGAAGCCGCGCACCGCCCTCGAACTGGAAGGCCGCGACGTCTACATCGCCAACGGTTGCGTGGGCTGCCACTCGCAGATGATCCGCCCGTTCCGCGCCGAAACCGAACGCTACGGCCACTACTCGGTCGCCGGTGAAAGCGTGTGGGACCACCCGTTCCTGTGGGGTTCCAAGCGCACCGGCCCGGACCTGGCCCGTGTGGGTGGGCGTTACTCCGATGACTGGCAGCGTGCGCACCTGTACAACCCGCGCAACGTGGTGCCTGAGTCGAAAATGCCGGCGTACCCGTTCCTCGTGGAAAACAAGCTCGACGGCAAGGACACCGCGAAGAAGATGGAAGTCTTGCGCACCCTGGGGGTGCCCTACACCGACGAAGACATCGCCGGCGCAGCCGCAGCCGTGAAGGGCAAGACCGAAATGGACGCATTGGTGGCCTACCTGCAAGGCCTTGGCACCATCATCAAAAGCAAACGGTGACCTACATGGATATCGGGATGATTCGTGGCCTGGGCACCGTTGTGGTGATGGTGGCCTTTATCGGCCTGGCGTTGTGGGTGTTCAGCCCACGGCGCAAGTCGGAGTTTGACGACGCGACCATGCTGCCCTTTGCAGATGATCCCGAAGCCATCAAGCACGTCGAGCAAGCTTCTAGGAGTAACAAAGAATGACTACGTTCTGGAGTCTGTACGTCACAGTCCTCAGTCTGGGTACCATCTTCGCCCTGACCTGGCTGCTGCTGTCGACCCGCAAGGGCCAGCGCACCGAACAGACGGACGAGACCGTCGGCCACTCGTTTGACGGCATCGAGGAGTACGACAACCCGCTGCCCAAGTGGTGGTTCATGCTGTTTGTCGGCACCATCGTCTTCGCCCTTGGTTACCTGGTGCTCTACCCTGGTCTGGGCAACTGGAAGGGTCTGCTGCCAGGCTACAACTACCTCGACAACGACAAGCAAACCCCGTTCGCCAACGGCCAGACCGGCTGGACCGGCGTGCACGAATGGGAAAAGGAAATGGCCAGGTCGGAGGCCAAGTTCGGGCCGATCTTCGCCAAGTTCGCATCGATGCCCATTGAAGAAGTCGCCAAGGACCCGCAAGCCTTGAAGATGGGCGGTCGGCTGTTTGCCTCCAACTGCTCGGTGTGCCACGGCTCCGACGCCAAGGGCGCCTACGGCTTTCCCAACCTGACCGACGCCGACTGGCGCTGGGGTGGCGAACCCAACACCATCAAGGAAACCATCATGAAGGGCCGCCACGCGGTGATGCCAGGCTGGGCCGAAGTCATCGGCGAGCAAGGCGTGGCTGACGTAGCAGGCTTTGTGGTGACCCAACTCGATGGTCGCAAACTGCCGGAAGGTGCCAAGGCCGATGTGGCCAACGGTGAGAAACTCTTCGCCGCCAACTGCGTGGCCTGCCACGGCCCGGCCGGTAAAGGCACCCCCGCCATGGGCGCGCCGGACCTGACGCATCCGGGGGCGTTCATCTACGGTTCAAGCTTTGCGCAACTGCAGCAGACCATCCGTTATGGCCGCCAGGGCCAGATGCCCGCGCAGGAGCAGTTGCAGGGCAATGACAAGGTGCACTTGCTTGCGGCATATGTGTATAGCTTGTCGCATGGGGATAAGAAGGCTGAGGAGCAGTAAGACCTCTGAAACAATAATGGAGCCCCGCGCAGCGAATGCTGGCGGGGCTTTTTTGTTTTAGCTGCGAAACTTTCAAAGCCAAATCTACCGTTCGTAGCCTCAACCTTGCCGCGCGCACTCGCCAAGTAGTAACGTAACTACATTCACTCCAGCGAAGGGGACCTACCCCATGACCATCACGACCATTTCCAGCCGCGAATTCAATCAAGACACAAGTGGTGCCAAAAAAGCCGCCCGCAAAGGGCCGGTTTTTATCACCGATCGCGGCAAGCCTGCCCATGTACTGCTAAGCATTGAGGACTACCAGAAGCTGACAGGTCTGAACGCCGACATCGTTGATCTTTTGGTGATGCCGGAAGCCGCCGATATCGACTTCGAAACCGAACGTGCCGTGATCATTCATCGCCCCGTGGACTTTTCTTGATGTATTTACTCGACACGAATGTGATCTCTGAACTGCGTAAACCTCAGGCTGATGCAAATGTCGTGGCGTGGGCAAAAAGTGTGGTGGCGCCACGTATGTTTATTTCGGCGATCACGCTGAAGGAATTGGAAACCGGAGTCCTGCGAATTGAGCGGCGAGACCCGGCGCAGGGGAAGGTGTTGAGAGCCTGGCTCAAGCGTCATGTGATGCCCGCCTTTGATGCCAGAATCCTGCCCGTTGATGCAGCAGTCGCGTTGCGTTGCGCACACTTGCATGTACCCGACCGAGCCAACGAAAGTGATTCATTGATTGCCGCAACTGCGCTGGTTCATGGGCTCACCGTCGTCACGCGCAACATCAGCGACTTCCAATCGAGCGGCGTTGCACTGATCAATCCATGGGACGAATGACCGGCTTACCGACAAAAACCGTCCATACTTGCCAAGTCAATTGATCCAGGTCACGTACACCATCAATTGATTTCCCCCAACGCGACCAAAGGTCGCACCCTTTGCGCACCATCGGGGGCGTATCATTAGGCCACTGCAACACCCTTAATTTGACCCCGGCTGGCACGTACTGGCCGAGGCAAATCTCCACCGCCGTGGGATGCAATGATGAGCGACCAGATACCGGTACATGACGTTACCCCGCCTGCCAAGACCGTCGACCTCTACGCTTCGCGTGAGAAGATTTACACCCGCGCCTTCACTGGCTTGTTCCGCAATCTGCGCATGGTCGGCGGTGCCGCTCTGTTTCTGCTGTACTTCGGCACCGTGTGGCTGAACTGGGGGGGACACCAGGCGGTGTGGTGGAACCTGCCGGAGCGTAAATTCTTTATTTTTGGTGCAACGTTCTGGCCTCAGGATTTCATCCTGCTGTCGGGCATTCTCATTGTCGCGGCCTTTGGCCTGTTCTTTATCACCGTATACGCCGGGCGCGTGTGGTGCGGCTATACCTGCCCGCAAAGCGTGTGGACGTGGATCTTCATGTGGTGCGAAAAGGTCACCGAAGGCGACCGCAACCAACGCATCAAGCTCGACAAGGCGCCCATAAGCGCCAACAAATTCCTGCGCAAGTTCAGCAAGCACAGCCTGTGGCTGCTGATCGGCTTTGCCACCGGCATCACCTTCGTCGGCTACTTCTCACCGATTCGCGAACTGGTATTCGATTTCTTCACGGGCCAGGCCGATGGCTGGTCGTATTTCTGGGTGGGTTTCTTCACCCTTGCCACCTACGGCAACGCCGGCTGGCTGCGTGAGCAGGTGTGCATCTACATGTGCCCCTATGCGCGCTTCCAGAGCGTGATGTTCGACAAGGACACCTTGATCGTGTCCTATGACCCCCGCCGTGGCGAAGTGCGTGGCCCACGTAAAAAGGGTACCGACTACAAGGCCCAGGGCCTGGGCGACTGCATCGACTGCACGATGTGCGTGCAGGTGTGTCCTACCGGTATCGATATCCGCGACGGGCTGCAAATCGAATGCATCGGCTGCGCCGCCTGTATCGATGCCTGCGATAACATCATGGACAAGATGGAGTACCCACGCGGCCTGATCAGCTACACCACCGAACACAACCTTTCGGGGCAGAAAACCCACAAGCTGCGCCCGCGCCTGATCGGTTACGCCCTGGTATTGCTGGCGATGATCAGCCTGTTGGTGGCCGCCTTCTTCATGCGCTCGCTGGTGGGTTTCGACGTCAGCAAAGACCGCGTGCTGTATCGCGAGAACGCCGAAGGACGCATCGAAAACGTCTACAGCCTGAAGATCATGAACAAAGACCAGCGCGACCACACCTACGTGCTCGACGCCGCTGGCCTGCCGGACCTCAAGCTGCAAGGCCGGCGCGAAATCAAAGTGGCCGCCGGCGATATCGTCAGCATGCCGGTGGAGTTGTCGAGTGCGCCCGAACAGTTGCCGTCGAGCACCAACGAGGTGACCTTCATCCTCGAAGACGCCGATGACACCAGCGTCCATATTGAAGCCAAGAGCCGATTCATCGGCCCACTAGTCCGTTAACAGGGAACATACGCATGCCCGCAACTACTGCCGCCAGCCCTTGGTACAAGCACCTCTGGCCCTGGATCATCATCGCGATTCTGGCCTGCTCGGTGACCCTGACCTTGTCCATGGTGACCATCGCAGTGAACAACCCGGACAATCTGGTCAACGACAACTACTACGAGGCCGGCAAAGGCATCAACCGTTCCCTGGACCGCGAGCGCCTGGCCCAGACCCTGCAACTGCGCGGCAAGCTGCACCTGGACGAACTGACCGGCGAGGTCGAGCTGCAACTGACTGGCTACAGCAATCCAAATACCCTGGAGCTGAACCTGATCTCCCCGACCCAGCCAGAGAAGGATCGCAAGATCAACCTCACCCGCAGCGACAGCGAGCCCGGCCGCTACATCGGCCAGGTCACCGACAAGGTCGAAGGTCGCCGTTTCGTGGAACTGCTTGGCGTGGAAGGCGGCAACACCTGGCGCCTGTTCGAAGAGGAAGAGGTCAGCCATGACAAGGATTTGTTGCTGGGTGACGAACCGTTGCAGGGCGCTGAAGACTTGAAGAAGTAGACGATGATCGTTCCCACGCTCTGCGTGGTAACGCCTTGCTGGACGCTCTGCGTCCGCTTTGTGACGCAGAGCGTCACGGGCAACATTCCCACGCAAAGCGTGGGAACGATCTGCGGAACCGAGTAATGACCCAACCCACCCCCTGCTACCACTGCGCCCTACCCGTCCCCTCCGGAAGCCGGTTCACCGCCCAGATCCTCGGCGAACGCCGCGAACTCTGCTGCCCGGGCTGCCAGGCCGTGGCCGAGGCGATAGTGGCCGGCGGGCTGGAAAGCTATTACCAACACCGCAGCGAAGCCTCGGCCAACCCCGAGGCGCTGCCCGTGCAATTGGTGGACGAGCTGGCGCTGTACGATCGCGCCGATGTGCAAAAACCCTTTGTCCGCCATCAAGGCGACCTGGCCGAAACCACCTTGCTGATGGAAGGCATCAGTTGCGCCGCCTGCGGCTGGTTGATCGAGAAACACCTGCGCAGCCTGCCTGCGGTGGCCGAAGCGCGATTGAACCTGTCCAACCACCGCCTGCACGTGCGCTGGGCCGATGGGCAATTGCCGTTGAGCCAACTGCTCAGCGAGCTGCGCCATATCGGTTACGCCGCCCATCCTTATCAGGCCGACCGCGCCGCCGAACAATTGGCCAGCGAGAATCGACTGGCCCTGCGACAACTGGGAGTCGCCGGCTTGCTGTGGTTCCAAGCCATGATGGCAACTATGGCCACCTGGCCGGAATTCAATATCGACCTGAGCCCGGAACTGCACGTCATCCTGCGCTGGGTCGCGATGTTTCTGACCACGCCCATCGTGTTCTACAGCTGCGCGCCCTTCTTCAAAGGCGCCCTGCGTGACCTGCGCACGCGCCACCTGACCATGGACGTGTCGGTGTCCCTGGCGATTGGCGGCGCGTACCTGGCCGGCATCTGGACCGCGATCACTGGCGTAGGCGAGTTGTATTTCGATGCCGTGGGCATGTTTGCCCTGTTCCTGCTGGCCGGACGCTACCTTGAGCGCCGCGCCCGGGAGCGTACTGCCGCAGCCACCGCCCAACTGGTCAACCTGTTGCCCGCCTCCTGCCTGCGCCTCAAGGACAATGGCCAGAGCGAACGCATCCTGCTCAGCGAGTTGGCACTGGGTGATCGTGTGCTGGTGCATCCCGGTGCGGTGCTGCCGGCGGATGGGATGATTCTCGACGGCCAATCCAGCATTGATGAATCCCTGCTGACCGGCGAGTACCTGCCGCAACCTCGGCGCACGGGTGAGAGCGTCACGGCCGGCACGCTGAATGTCGAAGGCGCGCTGACCGTCCAAGTACGCGCCCTGGGGCATGACACGCGCCTGTCCGCCATCGTGCGCCTGCTGGAGCGCGCCCAGGCCGAGAAGCCGCGCCTGGCGCAGATCGCCGACCGCGCTGCGCAGTGGTTCTTGTTGTGCTCGCTGATCGCCGCCGCACTGATCGGCCTGCTGTGGTGGGAGCTGGACCCCACCCGGGCGTTCTGGATTGTGCTGGCGATGCTGGTGGCGACCTGTCCGTGCGCCCTGTCGCTGGCCACGCCCACCGCCCTTACCGCCGCCACCGGTACATTGCACAGTCTCGGGTTACTGCTGACCCGCGGCCATGTGCTGGAGGGCCTGAACCAGATTGATACGGTGATTTTCGACAAGACCGGCACCCTCACCGAAGGGCGCCTGGCGTTGCGCGCCATCCGGCCCCTGGGCGCATTGGACAGCGACCAATGCCTGGGCCTTGCCGCCGCCCTGGAGAACCGTTCCGAACACCCGATTGCCCGTGCCTTCGGCCGTGCGCCGCTGGCCGCCGATGAAGTGCTGAGCACGCAAGGGCTGGGCCTGGAGGGTCGTGTGGGAGAACGTCTGTTGCGCATCGGCCAGCCGGGTTTTGTCTGTGAACTCAGTGGCTGCGCGATTCCCGCCTCGCCGGACGAAGCCGGGCAATGGCTGCTGCTGGGCGACCGCAGCGGGGCGCTGGCCTGGTTCGTACTCGACGACCGTCTGCGCAGCGACGCCCCCGCCTTGCTGGCCGCATGCAAGGCGCGGGGCTGGCGCACGCTGTTGCTCTCCGGCGACAGTTCGCCGATGGTAGCCAGTGTCGCCTCTGAGCTGGGTATCGACGAAGCCCACGGCAGCCTGCGCCCTGACGACAAGCTGCAGGTACTGCAAAACCTGCACAAGGAAGGTCGCAAAGTGCTGATGCTGGGCGATGGGGTCAATGATGTGCCGGTGTTGGCTGCTGCCGATATCAGTGTGGCGATGGGCTCGGCCACCGACCTGGCGAAAACCAGCGCCGATGCGGTGCTGTTGTCCAACCGCCTGGATGCGCTGGTGCAGGCCTTTAGCCTCGCGCGGCGCACCCGCCGAGTGATCATCGAGAACCTGTTGTGGGCCGGGTTGTACAATGGCCTTATGCTGCCGTTCGCCGCCCTGGGTTGGATCACTCCGATCTGGGCGGCCATCGGCATGTCCCTCAGTTCGTTGACCGTGGTACTCAACGCGTTGCGCCTGACTCGCCTGCCGAGCGCGCAAGCCCCGGGTACCGCCCCAGCAACCCGCCCGCTGCCGGCCTGAGCCGCGTGGGCATGGAGTACAGATGCCAGCTCTCTATGTGATGATTCCGGCAGCACTGCTGTTAGTGGGCGTGGCCATCTACATCTTCTTCTGGGCCGTGGACAGCGGCCAGTACGAAGACCTCGATGGCCCGGCCCACAGCGTGCTGTTCGATGACCAGGACCCGAACCACCTGGCCGCCATCGATGAAGCCAACAACCCCGAGCAACCGCCCAAAGAGCCCCCTCATGCTTGAGCTGATGCCCTTGCTGGTCTCGGCGCTGATCCTCGGCCTGCTCGGTGGTGGCCACTGCCTGGGCATGTGCGGTGGGTTGATGGGCGCGCTGACCCTGGCGATTCCCAAGGAACAACGCAGCCGCCGTTTTCGCCTGCTGCTGGCGTACAACCTGGGGCGCATCCTCAGCTATGCCACCGCCGGTTTATTGATCGGCCTGGCCGGCTGGGCGGTGGCCAACAGCCCGGCAGCGATGTTCATGCGTGTGCTCGCCGGCCTGCTGTTGGTCTGCATGGGCCTGTACCTGGCCGGCTGGTGGAGCGGCCTCACCCGTATCGAAAGCCTGGGGCGCGGCCTGTGGCGGCATCTGCAGCCAGTGGCCAACCGTTTGCTGCCGGTGTCCAGCCTGCCCCGCGCCTTGTTGCTGGGTGCGCTGTGGGGCTGGTTGCCGTGCGGGCTCGTCTACAGCACCCTGCTATGGGCGGCGAGCCAGGGCAATGCACTGGACAGCGCCTTGCTGATGCTGGCGTTCGGGCTGGGCACCTGGCCGGTGCTGCTGGCCACCGGGCTGGCCGCCGAACGGGTGACGGCGTTGTTGCGCAAGCGCAGCGTGCGGGTGGCCGGCGGGGTGCTGGTGATGATCTTAGGCCTCTGGACCTTGCCCGGCCCCCATCAGCACTGGCTAATGGGGCATTAACAGGCCCTGTGGCATAGCGCCGCTCCCCGTTGATGCAAATCAACATGCCTTGCCTGCCCTGCCCCTAGACTCGGCCCACTAGCCAATCCGGGGGACCGCCCGCATGCTCGACGCCATTCGTTGGGACACAGATCTGATTCACCGCTACGACTTGGCAGGGCCGCGCTACACGTCCTACCCCACCGCCGTACAATTTGACAGCCAGGTCGGCACCTTCGACCTGCTCCACGCCCTGCGTGACAGCCGCAAGGCAGTGCGGCCACTGTCGCTGTACGTGCATGTACCCTTCTGCGCCAACATTTGCTACTACTGCGCCTGCAACAAGGTGATCACCAAGGACCGGGGGCGCGCCCAAGCCTACCTGCAGCGCCTGGAGCAGGAGATCCAATTGGTGGCCTGCCACCTCGACCCGCAGCAACCCGTTGAGCAACTGCATTTCGGCGGCGGTACGCCAACGTTTCTCAGCCACGATGAACTGCGCCAGGTGATGACACGCCTGCGCCAGCATTTCAATTTGCTGGATGATGACTCGGGCGACTACGGCATCGAAATCGACCCGCGCGAAGCCGACTGGGCCACCATGGGCCTGCTACGCGAACTGGGCTTCAACCGCGTGAGCATCGGCCTGCAAGACCTCGACCCCGAGGTGCAACGGGCGGTCAACCGCCTGCAAAGCCTGGAGGAAACCCGCGCCGTGATCGATGCAGCGCGCACCTTGCAATTTCGCTCGATCAACATCGACCTGATCTACGGCCTGCCCAAGCAGTCGCCGTTGAACTTTGCGCGCACCGTGGAGGAAGTTATCCGCTTGCAGCCTGACCGCCTGTCGGTATTCAACTACGCGCACCTGCCGGAACGCTTCATGCCCCAGCGGCGGATCAACACCGACGACCTGCCCTCGCCGGCAGAAAAACTGCTGATGCTGCAAACCACCATCGAACAACTGACCCAGGCCGGTTACCGCTACATAGGCATGGACCACTTTGCGCTGCCGGACGACGAACTGGCGGTGGCCCAGGAAGAAGGCAAGCTGCAGCGCAACTTCCAGGGTTACACCACCCACGGGCACTGCGACCTGATTGGGCTGGGGGTGTCGGCGATCAGCCAGATCGGCGACCTGTATTGCCAGAACAGCAGTGACTTGAACCAGTACCAGAATGCCTTGGCGGGCGCGCAACTGGCGACCAGCCGCGGCCTGGTCTGCACTACGGACGACCGATTGCGACGGGACGTGATCCAGCAGTTGATCTGCAATTTCAGCCTGGCATTCGAGGAGATCGAACAGGCGTACAACATCGATTTTCGCGGCTATTTTGCCGAGTCATGGCCGCAATTGCAGACAATGGCCGATGATGGCTTGATCGAACTGGACGCCCAGGGCATTCGCGTGCTGCCGGCCGGGCGCTTGTTGGTGCGCTCGGTGTGCATGGTGTTCGATGCCTACCTGGAGCACCAGAACAGGCAACGGTTTTCGCGGGTGATTTGATTACATCGCCAGGGAGGCAGCTTTCATCGAATCCTCGGCACTCATGCCTTTCATCGCCTTGGCCAGCGACGTCTGAGCCGACATCAGGCCAGCCTGCAGCGAACCGATCTCGGTCTGCAGCGCGCTCGCCTTGGCACGCGCCTCTTCAGGGGAAAGATTACTGTCCGCGGCCACCGCCGCCAGTTCGGCCTGTTTTTCGGCGATCTGTTGCTTCAGTTGGCGGATCATTTTCAGTACCTGTTTGACGTTGTCTTCCAGGCCACTGTCATCGATGTCCGCATTGCTGCGCTGCTCCACGCCTGCCGCTTTGAATGCCGCAGCGGAAATAGTCACTGTCACACCTTCCACGACCTTGGTTTCAGAAGATTTTTCAAGGGTGGGACCTTCGTCCTTGAGCGCAGTAACCGGCTTCGCGTCAGGCACAACAGGGATGCGAATAGCCGGGTTGTAGGCCGCTATAACAGACATGATCCGAGCTCCGTCTAAGAGATGTGCTCTTTGTATCGACCTCAAGCAACAAATCTTTATACCTGTGCAGGTTTTCTGTACACGCTGGCCTCGCTGCCCCCCAGTGCGTTACCCTTACGTCTTATGTGTGTTTTCCCACAAGGATTTAAGAAATGTCCGAGCCAGTCAAACTGCGCGCTCACAGCCAGGCCCATTGCAAGGATTGCAGCCTGGCCCCCCTCTGCCTGCCACTTTCGTTGAATCTGGAAGACATGGATGCGCTGGACGACATCGTCAAACGCGGCCGCCCACTGAAAAAAGGCGAGTTTCTGTTTCGCCAGGGCGACAAGTTTGATTCCGTCTATGCAGTACGCTCGGGCGCGTTGAAGACCTTCAGCCTCAGCGACGGCGGCGAAGAGCAAATCACCGGTTTCCACCTGCCAAGCGAGTTGGTCGGGCTGTCGGGGATGGACACCGAGATTCATCCGGTATCGGCCCAGGCCCTGGAAACCACGTCGGTGTGCGAAATTCCTTTCGAGCGCCTGGATGAACTGGCCCTGCAACTGCCGCAATTGCGCCGCCAGTTGATGCGCGTGATGAGCCGTGAGATTCGTGACGACCAGCAAATGATGCTGCTGCTGTCGAAGAAAACCGCCGACGAGCGTATCGCCACGTTCCTGGTCAACCTGTCGGCGCGCTTTCGCGCCCGTGGGTTCTCGGCCAACCAGTTCCGCCTGAGCATGTCGCGCAATGAGATCGGTAATTACCTGGGCCTGGCAGTGGAGACCGTGTCCCGCGTGTTTACCCGTTTCCAGCAGAACCAGTTGATTGCCGCCGAGGGTAAAGAAGTGCATATCCTCGACCCGATCCAGCTGTGTGCATTGGCTGGCGGTTCGCTGGAGGTCTGATCCAGGCTGCGGCCGCGCCAATCGGCGAGGCCGCAGGTATACTTCGAGTCCGTTTTCCGCTCTGGACTCCTCGACGATGACTTTTGATTCGTTCGACATCAAATCCCTGATTCGCCCCGTTATCGACTTCCCCAAGCCGGGTGTGATCTTTCGTGACATCACGCCGCTGTTTCAATCGCCCCGCGCCCTGCGCCTGGTGGCCGACAGCTTTGCCCAACGCTATGTCGAAGCCGATTTCACCCATATCGGTGCAATGGATGCCCGTGGCTTCCTGATCGGCTCGATCATCGCCTACCAACTCAACAAGCCGCTCATCCTGTTCCGCAAGCAAGGCAAGCTGCCGGCGGACGTGCTGGCTGAGGGTTACCAGACCGAGTACGGCGAAGCGTTCCTGGAAGTGCACGCCGACAGCCTGTGCGAAGGCGACTCCGTGCTGATGTTCGATGACCTGATCGCCACCGGCGGCACCCTGATTGCGGCGGCGAACCTGGTGCGGCGCATGGGGGCAAAGATCTTTGAAGCCGCGGCGATTATTGATTTGCCGGAGCTGGGTGGCTCGCAGCGCTTGGCAGACATGGGGATTCCGACGTATTGCCTGACGCAGTTCGGGCTGACTGAGAGATAAGCGTCGTCAGTACTGACGCCATCGCGGGCAAGCCCGGCTCCCACCTTGGAATGCATTCTCCTGTGGGAGCCGGGCTTGCCCGCGATGAGGCCGAAAGAACACCCCGGTTTACAACCCCATCTGCTTACAGATGATTTCATTCATCACTTCGCGCGTCCCGCCACCAATCGACAAAATCCGGTTATCGCGATACAGCCGCTCCACCAGACTGCCACGCATATATCCCTGCCCGCCCAATATCTGCACCGCGTCATACGTCACCCGGTCAGCGGTATCGGTAGCCAGATTCTTGGCCATGGAAATCTCTTTGATTACGCTCTTGCCGGCGGCCATCTTCGCGGCCTGGCGATAGGTGAACTCGCGGGAAACCTCCACGGCGGTAGCCATTTCCGCCAGGCGATGCTTGAGCACCTGGAATTTGCCGATGGGTTTGCCGAATGCTTCGCGCTGGGCGGCCCACTGGAGGCTTTCCTCCAAGGCCAGTTGCGCGGTCATGTTGGCCATGAGGGCCAAGGCCAGGCGCTCGCTCTGGAAGTTGCCCATGATGCAGGCAAAGCCCATGTTCTCGACACCGACGAGATTGCCCACAGGCACGCGGCAGTCATCGAAGAATAACTCGGCGGTGTCCGACGCCCACCAGCCCATCTTCTTCAGTGGCTGGCCGACGGTAAAACCGGGCGTGTCTTTTTCAATCAGCAGCAGGCTGATGCCACCAAAGCCCGGCCCACCCGTGCGCACGGCCACGGTGTAGAAATCAGCGCGAATGCCGCTGGTGATAAAGGTCTTGGCACCGCTCACGCGGTAATGCTCGCCTTCACGTACGGCGCGGGTTTGCAGGTTGGCTACATCCGAGCCGCCGCTGGGCTCGGTGACCGCCAGGGCGATGATCTTCTCGCCGGCGAGCACCAGAGGCGCTATGCGCTCACGCACGTCGGGCCGGGCCCATTTGACGATGGGCGGCAGGCCGATATCCAGGGAGCCGAGCCCTGCCACCACGCCGCCGGAGCCGCAGCGCATCAACTCTTCGCTGGCGGCGACCTTGGCGAACAGATCGCCTTCGTGGCTGCCACCCAGCGCCTCGGGGTAGCCGATGCCCAGAATGCCCGCCGCACCGGCCTTGAGGTAAAGCTCACGGGGGAAGCTCTCAGCTTCCTCCCAGTGCTCGATGCCCGGCAGCATCTCGCGCTCGACGAAGCGGCGCACGCTGTCGCGGACCAATTGGTGGCTGGGATCGAAGTATTCCTGATAGGCAGACATCGGCAAGCTCCATGGCGAGATGAAGCGAACTTACCAAGCGCTTGCTTGGTTATCAAGTCATGCACAGGGACTGTGTCTGCGCTAATCCTGTAGGAGCGAGCTTGCTCGCGAAAAACATCAACGATAACGCGTGCTTCCTGAGTGAACGCGGCGGCTATTAGTTTTTCGCGAGCAAGCTCGCTCCTACAGGGTTAGGAAGTCCCAGATTGCAATGGGCTTTAGAGCGCGATGGGTTTGCGGCCTGCGAACGAGTGCGCCAGGGTACCGCCGTCCACCAATTCCAGCTCGCCCCCCAACGGTACGCCATGGGCGATCCGTGAAGTAATCAAACCTTTATTGGTCAGCAACTGGGCGATGTAGTGCGCGGTGGCTTCACCTTCCACCGTCGGGTTGGTTGCCAGGATCACTTCGGTAAAGGTGCCCTGCTCTTCGATTCGCGCCACCAGTTGTGGAATACCGATGGCTTCCGGCCCCAAACCGTCGAGCGGCGACAGGTGGCCCTTGAGCACAAAGTAACGCCCGCGGTAACCGGTTTGCTCCACGGCGTACACATCCATCGGCCCTTCCACCACGCACAGCAACGTGTCGTCGCGACGCGGGTCGGCGCATTGCGGGCAGAGTTCTTCTTCGGTGAGGGTGCGGCACTGGCGGCAGTGGCCCACGCCCTCCATGGCCTGGCTCAGGGCCTGGGCCAGGCGGGTGCCGCCGCTGCGGTCACGCTCCAGCAGTTGCAGCGCCATGCGCTGGGCAGTTTTCTGGCCAACGCCGGGCAAGGTGCGCAAGGCGTCGATCAGTTGGCGAATCAGGGGGCTGAAGCTCATGGGCGAAGGGTCCGACAAAACAACGAGACGCGGTTTATACCCGCGCCCCGGATTAGCGTCAAATACTCAATCCTGCGCGACGCGCACCACCAACTTGCCGAAGTTGCGCCCTTCGAGCAGGCCGATAAAGGCTTCGGGCGCCTGCTCCAGGCCGTCGACCACGTCCTCGCGGAACTTGATCTTGCCCTCGCGCACCCAAGGCGCCATGGCACTGAGGAACTCCGGCTGGCGGTCGCCGTAGTCATCGAACACGATAAAGCCCTGGATGCGCACCCGCTTGGTCAGCAAGGTGCGTTGCAGGGCCGGCAAACGGTCAGGGCCGCTGGGCGCTTCATGGGCGTTATAGCCGGCAATCAACCCGCACAGCGGCACGCGCGCTTTGGGGTTGAGCAAAGGCAGCACGGCATCGAAGACTTTACCGCCGACGTTTTCGAAATAAATATCCACGCCTTTGAAACAGGCCAGGGCCAGCTCATGGGCGAAATCTTCGCTCTTGTGGTCGATACAGGCGTCAAAGCCCAACTCATCCACCACGTAGCGGCACTTGTCTGCGCCACCGGCAATGCCCACCACGCGCAAGCCCTTGAGCTTGGCCACTTGGCCCACCACCGACCCCACTGCGCCAGACGCAGCCGCCACCACCAGGGTTTCCCCGGCCTTGGGCTGGCCGATATCCATCAAGCCCATATAGGCCGTCATGCCCGGCATACCCAGTACGCCCAAGGCCATCGACGGACTCGGCAACCCCTTGGGCAGCGGGATCAGGTTATGGCCTTCGCAAATGCAGTGGCTTTGCCAGCCGGTGGCGCCGACCACCAGGTCGCCCACTTCGAATTTCGGGTTGCGCGATTGCTCGACACGGCTGACAGCCCCACCGGTCATCACCTCGCCGATTTCCACGGGCGCGGCGTAGGACGGCGCGTCACTCATGCGTCCACGCATGTAAGGGTCCAGGGACAGGTACAGGGTCTTGAGCAGCACCTGACCGTCTGCCAGGTCCGGCAGGCTCACACGTTCCAGGCGAAAGTTTTCGGGCGTGGGGGCGCCTTGAGGGCGTGAGACCAGAACGATGCGTTGGTTGAGCGTCATTTCTTGAGGCATCAGCGGGGCTCCTTTATCGGTGAGTGGTTTCAACGGTATAGGGTGCAGACCATCGGTGAAGGCCTGGGGTTCGATGTTTCGACCGGCCAAAAAAATGCCAGGCGCGATGCCTGGCATTTGAGTCTAGCTAAAGCGTGTATCAGAACGGCAGTTTCATGCCCGGTGGCAGTTGCATGCCAGCGGTCACGCCGGACATTTTGTCCTGGCTGTTGGCTTCGATCTTGCGCACAGCGTCGTTGACGGCTGCGGCGAACAGCGCTTCGAGCATTTCCAGGTCATCTTCACCCACGCCCGGCAATACGCTTGGGTCGATGCTGACACGCTTGATGTCGTGACGACCGGTCATCACCACGCTGACCATATCGCCACCGGCTTTACCGGTGACTTCGGCGTTGGCCAGCTCTTCCTGCATCTTGGCCATTTTTTCCTGCATCTGCTGCGCCTGCTTCATCAGGCCGGCCATGCCACCTTTCATCATGGGAATCACCTCAAAAGTACGTGGATCAATGAGTAGCCCGGTGTCATGACGCTTGGGGCACCGGGGCTTCGACAGGTTCAATAGTATCGTGGCGGACGACCGCACCGAACTGTTGCATCATTTGTTGGATAAGCGGATCTGCGTGGATCGAGTCCTCGGCCTCGCGCTGGCGGTTAAGGCGCCGACGGGTCGCTGCCTGGGCCGGGGTTTCCTGCTCGGGCTTGATCAGCTCGATGGCGATGGTCAGCGTGCGCCCATGGTACTGGTTGAGCGCGTCGTTGAGCCGGCGCTGCTGGGTGGCGTTGAACAAGGCGCTATGGGCCGGGTCCAGGTGCAGCAGCCAGTGGTCGCCTTCGATGGAAATCAGGGTGCAGTTGGCGGCGATACTGCCGGTCATGCCGGAGATCGGCAATTTCGGAAACAATTCCAGCCATTGCAGGGCCAGGCCGGTAGCCGGGGCCGCGGCAGGTTCTGCCTCGGGCTCGGGCGCAGGTTCCGCGGTGTGCTCACTGGCCAAATCGTCCAGGTAGCTGTAGGCCGAATCCATGTCCGGCTCGATGTAGTCTTCGTCCAGCGGCGGTTCGTCGTCCAGGTCAATGCCGGGAGTGGCCGCGTCGACCTGGGCGACCGTCGGTTCAGGAACGGGGGCCGATACCCACTCAGGGGCATCCGGCACCACGCTGTCCGGAGTCGGCGCAGGCATCGGCGTCAGCTCGGGTTGCTCGCCGGTGGTTTCCAGCACGGGCTCCACGGCGGGCTGTTGCTCGGGCTCTACTTGCGCTTCGACCGGGTCATTCCAAGGCAAGTCGACCACGGGCTCGGGCTCGATGACCGGCTCGGGCTCGACCACCGGTGCGACGGCAACCGGCGCAGGTTCGGGCTCAGGTGCCGGCGCAACCGGCTCAGGCACAGCAACCGCAGGCGCAGTAACTACTGGCGCGACAACGGCCGCGCCAGCCACTGGTTTGGCGGAATCAACTGTGGCCTGGCTGATCCCCACTGGCTTTAGCGGCTGTCTCGGTGCGTCTGCCGAATCTGCCGGCCGGAATGCCAGCATGCGCAGCAGCACCATTTCAAAGCCACCCCGAGGGTCGGGTGCCAGGGGCAGGTCGCGGCGACCGATGAGGCCCATCTGGTAGTAGAACTGTACGTCTTCGGCCGGCAAGGCCTGGGCCAGGGCCAATACGCGATCTCGGTCGCCATGGCCGTTGTCCACGCCTTCCGGCAGGGCCTGGGCGATGGCGACGCGATGCAATACGTTGAGGATTTCCGAAAGCACGCCATTCCAGTCCGGGCCTTGCTCCGACAGGTGGCGCACCGCTTCGAGCAACGCCTTGGCGTCTCCTTCGATCAGCGCGTGCAGCACGTCGAACACCTGGCCATGGTCCAGGGTACCGAGCATGGCGCGCACGTCGGCGGCCATGACCTTGCCTTCACCAAACGCGATGGCCTGGTCGGTGAGGCTCATGGCATCGCGCATCGAACCATCAGCGGCGCGGCCCAGCAACCACAGCGCGTCGTCTTCGAACGGTACGTTCTCGACGCCCAGCACATGGGTCAAATGCTCGACCACACGCTCGGGGGTCATGTTTTTCAGGGAGAACTGCAGGCACCGCGACAAAATCGTTGCCGGAAGTTTCTGCGGGTCGGTGGTGGCCAGGATGAACTTGACGTAGGGCGGCGGCTCTTCCAGGGTTTTCAACAAGGCGTTGAAGGAGTGGCTGGACAGCATGTGCACTTCGTCGATCAGGTAGACCTTGAAGCGGCCACGGCTCGGCGCGTACTGCACGTTGTCCAGCAGCTCGCGGGTGTCTTCGACCTTGGTTCGGCTCGCGGCATCGATCTCGATCAGGTCGACGAAACGCCCTTCGTCGATCTCACGGCACACCGAACAGGTGCCACAAGGCGTCGAGGTAATACCGGTTTCACAATTCAGGCACTTGGCGATGATGCGCGCAATCGTGGTCTTGCCCACCCCACGCGTACCGGTGAACAGGTAGGCATGGTGCAGCCGTTGGCTGTCCAAGGCATTGATCAGAGCCTTGAGCACATGGGTCTGGCCGACCATTTCGCGGAACGAGCGCGGGCGCCATTTACGTGCAAGAACCTGATAACTCATCGAAAACCGTCGCAACTGGGAAGCAGAAGCCGGTAATGCTAGCGGAGCAAGGGGGAAATTGCATCCGGCACGCTCTTCTAATCTGACGAAGCTTGTTCGATTGGCCTCCCGGAGGGCACCTGCGGGCGTTTTGCTGGCACCTTGGGGCGCCAATTCCCTTCCAGACTGATAGCGGCGACACTTGCCAGCACGATCACCGCGCCCAGCATCACCTGCAGGGTGACGTGTTCGCCAAGCAGCGTGGCGGCCATCAGCATGGCAACCGGTGGAATCAGGTACATCGCCACCGACGCACGACTGACCTCGACGTGCTTCAACACGTAACCCCAGGCCAGATAGGCCAAGGCACTGGGAAAAATGCCCAGCACCAGCACGGCAAGATTCTCCACCATCGGTGCCTGCACGATGGCGACGGGCAGGCCCGGCAGGTTCACGCACAGCATCAGGGTGCCGGACCACACCATGTAGCACGCCATCGTCAACGGGCTGTAGCGATGGGCGTAATGTCGCTGAATGGCGAAGTACACACTCCATGAGCAGGCCGCCAACAAGATCAGCAAACCCCGTGGGTTGATATCGCCTATGCCCCGGTCGCCCCAGATCACCACCACTACGCCGGCCAACCCCAACAGCACGCAGCCCCAGCGCCAGGCGCTGACCTGCTCCTTCAAGCACAAAAACGCAATCAACACACTGAACAACGGCGCCGACTGTGCCAACACACTCGACGCAGCCGCCGTCACCCATTGCTGCCCGTAATTGAGACTGGTGTGGTGCAGGAACACCCCGAAAAAGCCCAGCACCAACAACCACGGCAGGTCGCGCAATGGTGGCCGTCCAATTCCCACCACCGAGGCCACGCCGCCCATGAATACCGACGCGATCAAAAACCGCAGCAGCGCCAATTGGCCGGGGCTGTAACTGTGCAGCCCCATGTGCACGCCGATGGGGGAATACGCCCAACAGAGGATGACGCTGGCAATGACTAGCGTAAGCTTCAGAGGTGACGGAGTATTCATCGACAGCATCCACGCAAAAGGAATGCTGCCAGTCTTGGCCCAGGCAAGGCATAGGACAATTAAGCGTTTCTGACTTCTGAAATCATTGGAACTGAGCAATGGAACTGGCCCAACTGAAAATGGTGCGAGCCGTGGCGCAAACCGGCAGCGTGGCCCAGGCTGCGCTGCAATTGCACTGCGTGCCGTCCAATATCACCACGCGCATCAAGCAGCTGGAAAGCGAGTTGGGCACACCGCTGTTTATCCGTGCTGGCCGAGGGCTGGCGATCAGCGCCGCGGGAGAGATCTTCCTGGATTACTGCGAACGTATCCTGGCCTTGGTGGATGAATCCAAACGCGCCGTGGATGCCAGCGCCATTCCCCGTGGCACCTTGCGCATCGGTGCGGTGGAATCCAGCGCCAGCGGGCGCTTGCCGCCGCTACTGGCGGAATACCACCGGCGTTATCCCGATGTCAGCCTGGAACTGGTCACCGGTGCCTGGGCGCAACTGCTGGACGACCTGCAGCACCACCGCCTGGATGTGGCGCTGGTGGCTGCCGGCGGCAAACGCACGAAGCTGGAACAGAGCGTGGTCTACAGCGAGCGCCTGGTGCTGATCGCCAGCGCGTGCAGCGCACCTATCAACAGTGCCGAGGACCTGGCCGGCCGAACCCTGCTGGTGTGGCCGCCGGGCTGCCCTTATCGCGCCGCCCTGGAAAACTGGCTCAAGCCCCATGACATCAAGCCAGCAATCGCCAGCTACGCCAGTTGGGGCACGATCATCGGATGCGTGAGCGCGGGGATTGGCGTGGCGTTGGCGCCCGAGGGGATCCTGGCGCGCTATGAACAGGCCAATCAGCTGGCATCGTATCGCTTTGAAGCACTGGCGCCCGTGGACAACCTGTTGTTCTGGCACACGGACACCCAGCGGCACCTGGCGCGAGATGCGTTTGCCGGGCTACTGCGCGAGACCTTTGGCTGACACAGTCCTAAATGTGCGACGAAAATCGCCCTGATACCAAGTAGGAGCGAGCTTGCTCGCGAAAAACTCACAAGCGCCGCGTTTATTCAGGAGGCACGCGTTATCGTTGACGTTTTTCGCGAGCAAGCTCGCTCCTACAATTCAGGGCTTCGGCGCAGCCAACCGTGCGTACTGGCCCTGGCTGATCCAGCCCGTGAACGAACGGTCGTCAGCGTTGATGAACTCCACCTGCGCCCAACCGTCCTTGAACGCCAGTACGCCCACCACGTCATGCTTGACGATGTAGGGCCGCTTTGCCGCTTTGGCGCCCGGCGTTTTCAGCAAGTAAGCCTTGTCGGCAGACACCGTCACCAAGCCTATCCATTGTTTGCTGGCCGTCTGGCTCAGCTCCAGGCCGGTGGCGATTTCCGGCATCAGCACATTGATGCAGCCGGGGTGTTGACGGCCCTGCGCCACGGTCAGGGTCACCCCGTCGGACGCCGCTGCCACACTGCCTGGGTAGGCAGCGTCCAGCCAGGTGGTGAGCGCTTCGGGTTTGCCTTGCAAGTAGAACGTGCAACCACGGGCCACACCCTCGCCCATCGACTCCTGGTAGAAACCCTCCACCTGATGCCCCGGCGTCACCGCCAGCATCAGCCCTTCATATTTGCCTGAATGCAACGCCGCCGAGCCGGCCAACGCAGGCGCCACGGCGCACCACGACAACACTCCCATCGCCAGATAACGAATCATCTTATTTCTTCCCTTCAAAGGCTTCGTAGGCTTGTTTCATCAGGACGTCATAGTTGCCGTAATCATCGCCGTTATAGTTTCGGGCCATGGCGGTAAAATCCTTGTTTTTCATGGCACTCAATAATGCCGAGTTGTGGCTGCAAAGGCTGAGATAGGCTTTGAGTTGGTTACCGGCATTGATCTTTAATGACGCCACGAACTCAAACACCGTCTTGAATCCGCACGCAGCAAAATTGAACCCCATGATTTGAAACATGCCCCAGGAGGCCGACATCAAGGCGGCTTCCTGGTCCAGCGCAAAGGCAGTGGCCATGGTCTCCCAGGCCTTGACCTGATCCTTATTGTTCGTCTGCCATTGCGGGCCGGCTTTTTTCTTGTAGATATACGACAGCAACGGCTGCGACTGGTCGTAGATGTGCTTGGTGTACTTGCGAAAGTGGTGCCCTTCAAAAGCGATGATCGGCAACTTGGCGGGCCCGAACCCCACCTTCCCGCCCGACTCCACCGTGGCGAACGCCTTGACCACATTCACCGAAATGCCGTTGCCCAATTGCTTGGCGGCGTTCTGGAAATCCGTGTCGCTCAATGTCGTCCCGCCATCGCAGGTGGACTGCATCATCAACTGCCGGTTACGCCGCTCGGCCTCGATCACCGCACGCACGCGGTCCAGGTACACATTGACCGTGGCCTGTACCGCATCGACGTTGTTATTGCCGAAAATGTTGAGAAACGTCGGAATGCGCGTATTGGGAAAAGCCCGCACCGGTACCTTCAGCGCCTCTTCGATCAGACTGTTGAACGTCCGCCCGGTGGGGTCGATCACGCCATCGGGATGGGCGTACTTGAGATGGCGAAACTGATACTGGCTGATGCATTGCACCAACTGGCCGTCGCACTTGCCGTTTTCCAGCAAGGCAAACCCCATCTTGGGAATGATCAAATTGAATAAATACTGGATGCACTGAACATCGGCGGGCAAGTTGCGGGCTTTGCCGGGCGTCCCTACCGACGCGCTGATAAGACGAGGCAACCCTTGCAGGCTTTTCATGACAGACATCCTTGTGAGTGAAAGAAGTGATAGCACTTCAATATCAAATCCAAGCCCTTGTCATATTCTGAAACAAGTGGCCGGCGCAAGCTAACAAGGCGGTCTGCGGATTGTCCAGAGGACGTTATGAAAGTTGTGAAACAGCCGGATTAAATCCGTCAGTAACCGTGGGATTCACGGGTCTTTTGATACTTGTGATAGTCGAGCCACTCGACCACATCGTAGGGCAGGTACAACTGCACCCTGGCCCGTGAAATCGCGATATACACCGCACAGAGTCGTTGATCGAACGCGTAAGCGTCCTGGAACTTCACATTGGTCAACAATTCCGGGGTGAGCAGTACCCGGTCGAACTCCATGCCGCCCGCATCCTGCGCCAGCATCAACAGGACGCGCTCGTCCGGATGGCCAATCAACCTGTTCAAACGCGTGACATCCGCCACGTTAAAGCCTTTTTCCAGCTCGGCCTCGACCCACAGAAACGCCTCATCGAACTGGCAGGCTTCGCGCACCTGCTGCCAATCGGCCATGTCGCTGAAAAACGCATGGGGGCCGAGGTCATTGAACTCATTGCTATAGAAATCGGGTTTGAACAACGCGATAACCGTGTCCATGAAATGCTTGAGCGACTGCTGGGCCTCTTTGCTCGCGAGGCCGAACGCACAGCGGGCGTGGCTCAACTGGATCGCCCACTGCATGGTGTCCCAATGGGAAGCGGTCAACACCACGCAACCTTGCGGGGGCACGAAACCCTGCGGATAAAACTCAATGCCGACATCGGCATCGCGGGCGCCCTCGAAAAGCGATTTGCTTTTTTCCGAGTGCAAGCTGATCAACGGGTTGACCAGGCGCTCGACATTGCGCCCGGAACGCACGGAGTAGCACACGTCGGTATGGCGAACCTCACGGGCACGCTTGACCACGCCGCCACTGGCCTGCTGATATTCATCCCCCAAAGTGATCAGCACCTGGCGCCCGCGCTCGATGATTTGCAACAGCGGCGCCGGGATGTCCTGGCTCTCATCGATGAGCACGTGGGTATAGCGCTCGGGCACCACGCAGCCTGCAAGGCTGGCGCGCTTGATCATCAACAAGGCTTCAAACCCGGTATGCCGGCCCCAGGCCGGGTTAGCCTCTAGGTAGCCCCATAACCGGCTGGCATATTCGAGCAGCGCCCTGGCATCGACGCCGGCGAGCGGTTGCTTGAAATGCGGCAAATGCTGGGCCGACAAGCTGTACTCCCAGGAGCGGCAGTAGGCCTCAAGCACCTTGAGGCACACCTCCACCACCGCTTGCCCTTCCAGGCGGCGGAAACCAAAGATATTCAGTTCTTGAGCGAGCGCCTGCTTGGTCGGCACCCTCACCGGCGTATTCAGCGGCTTTGGCCTCGGGCCATGCAATAGAGCATGGGCGAAGTCCTGGAAGGTATGCCCGGCCTTACGCTCCCGCGCTCCCACCATGCGCGCACGCAGGGTTTCGAGTTTTGCCGGGGTGCGTGCCAACAGTAAGGTCTTTTCCGGGCGCAGGTGCTCCAGCAAGGCCATCAGCAGGTGACTCTTGCCAATGCCTGCATAGCCTTGAACATGCAGGTCTTCGTTCAAGTTGGCGCGGAAGGTTCTGAGCAGCTTGTCTTGCTCGGCGCTCAACCAGCGCTCGCGATGCCTGGGCGTGATTACCTGCTGGCTGAACGGATCATTGGCCTTGAGGTGGCGGACTTTATACTCGACGTCCCATTTGCCACTGGGCAACAGATAGTCCCGAGCCTGTACTTCCTCCTCCAGCAGAAAGCGCAGCTTCAGGCTTTTGACCACATTGAGGCCGAAATACAGCTTCCTCTGATCGAACAGCCGCTGCGCTTCAGAGAGCAGGGACACACTGGCCGAATGGCTGGCATCGACTGCCCAGTCAACCAGTTTGGCCAACACTTTTTCAGCACCATTGGCGCTCAGCTCGCTTTCGGGCACCTGCGCCAGGTTCTGGATCACCAACACCGCCGCCAATTCGGGCTCACTCAGGGCTACAAGCGCATCGATACCCTCGCCGCCCAACAAACCCGCACAGGTGTGCTCGGTGATCGGCAAGAATACGGGGCTGGATAAGTCGAAATGTTCCGAGTGCATAGAGCCTCGTAGCCAGGGAAAGAGACGCTTGGGAGTATGCCACTAGACGCGAAATGACCGTCATGCACTGTGCAAGAAGCATCACAGATGACTGGCTGAAAATAACTTGAGTTTTAGAAGGGACTGCAGGAGGGAGCGTTATGGAGGCAACCCCACCAGCCACACCCCGGCACACAATGTTCCCGCTGTGGCTGCTGCCTTCCGGCTCTGACCAGGTTCACGGGTAATCGTTGCGGGGGGACCGATGGGGTCACCATAACGACGCTGCCTCTCGGCAAGCCGCGCCATTGTACCCATCTCATCGGAAGTTACAACCGTTGGTTCCGGATTAAAAAATGAGAAGGCTCAAGCACTTGCCATAACCCCATCGGCCCTGCCGCCCTCTTCCTGGATGACCAGGTGAATAAAGTGCAGCTTGGCAATCACCGCGGGCGGCAGCACGAAGGGGTAGAAATCCGGCTGGCCCATGGCGCGGGACAGTTCGTTGAGCATGCCGGCCAGTTCGATCCAGGCATTGACGAAGCAGAGGAATGCCGGGCCGCCAGGGTGTTGAGGGTCGTAGAGCGTGGTCAGGGGGAATGGCTGGTAATCCAGGTCCATCTCGCGGGCGCTCATACCAAAGCCCAGGGCCGTGTCCACGGCGTCCATCATGTGCAGGTAGTGAGCCCAGGTTTCGGCCCAGTCTTCCCAGGGGTGCATGGTGGCGTAGGCGCTCACGCAGGTGAGTTGCCAGTCCGGGCGCGGGCCGTTCTGGTAGTGCCGGTCGAGGGCCTCGGCATAACTGGCGCGTTCGTCGCCGAACAGGTTGCGAAAAGGTGTGAGCCAGTGACTGTTGGCGATCAGGCGATCCCAGTAGTAATGGCCGACTTCATGGCGAAAATGGCCAAGCAAGGTCCGGTATGGCTCGCGCATCTGTACACGGACTTTTTCGCGGTGGGCGTCGTCGGCTTCCTTGATGTCCAGGGTGATCAGCCCATTGGCGTGGCCGGTGGTGGGCGCGTTGCCTTCCAGGTCGATACCGATGAAGTCGAAGGCCAGGCCAGCCTCTTCGTCAACGCTTTTGGGCACCACTTGCAGGCCTAGACTGATCAGTTGCGCCACCAAGCGGCGCTTGGCGGTTTCAACCTTGCGCCAGCGTTCGGGGTTTTCCGGAACCGAGAGATCAGGAATGGTGCGGTTCAGGCTACAGGCCACGCACAACGGCGCGGTGCTGTGGGCAGGAATCAGCCAGTTGCAGGCGGCGGGTGAATCGAGGTTTGCACAGCGCCGGAATGCGCCGGCATCGAGATTATCGTCCGCCAGCCAAGTACCGACCGCCGGCCCAGGTTGCAAGGACGACAGGCGGCTTTGCTGCGGCTGGTAACCCAATGCCGCCTGGCAGGCCAGGCACTGGCTGTTGCGAAAAAACAGCGACTGGCCACACCGGCATTGCCACACCTTGCTGTTGCGCGAGGTTTCGGCCATGAACGGAGCGGCGATGCGCGTGCTGAGTTGCTCGAAGTAGCGGAACATGGCGATCTCTCCCTGGGTGACAGAGACTAGATCATTTCTCGCTCGGGATCGTTCAACTGCTCCCTGTAGGAGCGAGCTTGCTCGCGAAGATCATCAACGATAACGCGGGCTGCCTGGTTCACAGCGGCGTCCTCCGGTTCTTCGCGAGCAAGCTCGCTCCTACAGTGTTGAGAGATCGTTCCCACGCTCCGCGTGGGAATGCCGCCTTGGACGCTCTGCGTCTGCGCGAAGGCCGTGACGCGGAGTGTCACAGGATGCGTTCCCACGCGGAGCGTGGGGACGATCAATCAGACGGTGATGTTGTGCTTGGCCAGGAAGGCGACGAAGGCCTCTTCGTCCAGTACTTTCAGGCCCAGCTCATTGGCCTTGGCCAGTTTCGAGCCAGCGCCCGGTCCCGCCACCACACAGTGGGTTTTCGCCGAAACGGAACCGGCCACCTTGGCCCCCAGGCTTTCGAGCTTGTCCTTGGCCACATCGCGGCTCATCAGCTCCAGGGAGCCCGTGAGTACCCAGGTGTGCCCGGCTTCGGGCAAGCCTTCAACGACCTTTTTCTCGCTCTGCCAATGCATACCAAAGTCCTTGAGCTGCTGCTCGATGGCCAAGGCATGGCTGGCGTTGTCGGCATTATCGAAAAAGTCCCGCACAGCCTTGGCTTGCTTCTCGGGCAGCGCCTGGCGCATATCGAGCCAGTCAGCCTTGATGACGCCTTCCAGCGAACCGAACTTGTCCGCGAGTTTCTGCGCAGCACCTGGCCCCACCGACGGCACGTGCAGCTTGTCGAGCAAACCGCCCAAGGTGGTGCTGGCGGCGAATTCCGCGCTGAGTTCGCCCTGCTCCTGCAATTGCAGGCCGCATTCGTCTGGCGACAACAGCGCGCCAATCACCTGCTGGTTGTGCCCGTCTTCAAAGAAGCTATGGATCTCATGGGCCACTTCCAGCCCAACATCCGGCAAGTACGTCAGCACCTCTGGCAACGCCTTTTGAACGCGCTCCAGGGACGCCAGCGAGCGCGCCAGGACCTTGGCCGTCTCCTCGCCCACATCGGGAATGCCCAAGGCGTAGATAAAGCGTGCCAGGGTCGGGGTCTTGCTGTTTTCGATGGCGCTGATCAGCTTCTTGCTGGAGATATCGGCAAAGCCTTCCAGGTCGATGATCTGTTCATATTTGAGTTTGTAGAGATCGGCCGGCGAACCAATGAGCTGTTCATCCACCAGTTGCTCGATGGTCTTGTCGCCCAGGCCGTCGATGTCCATGGCCCGGCGCGAGACGAAATGAATGATTGCCTGCTTGAGTTGCGCACCGCAGGCCAGGCGCCCGACGCAACGGTACACCGCGCCTTCGCTGACGGTTTCCTTGCCCTTGCTACGCTTGACCAGTTGCGTGCGCTCCACATGGGAACCGCACACCGGGCAATTCTGCGGGATCTGCACGGCGCGGGCGTTTTCCGGGCGGCGCTCGGTGACCACCGAGACCACCTGCGGAATCACATCACCGGCGCGGCGGATGATCACGGTGTCGCCAATCATCAGCCCCAAGCGTGCCACTTCGTCCATGTTATGCAGGGTGGCATTGGACACGGTCACGCCGGCCACCTTGACCGGCTTGAGGCGCGCCACCGGCGTGACCGCACCGGTACGACCGACCTGGAACTCCACGTCGAGCAGCTCAGTGAGTTCTTCCATGGCCGGGAATTTGTGCGCGATCGCCCAGCGCGGCTCGCGGGCACGGAAGCCTAGTTCACGCTGGTAGGCAATGCTGTTGACCTTGAACACCACGCCGTCGATTTCATAGCCCAGCGCATTGCGGCGCTCGCCGATGTCGCGGTAGTAGTCCAGACATTCCTGGATACCCTTGGCCAGCTTCAATTCGTGGCTGATCGGCATACCCCACTTCTGCAACTGCTTGAGGTTGCCGATATGGGTGTCGCTGATATCCGCGGTCACCTGGCCGATGCCATAGCAGCAGAATTCCAGCGGGCGACTGGCGGTGATCTTCGAATCCAGTTGGCGCAGGCTGCCCGCCGCGGCGTTGCGCGGGTTGGCGAAGGTCTTGCCGCCCACTTCCAGTTGCGAGGCGTTCAACCGCTCGAAACCGGCCTTGGACATGAACACTTCACCGCGCACTTCCAGGGTGGCTGGCCAGCCCGTGCCGTGCAGTTTCAGGGGGATATTGCGCACGGTGCGCACATTGACGCTGATGTCCTCGCCGGTGGTGCCGTCGCCCCGGGTGGCACCGCGCACCAGCTCGCCATCCTGGTACAGCAGGCTGACCGCCAGGCCATCCAGCTTCGGCTCGCAGCTGTATTCCACCGCCGCGCCAGCGCCAAACAGATCGCCCACCGGCAGATCAAGGCCCTCGGTGACCCGGCGATCAAACTCCAGCATGGTGGTTTCATCGAAGGCGTTGCCCAGGCTGAGCATCGGGATCTCGTGCTTGACCTGGGTGAACGCCGACAATGCCGCACTGCCGACCCGCTGCGTCGGTGAGTCACGCGTCACCAGTTCCGGGTGCTCGGCCTCCAGGGCCTTGAGCTCGTGGAACAGGCGGTCGTATTCGGCGTCCGGAATGCTCGGCTCGTCGAGGACGTGGTAGCGATAGTTGTGCTGATCCAGCTCAGCGCGCAGTTCGAGGATGCGGGTTTGGGCGGCGGTCATGGGTGTTCTCTCATAAAGCAAAAGAGCAGCCGAAGCTGCTCAATATGTTAGTGCACGGATTCTACAGACAACGCTTAAGATCGATCCTCAGCGTTTCTGTGTCAGGGCGCGACGCTCGAACTCGACGATGCGCTGACGGTAGTGTTCGATGGTCTGGGCGGTGAGCACGCTGCGCTGGTCGTCCTTGAGCTCGCCGTTGAGCTCCTGGGACAGCTTGCGGGCAGCGGCCACCATCACGTCGAACGCTTGTTTCGGGTGACGCGGGCCTGGCAGGCCAAGGAAGAAACTCACCGCCGGGGTGCTGAACAGGTCGATATCGTCCAGATCGAACGTGCCCGGCTTGACCGCGTTGGCCATGGAGAACAGCACTTCGCCGTTACCGGCCATGCTTTCGTGACGATGGAAGATATCCATCTCGCCAAAACGCAGGCCGCTTTCGAGGATGTTCTGCAAGAGTGCCGGGCCCTTGAAACCGCCGGCATCGCGGCAGATCACGCTGATGACCAGGACTTCTTCGGCAGCCGGCTGATCGTTGACCGATTGGCGCGCCGCACTCTTGGCGGACGTCTCGTCCGGGAAATCGTCATCGCGGCTGCTGAAGCTCGGGCCATCATCGACGTCGAGGTTCAGGTCGCCCTGGTGCGGCTCGGCAACCGCCGCGCTACCGCGCTTGCCACGCTTGGACGACGGCTCGCGGGCTTCACGCAGCGGGGCGCTCATCGACGGCAGGTCGTGCTCGTCCAGTTGCGGCTCTTTATGGGTATCCAGCACACGGGGCGGCCCCAGCAGCTCGGCGGCGCCGTCGTCATCAGGCAAGTTGGACAGGTTTCGGTCCAGCCGGAACTTGAGCTTGCCCTTGCCACCGCGCATGCGGCGCCAGCCATCAAAAAGAATACCGGCAATGACAATAATGCCGATGACGATCAGCCACTCGCGCAGACCGATTTCCATGTAATCCCGTGCCTCTAATAAAAAATGCTGAAAAATAAGGGGTTTAGCACCGTGCAAACCGCTTTAAAACGTGGCGCCAACTCTATGTTCTGACTGACGTTTTGCCCACGCACACGAAAAATTGACATTAAACTAGCACGACCAAAGATAACTTTACACCGTCTGTCAAAATGCCTTGAACAAATATGTCCATTTGCCACTTTCCCCAGACCGGTAAATCGCCCTACAGCGTGCTGTAAATTCTCTCTCCCGGCGTGGCTCAGGATTCCACCATCGCCATCGCCTCTTCCACATCCACCGCTACCAATCGCGAACATCCAGGCTCATGCATCGTCACCCCCATCAACTGGTCGGCCATTTCCATGGCGATCTTGTTGTGGGTGATATAGATGAACTGCACGGTCTGGGACATCTCTTTGACCAACCGAGCGTAGCGTCCAACGTTAGCGTCATCCAGCGGCGCGTCAACTTCGTCGAGCATGCAGAACGGCGCCGGGTTCAACTTGAAGATGGCAAATACCAGGGCCAATGCGGTCAGGGCTTTTTCGCCGCCAGACAATAAATGGATGGTGCTGTTCTTCTTGCCCGGAGGCCGCGCCATGATCGTTACCCCTGTATCGAGTAGATCTTCGCCCGTCAGTTCCAAGTAGGCGCTGCCACCACCGAAAACTTTTGGGAATAACGCCTGTAAACCGCCATTAATCTGATCAAAGGTATCTTTGAAGCGGTTGCGGGTTTCCTTGTCGATCTTGCGGATCACGTTTTCCAGGGTGTCCAGGGCTTCAACCAGATCGGCGTCCTGGGCATCCAAATAACGTTTACGCTCGGACTGCTGCTGGTACTCATCGATAGCGGCGAGGTTGATCGCGCCCAGGCGTTGAATACGTGCGGCAATCCGTTCAAGTTCTTCTTCGGCGTCTTTCTCGTTGGCCTGGGCGGTCAGGGTGTTGAGCACGCCGTGCAGGTCATAGCCGTCTTCCAGCAATTGGTCTTGCAAGGTCTTGCGGCGCACGGTGAGGGCTTGCCATTCCATACGCTGTTGTTCGAGCTGGCCGCGGATCAACTGCGATTGCTGCTCGGCCATGGTGCGACGCTTTTCGGCGTCGCGCAGTTCACGGTCGGCGTCTTCCAGGGCGATCTGGGCGGTCTTGAGTTCGACATCGACGGTCATGCGCTTGTCGAGCAATTCCTCAAGCTTGAGGCGCAGCTCTTCCAGCGGCGCCTCGCCCTCCTCCAGGTTGAGGCTCAGTTGCTCGCGCTTTTCGGTCAGGCGTTCGGACTGCATCTCCAGGCGCTCAAGGGCCTGGCGCGTGGAATCATGCTGGGCGCGCAACGAGCCCAGGCGTACGGCCAACTGATGGGCGTGGTCCTTGTGCTGCCGGGCTTCCTGGCGCACGCGGTCAAGGCGCTCGCGCAGGCTGTCGCGCTGGGCCAGCAGCAACTCGCGCTGTTCGGTGTCCAGGGCCATGCTGTCGAGGGCTTCCTGCAAGTGCAGGCGCGCTTCACCGATCTGTTCATGTTCCAGGGCGCGCTGTTCGCCCATCTCGGCCACTTCTTCGTCAAGACGGGTGCGGCGCAGGGTCAATTGCTCGACCTTGGCTCTGCTCGCGGAAAGTTGGGCTTTCAACTCGCCTTGCTGGCGCGCTTCGTCCTGCAACAGCCGACGCAGGTGTTCGCGGCCGGTTTCCTGCTGGCGCTGGGTAGCGCGCAGGGTTTGCAGTTCGGTTTCCAGGCTTTCCAGTGTGGCTTCGCGTTCTTCACGCTCGGCGCTCAGGTTGACGATTTCCTGGCCACGGGCCAATACGCCACTTTCCGCCTCACTGGCGCGGCGCACGCGCAGGAAGTGGCGGCCGACCCAATAACCATCGCGGCTGATCAAGCTTTCGCCGGTCGCCAATTGGCCGCGTTGGGCCAAGGCTTGCTCAAGGGTCTCCACGGGCCTGACCTGGCCCAGCCATGGCGACAGATCCATCGCCGCCTCGACCTTGTCCAGCAAGCTGCCCGGCACCCGTGCACCCTCGGGCGCCGGGCTGAGCAGGCGCAAATCGCCCTGGGCAAACCCGGCCAGGTCGAAGCCGCCGAAATCATCTACCAGCACCGCTTGCAGATCGGCACCCAACACGGTTTCCACCGCCAGTTCCCAGCCGGCTTCGACTTTCAAGCCTTCGGCCAGGCGCGGGCGCTCGGCCAAATGCTGGTCGCGCAGCCATTCGGCGGTGCCGGTGCCTGGGTCGAGCGCGGCTTGCTGCAAGGCTTCCAACGAAGCCAACCGACCATTGAGCCGCTGCAAGTCGCCCTGGGCTTGCTGCTGCGCCTGGGTCGCGGTGTGCAATTGCTGACGCAGTTGCTCCAGGCGCTCCACTTGCTGTTCTTCGCTGGCCTCCAGCTCTTCCAGGGTCATTTCGCTTTCGGCCAGTTGTTCGCTCAGCGCCATGATCGCCGCGTCTTCCGGATCGGCAGCGAGCAATACGCGCTCCTCCTGCAACCGACGCTGGCGCTCGGCCAGGCGTTCCATGCTGGTTTCCAACTGCTGGATGCGCGACTGCTGCACCTCGGCCTGGCGGCGTGGCTCGGCGGATCGCAGGTTGAAGGCGTCCCACTGTTCCTGCCAGCCGTGCATGGTGGCTTCGGATTCTTCCAGGGCGGCGGCGGCTTCTTCGGCGGCGGCGCTGGTGATTTCCTGCTCGGGGGTGAGCATGTCCAGCTCTTCGCCCAGGGTCAGCAGCAAGGTACGGTCATGGCCCAGGTGCGATTCGGTTTCCAGGCGCGCGCGTTCAGCTTCCTTCAAGTCATCCTGCAACTGGCGCAAACGCTGCTGGCCGTGCTGGATACTCTGCTCGACCCGGGCAATGTCACCGCCCACCGAATAGAAGCGGCCTTGCACCAGATTGAAGCGCTCGGACAACTCATGGTGGCCGTCACGCAAGCGCTCAATGCTGGCGTCGGCATTACGCTGCTCGGCCACCAGCGCTTCAAAACTGACTTCCTGGGTGCCAATAATCGCTTCGCGCTGGCCCACCTGGTCATTCAATGCTTGCCAGCGCAGGGCCGACAATTGCGCCTTGAGCTGGCGCTCTTCACCCTTGTATTCCTGATACTTCTCGGCGGCCTGGGCCTGGCGGTGCAGGCGTTCGAGCTGGCGCTCCAGCTCTTCGCGCAGGTCGGTCAGCCGGGCGAGGTTTTCGTGGGTGCGGCGGATACGGTTTTCAGTCTCGCGGCGGCGCTCCTTGTATTTGGAGATGCCAGCCGCTTCTTCGATAAAGTTGCGCAGGTCTTCGGGCTTGGCTTCGATCAGCTTGGAGATCATGCCCTGCTCGATGATCGAGTAGCTGCGCGGGCCCAGGCCAGTGCCAAGGAAGATATCGGTGATATCGCGACGGCGACACTTGGTGCCGTTGAGGAAGTAACTGTTCTGGCTGTCGCGGGTGACTTTACGACGGATGGAAATTTCCGCGTAGGCTGCGTATTCGCCGATCAGGGTGCCGTCGGAATTATCGAATACCAGTTCGATACTGGCCTGGCTCACCGGCTTGCGGCTGGTGGAGCCGTTGAAGATGACGTCGGTCATCGACTCGCCGCGCAGGTTTTTCGCCGAGCTCTCGCCCATCACCCAGCGCACGGCGTCGATGATGTTCGACTTGCCGCAGCCATTGGGCCCCACCACCGCCGCCATGTTGCTGGGGAAGTTGACGGTGGTCGGGTCGACAAAGGATTTGAACCCCGCCAACTTGATGCACTTGAGCCGCACGCTTAGGCGTCCGCCAAGGCTGCGATGACCAGCGAACTGCTGCGCTGGCAATAGGCTGTGAGCACCAGGCGAATCTGCACCAGGTCACGGGCCAGTACTGCGGCGAGCAATTGCTCGAACAGCGCCAGGAACTCGCTCATGGACGCCTTGCGCTGATCCAGCGCCAGGTAATAGGCGCGGTTCATCGCCGGTTGCAGGTTTTCGACGGTTTCCTGCAAATACGGGTTGTTGGCGAAGGGGTACGCAGCGCGCATCACATTGAAGCTTTCTTCGACGAAAGCGCGGATGTCCTCACGCTCCAGGCTCAATTGAAGGCGTTGCTGGATCTGCAGAAACGGCGCCATGTCGGCCTGGGTCTGCCAGCCTTCGGCAACCGCATTGCCGAGCAGGATGTACATCTCGCCCATCAACGTACACAGGCTCTGCACCTTGTGCGCGGTGAGTTCGGTGACGTGGGCGCCACGGCGCGGCAGGATCGCAATCAGATGGCGGCGCTCAAGGATCAGCAAAGCTTCGCGCACGGAACCACGGCTGACGTTGAGCGCCAGCGTGACTTTCTGTTCCTGGATTCGCTCCCCAGGCATGAGATCGCCGCGAATGATACGTTCGGCGAGGTGGTGAGCAATTTGCTCGGCGAGACTGTCCGGCGCCTTGAACGTCATGTTTTCCCTTCGAAATCTGCTATCGGTACAAGCGCGGCAGTGTAGCGCATTGGCCCGCTGATGGCGCTACGCCCACCTTGGCGAATTTGGCACGAAATAAGCAACGTTGAAAGCCTGTAAGCCGCCAAAAACGCCGGTTCCAGAAGACTGGACCATAATTGAAAGTGTTGTGATCGTATTTTCTTGACCCTTAGGTCAGAAAACCATTGACCGAAAAGTCAGACATGACTAGATTCGGCGCAAAGCGGTTAACAACAATAATGAGTCTGCGAGGCCTTCCGTGATCCAGTTTTTACTTAACCAGGAACTCCGTAGCGAGCACGCCCTGGACCCCAACCTGACCGTGCTCAATTATCTGCGCGAGCATGTGGGCAAATCCGGTACCAAGGAAGGTTGCGCCAGCGGCGACTGTGGCGCGTGCACCGTGGTGGTCGGCGAGTTGCACACCGACGAGCAAGGCGTCGAGCAGATTCGTTATCGCAGCCTCAATTCCTGCCTGACGTTCGTGTCGTCACTGCACGGCAAACAACTGATCAGCGTCGAAGACCTCAAGCACCAGGGCCAACTGCACAGCGTGCAACAGGCCATGGTCGAGTGCCACGGTTCGCAGTGCGGCTTTTGTACCCCAGGTTTTGTGATGTCGCTGTTTGCCCTGCAAAAGAACAGCGATGCACCCGACAGCCAGAAAGCCCATGAAGCCCTGGCCGGCAACCTGTGTCGTTGCACCGGATATCGCCCGATCCTCGCCGCCGCCGAACAGGCCTGCTGCAACAAACCCCAGGATCAATTCGACAGCCGCCAGGCTGAAACCATCGCCAGCCTCAAAGCCATCGCGCCGACGCAAACCGGTGAACTCAACAGCGGTGACAAGCGCTGCCTGGTGCCACTGACCGTCGCCGACCTGGCCGACCTCTATGACGCCTACCCGCAAGCCCGCCTGCTGGCCGGCGGCACTGACCTGGCGCTGGAGGTCACCCAGTTCCACCGCACCCTGCCGGTGATGATCTACGTCGGCAACATTGAAGCCATGAAGCGCATCGAGCAGTTCGACGACCGCCTGGAAATCGGCGCGGCCACCGCCCTCTCCGACTGCTACGCCGCGCTGCACCACGAATACCCGGACTTCGGCGAACTGCTGCAGCGCTTCGCCTCCCTGCAAATTCGTAACCAGGGCACCCTGGGCGGCAATATCGGCAACGCTTCGCCGATTGGTGATTCGCCGCCGCTGCTGATTGCCCTGGGCGCGCAGATCGTACTGTGCAAAGGCAACACCCGCCGCACCCTGGCGCTGGAAGACTATTTCATCGACTACCGCGTCACTGCGCGCCAGGACAGCGAGTTCATCGAGACCATCATCGTGCCCAAGGGCCACACGCTGTTCCGGGCCTACAAGGTGTCCAAGCGCCTGGACGACGATATTTCCGCGGTTTGCGCAGCGTTCAACCTGAACATCGACAACGGTGTGATCAGCGCGGCTCGCGTTGCCTTCGGAGGCATGGCCGCCACACCAAAACGCGCAAAAAATTGCGAGGCCGCGTTGGTGGGCGCCATCTGGAACTTGGCCACGGTCGAGAAAGCCTGCGCCGCCCTGGCACAGGACTTCACCCCACTCTCGGACTTCCGCGCCAGCAAGGAATATCGCCTGCTCAGCGCGCAAAACCTGCTGCGCAAATACTTCATCGAACTGCAAACGCCGCACATCGAGACTCGGGTGACCGCTTATGTCTAACCATCACGCCGTGGTAAAAACCGAGGCTGAACTTGCCGCACTCTTTGCCCAGGACCTCACCACCGGGGTAGGTCGCAGCGTCAAGCATGACAGCGCCGCCAAGCACGTCAGCGGTGAAGCGCAGTACATCGACGACCGCCTGGAATTTCCCAACCAGTTGCACCTGTATGCGCGCATGTCCGACCGCGCCCATGCCCGGATCATCAGCATCGACACCGCGCCCTGCTACGCCTTCGACGGCGTACGCATTGCCATCACCCATGAAGACGTACCGGGACTGAAAGACATTGGCCCGTTGATGCCCGGCGACCCGCTGCTGGCCATCGACACCGTGCAGTTCGTGGGCCAGGTGGTACTGGCCGTGGCCGCCCGCGACCTGGAGACCGCACGCAAGGCGGCGATGGCGGCGGTGATCGAATATGAAGACCTGGAACCGGTACTGGATGTGGTCGAGGCGTTTCGCAACAAGCACTTCGTGCTCGACAGCCACACCCACCAGCGCGGCGATTCGGCCACTGCGCTGGCAAGCGCCAAGCACCGTATCCAGGGCACCTTGCATATCGGTGGCCAGGAACACTTTTATCTGGAAACCCAGATCTCTTCGGTGATGCCCACCGAAGACGGCGGCATGATCGTCTACTGTTCCACGCAAAACCCCACCGAAGTGCAGAAGCTGGTGGCCGAAGTGCTGGATGTGTCGATGAACAAGATCGTGGTCGACATGCGCCGCATGGGTGGTGGCTTTGGCGGCAAGGAAACCCAGGCCGCCAGCCCGGCGTGCCTGTGCGCCGTGGTGGCGCGCCTCACTGGCCAGCCGACCAAGATGCGCCTGCCACGGGTCGAAGACATGCTGATGACCGGCAAGCGTCACCCCTTCTATATCGAATACGACGTGGGGTTTGACGACAACGGCCGACTGCACGGCATCAACCTGGAACTGGCGGGTAACTGCGGTTGTTCGCCGGACCTGTCCAACTCGATTGTCGACCGCGCCATGTTCCACGCCGACAACTCATATTACCTGGGCGACGCCACGGTCAATGGCCATCGCTGCAAGACCAACACTGCCTCCAACACGGCCTATCGCGGCTTCGGCGGCCCCCAAGGCATGGTCGCCATCGAAGAGGTAATGGACGCCATCGCGCGCCATCTGGGCCAAGACCCGCTGGCGGTGCGCAAGGCCAACTACTACGGCAAGACCGAGCGCAACGTCACCCACTACTACCAGACCGTCGAGCACAACATGCTCGAAGAAATGACCGCCGAACTGGAAGCCAGCAGCCAATATGCCGAGCGCCGCGAAGCAATCCGCCTGTACAACGCCCACAGCCCGATCCTAAAAAAAGGCCTGGCGCTGACCCCGGTGAAATTCGGTATTTCGTTCACCGCCAGCTTCCTCAACCAGGCCGGCGCGCTGATCCATATCTACACCGATGGCAGCATCCACCTGAACCACGGCGGCACCGAGATGGGCCAGGGCTTGAATACCAAGGTCGCGCAAGTCGTGGCCGAGGTATTCCAGGTCGAAATCGACCGCGTCCAGATCACCGCCACCAACACCGACAAGGTACCCAACACCTCGCCCACCGCTGCCTCCAGCGGCGCCGACCTGAACGGCAAGGCCGCGCAGAATGCGGCCGAAACCATCAAGCAGCGCCTGGTGGAGTTTGCGGCGCGCAAGTACGACGTAAGCGAGGCGGACGTGGAGTTTCGCAACGGCCATGTGCGCGTGCGCGAGCAGATCCTGAGCTTCGAGGCGTTGATCCAGCAGGCGTATTTCGCCCAGGTATCGCTCTCCAGCACAGGTTTCTACAAAACCCCGAAAATTTTCTACGACCGCAGCCAGTCACGCGGGAGACCGTTCTACTACTACGCCTTCGGGGCGGCTTGCTGCGAAGTGATCGTCGACACTCTGACCGGTGAATACAAGATGCTACGCACCGACATCCTGCATGACGTCGGCGCTTCGCTGAACCCGGCCATCGACATCGGCCAGGTGGAAGGCGGCTTCATCCAGGGCATGGGCTGGCTGACCATGGAAGAGCTGGTGTGGAACAACAAGGGCAAGCTGATGACCAACGGCCCGGCCAGCTACAAGATCCCGGCCGTGGCCGACATGCCGCTGGACCTGCGGGTGAAGCTGGTAGAGAACCGCAAGAACCCGGAGGACACGGTGTTCCATTCCAAGGCCGTGGGCGAGCCGCCGTTCATGCTCGGGATTGCTTCGTGGTGTGCGATCAAGGATGCGGTAGCGAGCTTGGCTGACTATCGCCAGCAGCCCAGGATCGATGCGCCGGCCACGCCCGAGCGGGTGTTGTGGGGGTGTGAACAGATGCGGCAGTTGCGGGCGCTAAAGGCTGTTGATCGTTCCCACGCTCCGCGTGGGAATGCCGCCCTGGACGCTGTGCGTCCGCTCTAGTGACGCTGAGCGTCACGGTATGCATTCCCACGCGGAGCGTGGGAACGATCTGACTGGAGGTAGACATGGACAACTGGATCAGCGCCCTCGCCACCCTGCAAAACCAGGGCGAACCCTGCGTGCTCGTCACCATCATCGAAGAACTCGGCTCAACCCCGCGCAACGCCGGTTCCAAGATGGTCATCAGCGCCGCGCACGCCTTCGACACCATCGGCGGCGGGCACCTGGAATACAAGGCGATGCAGATCGCCCGGGACATGCTGGTGCGCGGCCAGCAGAACACCCATCTGGAGCGCTTCAGCCTCGGCGCCAGCCTGGGCCAGTGCTGCGGCGGCGTGACCGTGCTGCTGTTCGAACCCATGGGCCAGGCGCAAGCGCACATCGCCGTGTTTGGCGCCGGCCACGTCGGCCGTGCGTTGGTACCATTGCTGGCGAGTCTGCCCTGCCGGGTGCGCTGGATCGATTCCCGCGAGCAGGAATTCCCGCAGCACATCCCCGAAGGCGTGCGTAAAATTGTCAGCGAAGAGCCGGTCGACGAAATTGCCGACCTGCCTGCAGGCAGCTACTGCATCGTCATGACCCACAACCACGCGCTGGACCTGGAACTGACCGCCGCCCTGCTCAAGCGCAACGACTTCGCCTACTTCGGCCTGATCGGCTCGAAAACCAAGCGGGTCAAATTCGAACACCGCCTGCGTGATCGCGGCTTTGACGCCGCGCAGTTGCAACGCATGCGTTGCCCCATGGGCCTCCCCGAGGTCAAGGGCAAGCTTCCGGTGGAGATCGCCATCTCCATCGCCGGTGAAATCATCGCCACCTATAACGCCAATTTCGGCCAGCATCTTGCCGGCGCCGAACCTATTGCCAAACTGCTGCCGGCTTCGCGCCGCAGCCACGCTATCTGAATTGAGACGATCATGCCTTTGACTCGCAAAGCCTACCGTGCCGCCATCCTGCACAGCATCGCCGACCCTGCCATCGTGGGGATCGAAGCCTCTTATGAATATTTCGAGGACGGCCTACTGGTGATCGACAACGGCCAGATCAGTGCCCTCGGGCACGCCAGCGACCTGCTGCCGAGCCTGCCCGCCGATATCGACATCACCCATTACCAGGACGCGCTGATCACCCCTGGCTTGATCGACACCCATATCCACCTGCCGCAGACCGGTATGGTCGGCGCCTATGGCGAGCAGTTGCTGGACTGGCTCAACACCTACACCTTCCCCTGTGAAAGCCAGTTTGCCGACAAGGCTCACGCCGAAGAAGTCGCCGATATCTTCATCAAGGAACTGCTGCGCAACGGCACCACCACAGCGCTGGTGTTCGGCAGCGTGCACCCGCAATCGGTGAATGCATTCTTTGAAGCGGCCGAGAAACTCGACCTGCGCATGATCGCCGGCAAGGTGATGATGGACCGCAACGCGCCGGACTACCTGACCGACACCGCCGAATCCGGCTACCAGGAAAGCAAGGCGCTGATCGAGCGCTGGCACGGCAAGGGGCGCCTGCATTACGCGGTGACGCCACGCTTCGCCCCTACGAGCACGCCGGAGCAACTGACGCTGGCCGGTCAGCTGCTGGGCGAGTACCCGGATTTATACATGCAGACCCACATCAGCGAGAACAAGCAGGAAATCGAGTGGGTCAATGAGCTGTTCCCGGAGCGCAACGGCTACCTGGATGTCTACGACCACTACAAGCTGCTCGGCGAGCGCTCGGTGTTTGCCCACGGCGTACACCTGTGCGACGACGAATGCGCACGGCTGGCAGAGACTGGTTCGGCGGTGGCGTTCTGCCCGACTTCGAACTTCTTCCTCGGTAGTGGGTTGTTCAACCTGCCGATGGCCGAGAAACACAACTTGAACGTGGGCCTGGGCACCGACGTGGGTGGCGGCACCAGCTTCTCGCTGCTGCAAACCCTCAACGAAGCGTACAAGGTCATGCAGCTGCAAGGTGCGCGCTTGAGCCCGTTCAAGTCGCTGTACCTGGCAACCCTGGGCGGCGCTCGAGCGCTGCGCCTGGAAGACAAGATCGGCACGTTGCAGCCGGGTACCGATGCAGACTTCCTGGTATTGGATTACAACGCCACGCCGCTGCTGAGCTATCGCCTGAAACAGGCCAATAACATTGCCGAGACGTTGTTTGTGCTGATGACGTTGGGGGATGACCGGACGGTGTTGCAAACCTATGCAGCCGGGCAACTGGTGCACCAGCGCTGATTCAAGCTACATACAACCAATGTGGGAGCTGGCTTGTGTGGGAGCTGGCTTGCCTGCGATAGCATCACCGCGGTGTAACTGATACACCGCGGCGCCTGCATCGCGGGCAAGCCCGGCTCCCACACAAGCTCGCTCCCACATTTGATTGGGTTTACAACTTTACAGACGAGCGCCCAGGTTTTTTAGTCTGTAAAAGATGCGAAAACACCGCATGCAAATCATCCGACGCACTCTCTTCATCGAGGTTGAGCTTGCTGTCGATGTGATCCATGTGATGCATCATCAAGTTCACCGCCAACGTCGCATCCCGGGCTTCGATCGCGTCGATCAACTGGGCGTGCTCATCGTAGGAACAGTGCGAGCGGTTGCCGCTTTCGTACTGGGCGATGATCAATGACGTCTGGGACACCAGGCTGCGCTGGAAGCTGATCAGCGGCGCGTTCTTCGCGGCTTCGGCCAGCTTCAAGTGGAACTCGCCAGAGAGACGGATACCGGCGCCACGGTCACCGCGCGAGAAGCTGTCTCGCTCGTCGTTGACCATCTGGCGCAACTCGGCCAACTGCTCGGCCGTGGCGTGCTGCACCGCCAATTCTGTGATCGCCCGCTCCACCAGGCGCCGGGCCATGAACACCTGGCGTGCTTCTTCAACGCTTGGGCTGGCAACCACCGCACCGCGATTGGGCCGCAGCAGTACCACGCTTTCATGGGCCAGGCGCGACAGCGCGCGGCGAATGATGGTGCGGCTCACGCCGAAGATCTCGCCCAGTGCCTCTTCACTCAATTTGGTTCCGGGCGCCAGGCGTTGTTCAAGGATCGCCTCGAAGATATGCGCATAGACGATATCGTCCTGGGTTCCGCTGCGACCGGCCTTGCCGGCTCGCGGTTGTTTCTTGAGAGGTTGCAACTGTTCGTTCATGGGCACTCGGGTTTGAGAACGGCGAATTAACGGTAATACGGCAACAGCGTGTCGCTGGCAAGTATCACCTAAAAACAGCGCACATTGTACACAACCCACTGCGCCAACACACTGTACGGCTGTTTGCGGGCTCGGCTGTATTGCAATGACTCGTTACGTTTGAGTTTAGGCTTGAATCAGAGCCGCCAGCGGCAAATTCCCGGCAATAAGGAACACCTCTCCATGACCGACGCCACCCAAGCGCCCTTGCGCCCACTGGCCGACACTTCTGCGTCGGCCGTCGTCGCCGGCTTTATCGCCATGATGACCGGCTACACCAGCTCCCTGGTGCTGATGTTCCAGGCCGGCCAGGCCGCCGGCTTGACCACGGCGCAGATTTCTTCGTGGATCTGGGCGATTTCCATCGGCATGGCGGTGTGCAGCATCGGCCTGTCCCTGCGCTATCGCACACCGATCACCATCGCCTGGTCCACCCCTGGCGCGGCGCTGCTGATCACCAGCCTGGGCGGCGTGAGCTATGGCGAGGCCATCGGTGCCTACATCACCTGTGCGGTACTGGTGACGCTCTGCGGGTTGACCGGCAGCTTTGAGAAGCTGGTCAAGCGGATTCCGGCGTCATTGGCGGCGGCGCTGTTGGCGGGAATCCTGTTCAAGATCGGCAGCGAGATTTTCGTCGCCGCCCAGCATCGTACCGGGCTGGTGCTGGGGATGTTCTTCACCTACCTGATCATCAAGCGCCTGTCGCCGCGTTATGCCGTGCTGGCCGCCTTGCTCATCGGTACCGCCTTGTCAGGGCTGATGGGGCTGCTGGATTTCAGCGGTTTTCATCTGGAGGTGGCGACGCCTGTTTGGACGACGCCGCACTTCTCGCTGGCGGCGACCATCAGCATCGGCATTCCGCTGTTCGTGGTGGCCATGACCTCGCAGAACATGCCCGGCGTAGCCGTGCTGCGAGCCGACGGCTACACCGTGCCGGCGTCGCCGTTGATCACTACCACTGGCCTGGCGTCATTGGTGCTGGCACCGTTCGGCTCCCACGGCATCAACCTGGCGGCGATCAGCGCCGCGATCTGCACCGGGCCGCACGCCCATGAAGACCGCAACAAGCGCTACACCGCTGCGGTGTGGTGTGGGGTGTTCTATGGGATTGCCGGGGTATTCGGCGCCACGCTGGCAGCATTGTTCGCAGCCCTGCCCAAGGAACTGGTGCTGTCGATTGCGGCGTTGGCGTTGTTTGGCTCGATCATCAATGGCTTGAGCATCGCCATGAATGAGCCGAAGGAACGGGAAGCGGCGCTGATTACCTTTATGGTCACGGCGTCAGGCTTGACGTTGTTTTCCATCGGGTCGGCGTTCTGGGGGATTGTGGCGGGGGTGTTGACGCTGCTGATTCTGAATTGGCGCAAGGCATAAAAAAACGGCGACCCTCAGGTCGCCGTTTTTTTCAGTATCACTTAGCCGCGTTGATCGGCTTTTCCGGATACCACACGTCCAGCAACGGGCTGACTTCAGCCTTGGTCAGCTCGGAACGGGTTTTCAGCCAGGCTTCGACCGCAGCACGCTGCTCTTCGGAGACCGAGCCACGCTTTTGCAGGCAAACCAGACCGTAGTCATCGCCGCCGACATAGCCCAGGCCATTGGCTTCCATGGCTTCTTTGATGAATGCTTCGAGGAAAGCGTCGATAGCTTCTTCACTCAGGCCTTCGTTGAAGTCCAGGTTCAGTTCGAAACCCAGCTCTTGAAATTCATCAACGCACAGTTTTTTGCGCAGACGCTGGGAACGGTTAGTCGCCATTGGAACAATCCTCATAAGTATTAACGGGCGGCACTTTAGCAGTTTAAGGCGGCAATTGCCCGACTCTCTGGGACCGACGGGCAAATGCGCGCAAAAAAACCGCAATTAGCGGCTATCGTTCAGCTACAAGCAGCGCCAGCTTGGGGCATAATGCCGATACTTTCGTGACCAATGAGGGATTTTCTTCCGTACCCCTCGCCTTTTTCACCCTCCTCAGCAGTAGGGTTTTATTTCTTATGATCAAATCTTTGCGTTCAGTGTTACTTGCCAGTGTTGTCTTGCCCCTGGCCTTTTCCGTTTCCGCTGCTCCCGTCAATAACACCCTGCCACCCAGCGTTGCGCAGGCCTTGCAGAAGGCCAAGCTGCAAAATACCGCGCTGTCCCTGGTGATGCTGCCCCTGAACGGCCCTGGTACCCCTACGGTTTTCAACGCCGACGTCTCGGTGAACCCGGCTTCCACCATGAAGCTGGTCACCACTTACGCGGCCCTGGAAATGCTCGGCCCCAACCATCAGTGGAAGACCGAGTTCTACACCGATGGCACCCTCAGCGGCGGCGTATTGCGTGGCAACCTGTACCTCAAGGGCGGCGGCGACCCCAAGCTGAACATGGAAAAGCTCTGGCTGCTGATGCGCGACCTGCGCGCCAATGGCGTTCAGCAAGTCACCGGCGACCTGGTGCTGGACCGTAACTTCTTCAACCAGCCGCAATTACCCGAGTTCAACGACGACGGCAACGATGAGAACAAGCCGTTTCTGGTCAAGCCCGACGCCTTGCTGGTCAACCTAAAGGCCCTGCGCTTCGTGACCCGCAATGATTCGGGGCGGGTGATCGTATCGGTCGAGCCGCCGATTGCCAGCATTCGCATCGACAACCAGGTGAAAGTCACCAACGCCAAGCAGTGCACCGGTGACGTGCGCTACAGCCCGGTGACCGCCGCCGACGGCAGCGTGACCGTGACCGTCAGCGGCCAACTGGGTGATGGCTGCAGCTCGCAGACTTACCTGTCGCTGCTCGACCACGCCACCTACACCGCAGGCGCCGTGCGGGCGATCTGGAAAGAGTTGGGCGGTACCATCCAGGGCCGTGATATCCAGGCACCGGTGCCCAAGGATGCCAAGGTGCTGGCGCGCGCCTTCTCGCCGGACCTGGCGGAGATCATCCGTGACATCAACAAATACAGTAACAACACCATGGCCCAGCAGTTGTTCCTGAGCCTGGGTGCACAGTTTCGCAACGATGCCGATGGCGACGATGCCAAGGCCGCGCAACGCGTCGTGCGCCAGTGGCTGGCCAAGAAAGGCATCACCGCGCCGCACCTGGTGATGGAAAACGGCTCCGGCCTGTCCCGCGCCGAACGGGTCAGCGCCCGGGAGATGGCGGCCATGCTGCAAGCGGCGTGGAAAAGCCCTTATGCAGCAGAGTACATCAGCTCGATGCCGATCGCCGGCACCGACGGCACCATGCGTAAACGCCTGAAAACCACCGCCTTGCGCGGCGAAGCCCACGTAAAGACCGGCACCTTGAACACCGTACGCGCCATTGCCGGTTACAGCCGCGACAACAATGGCAATACCTGGGCGGTGGTGGCGATTCTCAACGACTCCAAGCCTTGGGGAGCCTCGTCGGTGTTGGATCAGGTGCTGCTAGACCTGTATCGCCAGCCGAAGGCCGTTGCGGCCGCGCCGGTTCTCTAAGCACCCCATTACCCTGTCTGATCGTTCCCACGCTCTGCGTGGGAATGCTGTTTTGGACGCTCTGCGTCCGCGCTCAAGGCGTGACGCGGAGCGTCTTAGGATGCATTCCCACGCAGAGCGTGGGAACGATCATTCAAGCCCGCTCCCACACACCTGTACCCGGTCCCTGCCCGCCTGCTTGGCCACATACACAGCCGAATCAGCGCGCAGCAGCAACCCATCGATGCCTTCGTCAATCCGCCAACTGGCCACGCCGAAGCTGGCGGTGACCACTCCCACCGGTTCCATCGCCGCATCGCGCAACGACTGCCACAACTGTATCGCCAGGCTGTAGGCCTGAGCGCCATCGGTGTTGGGGCACAGCACCACGAACTCTTCCCCGCCGATCCGGCAAAACACATCGGTGCGGCGCAAGCGTTGGCCGATACGCTTGCACAACTCCTGCAACACGCTGTCGCCCACGGCATGGCCGTGCTGATCGTTGATGCGCTTGAAGTGGTCGATATCGAGCATGATCAACGACAGCGCGCCAGATATACGGTTGAGCCGAAGCATTTCGCCCTTGAGACGATCCTGGAAATAGCGCCGGTTATAGATCCCTGTCAGGGAGTCGGTGATGGACAGCGCGCGCAGTTCTTCCTCGACCCGTTTGAGATCAGAAATATCCGATACATAACCGTGCCAAAGCGTACCGCCTCCCGGCAACTCTTCCGGCGTCGCTTCGCCGCGAATCCAGCGCAGGCCTCGCTGGGGTAATTGCACGCGGTACTCTTCTCGCCAATGGCTCATTTGCAACGCAGAAAGGCGTATCGACGCACGCACTCGCTCCAGATCCAAAGGGTGAATGCGCTCCAGGACCGTGCGCGCATCCTTCTGCAGCATGCCCAGCTCGATTTCATAGATATCGCGCATGCCTTCGCTGGCATAGATGAAACGCCCGTTGTCCTGGGGCTCCAGGGTGAACTGGAAGATGCCACCAGGCACATGGGCGCTGAGTTTTTTCAGCAGGCGGTCGCGGACGGCAAGGGCCTCATAGGCGCGCTTTTGCTCGGTGACATCCAGGTAAATCGCCAGGTGCCCGACCCATAGGCCATGGTCATCCAAGAGCACGGTCGGCAACATGTTGACCGTCAACTGGCTGCCATCCTTGCGCACCAGCGTCCACTCACGTCCTTCATGTTGACTGTCCGGGCTCTCCACCAGCATCGCCTGACTCGCTGGAATGCGCTTGCCCAGCGCCCTGCTCAACGCCTCGGCGCGGGCGTCGAGTTCCACGGCCACATGCAGACGGTCCAAGGTCATATGCCCAAGCACCTCCTCGGCCTTGAAGCCCAACATCTGTTCGGCACCGGCATTGAAGGTGTTGATCACACCGCGCAGGTCAGTGGCAATGATCGCCACTTGAGTCGCCGCATTCAACACGCTGCGCAGTTGCCCATGGGCGCCACGCAACTCCTGCTCACGGGCACGCAATTGAACGGTGCGTTGCTCCACCAGTTTCAGTGCGCGCTGGCGCTGGCTGACCAACATGTAAAGCAGCGCACTGAGCAAGGCGCTGAGCAACACGCCCATCGCCAGAATGGCGTGCATCGAAGAATGGTTGGCCCTGTCGAACACTTCGCTGGCGCTCAGGCTAAGAGCGTAGACATGATCGCCCAGGGAGAGGCGGCGTGCAGCCGTCAAGCCACTGCTGCCCAACGCGTTACTGGACGCATATAACACCCGTTGCTGGGTGTCGGAGGTGTCTACGATCTGCATCACCAGGTTGTCACGGTTGGGCCTGGGCAACCCCTCGGCCACCAGCTGGCGCATGCTGATCACCGCCATCACAAAACCATAAGGCTCGGCCCCCGCGACTTTGCTCACGGGCGCCACCAATAACACGCCTGCCGCATAAGCGGGCTCCACCCCCACCAATTGCATGGGCTGTGACACCGCCAACTGGCCGCTTTGTTGTGCACGCTCCAGCGCTGCACGGCGCAGGGGCTGCGCCAGCAAATCAAAGCCCAGCGGCGAGCCCAGCAAACTCTGCGTCTGGCTGTACAGCACCGGTACGTATTCATCGCGCTCGGCCGCTGGCGCCAATTCACCGGAGGTATTCAGTTCGCGGATACTGAAGGGAATGCCACGCTGGCGAGAAATGTCCTGTTCAAACAGGCTGCGCTGCGTGCGAAATATCCGTGGTGCCCAGGCATAAGCACGGGCATGCAACAACAGCGGTTTGGCGAAACCGTCGAACTCGTTGCGGGACACCTCGCCGGAATTGACGAAGAAACGCTGCAGGCTGCCCAGGCGTTGTTCCTGGTCTTCAAAACGTTCCTGGATGCGGCTGTAGCGCTCGTTGACCAGCAACTGGAACCGCTGGCGCACCTGTTGCTGATACAGGTCGGACGCCGCCCACGCGACGACCACCGTCAGCGCGCTACCAACCACTAACACCACCAATGCCACCAGCCAAGCCGATGCCTGCTCACTGATAAAACCAAGGATTTTCGGGCGAACGACTTGCATCGGCATAGGCAACACTCACAGCGCCAGTGTGCGGGGGTGTCACTTTGGCTAGGGCTTAAGTTATAGCCATCGGTCATGGGTTTGACCAGCGCAAAACCGTCAACTGGCTTATTGTGGCGAGGGAGCTTGCTCCCGCTCGGGTGCGAAGCGCCCGCAAGTTTCCGGGGCCGCTGCGCAGCCCAGCGGGAGCAAGCTCCCTCGCCACAGAAGCTCGCTCCTATAGGGGGAAATCAGCGTGCGGTGATTTTCCAGGCGCGGTGGATCTTGGCATTGCGCGCAAAATCCGGGTCGATGGTCTTGTCGCTGATCTCCTCGACCGCATAGCGTTCGCTGAGGTTGTCTTCCAGCTGGAACTTGCGGAAGTTGTTGGAGAAGTACAGCACGCCACCCGGCGCCAGGCGCGCCATGGCCAGGTCGAGCAACTGCACATGGTCACGCTGCACGTCGAAGATGCCTTCCATGCGCTTGGAGTTGGAGAAGGTCGGCGGGTCGATGAAAATCATGTCGAATTCATCGCGGCTCGCTTCCAGCCACGCCATCACGTCACCCTGTTCCAGGCGGTTCTTGTCGGAGAAGCCGTTGAGGGAGAAATTGCGACGCGCCCAGTCCAGGTAGGTCTTGGACAGGTCGACGCTGGTGGTGCTGCGCGCGCCGCCCTTGGCAGCATGCACACTGGCTGTGGCGGTGTAGCAATACAGATTGAGGAAGCGCTTGCCCGCCGCTTCCTTCTGGATGCGCATGCGCATTGGGCGATGGTCGAGGAACAGGCCGGTGTCCAGGTAATCAGTGAGGTTGACCAGCAACTTAACCCCGCCTTCACTGACCTCGGTGAATTTGCCTTGGGCACTCTGACGCTCGTATTGCTTGGTGCCGCTCTGACGCTCACGACGCTTGACCACCACACGGCTCTTGTCGACGTTCAGTGCCTGGGGAATTGCCGCCAGGGCATCGAACATGCGGGCCGAGGCTTTTTCCGGGTCGATGGATTTAGGCGCGGCGTATTCCTGTACGTGCACCCAATCGTGGTACAGGTCGATGGCCATGGAGTATTCAGGCATGTCGGCGTCATACACACGGTAGCAATCCACCCCTTCGCGCTTGGCCCATTTGCCCAACAGCTTGAGGTTCTTCTGCAGGCGGTTGGCGAACATCTGCCCGCCTTCGCTCAAGCGCGCCTGTTCCACCACGGGGGCCGGGGCGGGCTTGATCGGGTTGCCGTTCTTGTTGTACTGACGCTCTGCCGGCTCGCTCGGGGCCTGGTCGTAGGCCGCTTGCTCACGTTCGGCCTGACGCTGTTCAGGAGTGCGGCGCTCGCCCGTGACGAACTGATCCGGGTTGACCTTGATCAGCAGCAACTTGCACGGCAATGCGCCGTTCCAGAACGAATACTGTTTGTGGCTACGGATACCCATGCGCTTGCCCAGGTCCGGCGCGCCGGTAAACACCGCCGCTTCCCAGCCCATGCAGGCCTGGCGCAGGCGTTCGCCGAGGTTCTGGTAGAGGTACAACAGGCTGGCTTCATCACCCAGGCGCTCGCCGTAAGGTGGGTTGCAGATGACCAGGCCTTTCTGGTTCTGGTCCGGGCGCGGCTCGAAAGTACCGACTTCGCCTTGGTACACCTTGATCCAATGGCTCAGCCCGGCGCGCTCGATGTTATTGCGAGCAGGCTGGATCAAGCGTGGGTCGGCTTCATAGCCACGCACCCACAACGGCGGCTTGTTCATGCCGATAGCGGCGCGCTCAGTGGCTTCTGCGTGCAGTTTTTTCCACAGCGCCGGGACGTGGCCCAGCCAGGTGGTGAACCCCCACAGTTCACGATTGAGGTTGGGGGCCATGTCGGCGGCGATCATCGCGCCCTCGACCAGAAAGGTACCCACACCGCACATCGGGTCTGTCAGCGCGCCGCCTTCGGCCGCAATACGCGGCCAGCCGGCGCGGATCAGGATCGCCGCCGCCAGGTTTTCCTTCAGCGGTGCCGCGCCCTGCTGCAGGCGGTAGCCGCGCTGGTGCAGGCTGTGGCCGGATAGGTCCAGGGACAGGATGGCTTCGCCACGGTCCAGGCGCAGGTGAATGCGCAGGTCAGGGTTAATCTTGTCGATGGACGGACGTTCGCCGGTCGGGGTGCGCAGTTTGTCGACGATCGCATCCTTGACCTTCAGCGCGCCGAAGTGGGTGTTGTCGATGCCCGAGCCGTGCCCGCTGAACTCCACCGCAAGGGTACCGTCGGGGACCATGTGGTCAGCCCATTCGATGTCCAGCACGCCGTGGTAAAGATCTTCGGCGTCCTTCATCGGGAAGCGTTTGAGCACCAGCAACACACGGTTGGCCAGGCGCGACCAGAGGCACAGGCGGTAGGCGGTTTCCATGTCGGCCATGCCGCGCACGGCCGAGGTGTGCTCGCGGGCTTCCTCAAGGCCAAGCCCGACGGCTTCCTCGATCAGCAGGCCTTCGAGGCCCTTGGGGCAGGTGAGGAAGAGTTCAAAACGGTCCGACATGGGGCATTCCAGGCTTTTCAGCAATAAGTGAACAGGCGACGCATCGCCGGTTCGGTTTTCAATCAAGCACTTTTCTCGAAGAGTGCTCGCGTGGCACGAATGTGCCGTTCCACCCCGTCTGACGGGCCCTTGAGCCTTTATTGGCGAGGCAGAAGAAGAATGTTGTGCAATAAAAAGAAATATTCCGACCCTTCGTCGAATAATAACCGACTGCAACAGGCGGTCATTCTCACCAAGGGATTAAACCTTTCCTCTGTGCAGGGCACATCATAGCTGGCTTTGCCCTATAAAAGGGGCGAATAACCATCCCAGCTTATGGCTATAGCATCGTTATCGTTACGTGCTTATGACAAAACGATCATTGAATACATGTGACCTATTGGTTAGAACTCAACACAGGTTGGCGCCGTAACGGTGCCGACACATCGGCTCGCCACGCCGGCAGCGAGCCCACCAACGGCAGAAAAACTCTGCCCGGCCTTGGACAAGGCCGAAGGATATCTAGACAGTCAACAAGTGAGGGAAACACCCTATGAGAAGACTTAAGCGTGATCCGTTGGAAAGAGCATTTTTACGCGGATATCAATATGGCGTTCATGGAAAATCCCGTGAGCTTTGCCCATTTACTCTACCGTCGGTACGCCAAGCCTGGATCAACGGCTGGCGAGAAGGACGCGGCGACAACTGGGACGGTATGACTGGCACTGCGGGCATCCACAGACTCAACGAACTTCACGCCGTCGGCTAATCAGGGGCACTTTATTCCGACACACATCTCTGAACGAGTAACGACTTAACCACGCGCGCCCCATCCGGGCGGCGGGCTTCGGCCCAGGGGCTCCTTTATGGAGCCCTTTTTATTGCCCAGCAGATTGTCAGCGCAAGGCAGCGATGGCATCCACCGACTGGCGAATCAATGCCGGGCCTTTGTAGATGAAGCCGGAGTACAACTGCACCAGGCTGGCGCCGGCCGCGATCTTCTCAGCCGCGTGTTTGCCTTCGGTGATACCGCCCACCGCGATGATCGGCAAACGCCCGGCCAACTCGGCCGCCAGCACCTTGACGATATGGGTGCTCTTGTCACGCACTGGCGCGCCCGACAGGCCGCCCGCCTCGTCACCATGGGCCAGGCCCTCGACACCCATGCGGCTGAGGGTGGTATTGGTTGCAATCACCGCGTCCATCCCTGAATCCACCAGGGCCTGGGCCACCAGGACGGTTTCTTCATCGCTCATGTCCGGCGCGATCTTGATGGCCAGCGGCACACGCTTGCCATGACGCACGGCCAGGTCTTCCTGGCGCTGACGCAAGGCTTCGAGCAGTTGCTTGAGGGAATCGCCAAATTGCAGGCTGCGCAGGCCCGGAGTGTTGGGCGAGCTGACGTTGACGGTGACATAGCTGGCGTGGGCGTAGACCTTGTCCAGGCATATCAGGTAGTCATCCACCGCACGTTCCACAGGGGTGTCAAAGTTCTTGCCGATGTTGATACCCAGGATGCCGGTGTATTTCGCCGCCTGAACCCGCGACAGCAGATGGTCGACGCCGAGGTTATTGAAGCCCATGCGATTAATGATCGCCTCCGCTTCCGGCAGGCGGAAAATGCGGGGCTTGGGGTTGCCCGGTTGCGGCCGTGGGGTCACGGTGCCGATTTCGACAAAGCCGAAACCCAACTGCGCAAACCCGTCGATGGCGGCGCCGTTCTTGTCCAGACCGGCTGCCAGCCCGACCGGGTTGGGGAAGTCGAGCCCCATCACCGACACCGGCATTTTCGCCGGTGCCTTGCATACCAGGCCATTGAGCCCCAGGCGGCCACCAGCACCGATCAGGTCCAGAGACAGATCGTGGGAGGTTTCCGGGGAGAGTTTGAACAACAGCTGGCGGGCCAGGTTATACATGGGCGGGCTAGACTCGGATGGCGGTAAAAGGTGGCGGTGATTATAGCCGCGGCGGTGGGTTGCATGCGAGGCATGACACTCGATCTCATTGACGCTGCGCCATCAAGGCCTCATAGCGCACCCAGATCCTCTCGGCGTAGCGCAGGCGTAATGCCTCACGCTGAGGGCCGGGGCCGGGCCCAACGTTGTAAGCGCCCACTGCCGTCCAGTTGTAGCCAAAACGCTGTATAAAATCGGCAAGAATCGAGGCGCCTACTTCCACCGACAGGCAAGGTTCGTTCAACAACCGCTCTTCGGTAATACCCTGCTTGAGCAAACGAGGCAGGTGAATGCTGTTTATCTGCATCAAGCCAATATCCCGTGTGCCGTTTCGGTTGCTGTAGTTCATCGCTTGCGCACGGGAACCCGACTCGACTGAGGCGATAGCCTGCAGTAACTCTGGCTCGAGATCGTAGCGGCTGGCCGCCTCTTCCCAGCAATAGGCCCATGCCGGGTTACAGCCCATCAGCACACTGAACAACAGGCCTCTGCCCCCGACCCTAACTTTTAACATTACTGGCCTGACCACAGACGGCGCACAGGTGCAGGACAGCCCTCGGTTGATCACCCACCCGTACCGGGCATGTAAAGCGATAGCCCTTGCCATAAATAGTCTTGATAAAGCCTTTGTCGGCCCTCAAATGCTTGCGCAGGGAATAAATACAACGCGTAAGTGACTCATCGGCTACCTCGCCCCGAGGCCAGGCCAGTTCCAGCAAGCGGTCCTTGGTCATCAGTGCGCCACCGGAGGCCAGCAGCAACCTCAGCACCTGCCCCTCCTTGGGAGGCAGCTGTATATCCGCATCCGCGCCTATCAAACGACCATCGCCGTGCAAGGTCCAGCGAGCGAAGACCAGGGATGCCGCCGCTTCTTGCGTCACGACGGCCATACGCACCTCTGTATCGACTACTGACATTCAAATCCTTACTGTGTGAACCGGCTCACCTGCCATTGGCACGACTATAAAAACCGCCCCGCAGACTCGCGTTAGGAAAAAACCCATTCAATGGTTTTTTTTGGGCCGCTGCCGGTCAGACAAATCGCTTGCACCCCTTATCGCGACAGCCACTCCTGGAAAGTCTCCTGCAACTCAACCCCTAGCCGGTCCTCCAACTGCACCAACTCACCTAACGCCATCAGTTGTCCATTGACCCGCACCTCCACACATCGTGTGACGCCTGGGTCCAAGGGCAGCACCTTTCCCGGCGCGAACGCGGCCAAACGCTTGCGGCTGATCAATCGCTCCTGCAGCAGTATTTCCAGGTGCATGGACAAATGCCTTTTCAGGGGGAAAACTCGCGCTCCGTCCGTAGGAACGCACGTTGCACACGCTCATATTGCGCGGCGGTCAACTGAGGTGGCCCGACCTGCGGGTCGCCACCACCGGCATGCGCCTGCCCTGGCAAGGTTTCACTCAGCACCTGGGCCACATCCAGCTCGGCCAGCAGTTTCTCGATAACTTTCACCTGGGCAGGCGAGCCCTTGATCAACACACTGTTGGTATCCGGATAGGCCAGCAACGCAAGGCGGCCGTCGGCCAACCGGACCCTCTGCGCCTGGGATAGCCGGGCATGGATCATCGAGAGCATGCCTGGTACCAGGCCCCTGTTGGTACCCACGCCGTGCGGGTGATCTTCCACCGGGAAATTGACCACTTGCACCACGCCAAATGCAGGCGGGCGCTCTGGCAACTTGCGAGGGGGTCGATCCATCAGTTGCGTCAGCCGCAATATATGATCGACATAGCTGGGAGGCCCGGACACGTAGAACATGCGAGCCCCGTTTGGGCGCAGCGGATAACGCGGCTCATCCAGCCCTGCACGCCGCATGATGCCACGCAGCCTGTCGACACTAATATGTTGCAGCGCCACCGCCGAGCTTCTCGCTTCGTCGGCAGCGTAGACGTGCAACACTTGGCCATCGCTGTGCCAGATCAAGCCTTCGCGCGCGGCGAGCGTTTCAATGACCTGTTGCGGCGCCGCAAAATCGAACGCTCCGCTCACCTGCCTACTAGCCACGGCACGGCTGGTCACCACGGGCAGGCCCAATGACACAGACAACGCAGCAAAGAAAGCCGGCAGCCCCTCATCCTGTGCCTGGTACACCTCGCCACAGGCCGTGCGACTGCCCAGCAACAGCGCGGCGCACAGCAGCACGCTGTACAGCCAGCGGCAATTGAGGGTTGCGAGGAAATCAGCGTGCACCGTGGGAATGCCTGGCGGTCTGGCCTGAGGAAGCGGCCATACTGCGAGGCGCACGAGGTTCAATCATGATGGAAAGTTGACGGCCAGTTGCACCGGCCCACCCATGGCATGTGCCTTGCTATGCACTCTGTATCAGGCTCGCACCAACGGCGGTACGGGCCTACGGACAGAGGCGTCGTTTCCCTGCAATGGCCTGTAACGCCAGCCTGGGAAACGGCGCTTTTTTTTCAGAAAAGGCAGGTATTGATGAACGATCCGCTGGCTTGGGTACACGGCAGCGATGCCCCGGAAAAGAGCAGCCTGGACCTTGGGTTCATGGCCCTGACCGATTGCGCCTCGTTGGTGGTCGCCGCCACCCAGGGCTTCGCCCAACCTTACGGCCTCACACTCAACCTCAAGCGCCAGGCGTCCTGGGCCAACCTGCGCGATAAGCTGGTCAGCGGTGAACTCGACGCCGCCCACAGTCTCTACGGGCTGATCTATGCCGTACACCTGGGCATCGGCGGCGTCGCCGCCAGCCCCATGGCAGTGCTGATGGGGCTGAACCAGAATGGCCAGGGCATCAACCTGTCCCACGGCCTGCAACAGCAAGGCGTGATCACTCCTGAGGCGTTGAAAGGCCATGTGCACCAAAGCCGGACAAAACTGACCTTCGCTCAGACGTTTCCCACCGGCACCCATGCCATGTGGTTGTACTACTGGCTGGCGAGCCAAGGCATTCATCCATTGCAGGATGTGAACAGTGTGGTGGTGCCGCCGCCGCAAATGGTGGCGCACCTGCAAGCCGGACGCATCGACGGACTTTGCGTGGGTGAACCCTGGTGCGCCAGCGCAGTGCAACAAAACCAGGGCTTTACCCTGGCGACCAGCCAGGCAATCTGGCCGGACCACCCGGAAAAAGTCCTGGGCTGCACCCAAGCCTTCGCTGACGCGTACCCCAATACCGCACGCGTACTGGTCATGGCGATCCTCGAGGCCAGCCGGTTTATCGAGCAGAGCCGTGAAAACCGCCGCTCTACCGCCCAGTTGCTCAGTGCCAGTGAATACCTCGACGCACCTGTGGCCTGCATCGAACCGCGCCTGCTGGGGCACTATGACGATGGCCTGGGCAACCACTGGCAGGATCCCCATGCACTGCGCTTTTTCGCCGACGGCGAGGTGAACCTGCCTTACCTCAGCGATGGCATGTGGTTCATGACCCAGTTCCGGCGCTGGGGCTTGCTGCGGGAAGACCCTGACTACCTGGGCGTTGCCCGGCAAGTTCAGCAATTGGCACTGTATCGCCAGGCTGCCGAGGCGCTGGGCATTAACGCAGGCGACTCGGACATGCGCCGCAGCCAGTTGCTCGACGGCAAGACCTGGGACGGCAGCGACCCCGCTGGCTACGCCCGCAGCTTCCACCTGCATGCCCTGGCCGATGATGCCAATCGCCAAGCGCTGCGCTGACAGGAGCCCGACGATGCTGCGAATCCTGTTGATCAACGACACCCCGCGCAAGGTCGGGCGCCTCAAGGCCGCATTGACCGAGGCCGGCTTCGAGGTGATCGATGAGTCCGGCTTGACCATCGACCTGCCCGCACGCGTCGAAACAGTGCGTCCTGATGTGATCCTGATCGATACCGAGTCACCCGGGCGCGATGTGATGGAGCAAGTGGTGCTGGTCAGCCGCGATCAGCCACGGCCCATCGTGATGTTCACCGACGAGCACGACCCTAATGTGATGCGCCAGGCCATCAAGTCCGGCGTCAGTGCCTATATCGTCGAAGGCATCCAGGCCCAGCGCCTGCAACCGATCCTCGATGTGGCCATGGCGCGCTTCGAGAGTGACCAGGCCCTGCGCGCCCAGCTCCATGCCCGCGACCAGCAACTGGCCGAGCGCAAGCGCATCGAGTTGGCCAAGGGCCTGCTGATGAAGATGAAGAGCTGCAACGAGGAAGAGGCCTACACCCTGATGCGCCGCCAGGCCATGAGCCGTCAACAGAAACTGATCCAGGTGGCGGAGCAGATTATTGCCATGAGCGAGTTGCTCGGCTGATCTGGCTCAGCTCTTGCTAAAGAATTATCACAGGTAGCCAACGGCGGTTGCCCCTTCACGACAAAGACGTCGCCCACCCGGTTTGCCCTCGCGAACCCGGTGGCGGCGTTTTTTCGTTTCTAGACCCCCAACCGTTGAGGTGCGTGATGAAATCAAGCTTCTGGAAATCCGGGCACACCCCGACCCTGTTTGCCGCGTTCCTGTATTTCGACCTGAGCTTCATGGTCTGGTACCTGCTGGGCCCCCTGGCGGTGCAGATTGCCGCTGATTTGCACCTGACCACCCAACAGCGCGGCCTGGTGGTGGCCACCCCAATCCTGGCGGGCGCGGTACTGCGCTTCTTGATGGGGATGCTGGCCGACAAGCTGTCGCCCAAGACCGCCGGGCTGATTGGCCAGGTGATTGTGATCGTGGCGCTGTTCTGCGCCTGGAAACTGGGGATCCACAGCTACGAACAAGCGCTGCTGCTGGGCATGTTCCTGGGCATGGCCGGTGCGTCCTTCGCGGTCGCCCTGCCTTTGGCGTCACAGTGGTACCCCGCGGAGCACCAGGGCAAGGCGATGGGCATCGCCGGCGCCGGTAACTCCGGCACCGTGTTTGCGGCGTTGCTGGCGCCCGTGCTGGCGGCCGCCTTTGGTTGGAGCAATGTATTCGGCTTTGCGCTGATCCCACTGGTGCTGACCCTGATCGTATTCGCCTGGCTTGCGCGCAATGCGCCTGAACGGCCGAAAGCCAAATCCATGGCCGACTACTTCAAGGCCCTGGGCGACCGCGACAGCTGGTGGTTCATGTTTTTCTACAGCGTGACCTTCGGCGGGTTTATCGGCCTGGCCAGCGCCCTGCCCGGCTACTTCAACGACCAGTACGGCCTGAGCCCGGTGACCGCCGGCTATTACACCGCCGCCTGTGTGTTCGGCGGCAGCCTGATGCGCCCATTGGGTGGCGCCCTGGCAGACCGGTTCGGCGGGATCAAGACCCTGCTCGGCATGTACAGCGTGGCGGTGATCTGCATTGCGGCAGTGGGGTTCAACCTGCCCAGTTCCTACGCAGCCTTGGCGCTTTTCGTCTGCACCATGCTCGGCCTGGGCGCTGGCAATGGGGCGGTATTCCAACTGGTGCCGCAGCGTTTTCGCAGTGAGATCGGCGTCATGACCGGCCTGATCGGCATGGCCGGTGGCATCGGTGGCTTCGCCCTTGCGGCGGGCATGGGCGCGATCAAGCAGAGTACTGGCAGCTATCAACTGGCCCTGTGGTTGTTCGCCAGCCTCGGTGTGTTGGCCTGGTTCGGCCTGCATGGGGTGAAACGGCGCTGGAGAACCACCTGGGGTTCGGCCGCCGTGACCGCCGCCCGCGTCTGATGAGCCTGCAACTGAGCGTCGCCCAGGCCAGTGCCATCGGCCCGCGCAGCGAGAACCAGGATGCGCTTCGGGTGGTCACGCCCATGGCGGAACTGGCCGCGAGCAAAGGCTACCTGTGCGCGCTGGCCGACGGCGTCAGCCAGTGCGCCGACGGTGGCCTGGCCGCACGCTCGACCCTGCAGGCCCTGGCCCTGGACTACTACGCTACGCCACAGACCTGGGGCGTGGCCCAGGCGCTGGAGCGCTTGTTACTGGCGCAGAATCGCTGGTTGCAAGCCAACGGCGGCGGCCAACCGTTGCTCACCACCCTGAGCGCCCTGGTGTTTCGCGGCCAGCGTTTCACCCTGGCCCATGTCGGTGATTGCCGGGTGTATCGTTGGCTTGACGGAGAGTTGCAACGCATCAGTGAAGACCATGTGTGGGAACAGCCGGGCATGCAGCATGTACTCAAGCGCGCCCTCGGCCTGGATCAGCACTTGGTGCTGGACTTCCTCGATGGTCCATTGCGCGAGGGCGAGTGTTTCCTGCTACTCAGCGATGGGGTGTGGGCCACGCTGGGCGATCACAGCATCGGCGCGATCCTGCGCGAACAAAGCGACCTCGAGCTGGCCGTCAACACCCTGGTCAACGCCGCCCACCTGGCGGGTAGTCAAGACAACGCCAGCGCCTTGCTGGTGCGCATCGATCAACTCGGCGCGGCCACCCTCGGCGACGCCTTGGTGCAGTTGCAGCAATGGCCACTGCCGCCACCGCTGAAAGTCGGGCAAACCTTTGAAGGCTGGCAGGTGCAAAGCGTGCTGGCGCAGAGTCGGCAGTCGTTGCTGTACCGCGTGCACGACGCCCAGGGGCAACCCTGGCTGCTCAAGACCTTGCCGTTGCGTTGCGACGATACCGACGCCGCCCAGGCCTTGTTATCGGAGGAATGGTTTCTGCGCCGGGTCGCCGGCCGGGCCTTTCCCGAAGTGCATGCCGCCAGTGGCCGTCAGCATTTGTACTACGTGATGCGCGAATACGCCGGGCAAACCCTGGCCCAACTGTTCCAACAACAGGGCCCGCTGCCGTTGGCACAATGGCAGTCGATTGCCGAACGCTTGCTGCGCGCCGTGGGCCTGTTGCATCGCCGGCAGATCCTGCACCGCGACATCAAGCCAGAAAACCTGCTGCTGCGAGAAGATGGCGAACTGCGGGTGCTGGACTTCGGCCTGGCCTATTGCCCCGGGCTCTCCGAGGACCGTGCGCACCTGCTGCCCGGCACACCGAGTTTCATCGCGCCCGAGGCGTTCGCTGGCGAGCAGCCTACGGCACAACAGGACTTATATAGCGTCGGCGTGACCTTGTATTACCTGCTGACCGGGCATTACCCCTACGGTGAAATCGAGGCCTTCCAACGGCCCAGGTTTTCCCAACCCGTCAGCGCCAGCCGTTATCGCCCCGACTTGCCGGAATGGTTGCCACACAGCCTGGAACGAGCGGTGACCGCTGTCTCGGCCCAACGTTATGAAACCGCCGAAGAATGGCTATTGGTGCTGGAGCAGGCCGATCGCCGCGAATTGAGCGTACGCCCACGCCCCTTGCTCGAACGCGAACCCTTGAAAGTCTGGCAGACCCTGGCGATGGCCTCGCTTTTGCTCAATCTGGTGCTGCTGTACTGGTTGATGCACCACTAACGGGCAGAATGCGCCGACGCTCCGTGTAAACGCCCAGTAAACCTGGGCTATAGGGACTTGGCACAGCTGCTGCATTAACGTTCTCAACACCCCACATATAGCCGCTCCTTCAACGACGAAGGGCCGAGCTTCCCGATAGAACGGGACCAGGACAAAGGCGTCCTCGCTAGCTGACTAGCGGGGATGCCTTTTTTGTTTGCGCACGATTTGTCGAGCCATTGCGGAGAACGACATGAAAAAACTCAAACTGGTGATGATCGGCAACGGCATGGCCGGGGTTCGCACCCTTGAAGAACTGCTCAAGCTGAGCAACGAGCTGTACGACATCACCGTGTTCGGCGCCGAGCCTCACACCAACTACAACCGCATCCTGCTGTCGCCAGTACTGGCCGGTGAGCAAACCTTCGAAGAGATCGTGCTCAACGACCTGGATTGGTACCTGGACAACAACGTCAAGTTGCTGCTCAACCGCAAGGTGGTGCAGATCGACCGGGTCAAGCGCAAAGTCATCGCCGAAGACGGCACCGAAGCCGAATATGACCGCTTGCTGATCGCCACCGGGTCCACGCCGTTTATCCTGCCGATTCCCGGCAACAGCTTGCAGGGCGTGATTGGTTACCGCGACATTGCCGACACCCAGGCGATGATCGACACCGCCAAGACCCACAAGCATGCGGTGGTGATCGGCGGCGGCCTGCTCGGCCTGGAAGCGGCCAACGGCCTGATGCTGCGCGGCATGCACGTGACGGTGGTGCACATCGGTGAATGGCTGCTGGAGCGGCAACTGGACAAGACCAGCGGCCAGCTACTGCAAACCGAACTGGAAAGTCGCGGCCTGGTGTTCCGCCTGTGCGAGCAAACCCAGGCCCTGCACGATGCCGGCAATGGCCGCGTCGGCTCGGTGCAGTTCAAGAATGGCGACATCATCCCGGCCGACCTGGTGGTGATGGCTGCCGGCATCCGCCCCAATACCGAACTCGCGGAAAAGTCCGGCATCCCATGCAACCGTGGGATCCTGGTCAACGACACAATGCAAACCTACGACCCGCGTATCTATGCGATCGGTGAATGCGCCAGCCATCGCGGCATCGCCTATGGTCTGGTGGCACCCTTGTTCGAACAGGCCAAGGTCTGCGCCAACCACCTGGCCCAATTGGGCTTTGCCACTTACAAGGGCTCGGTGACCTCGACCAAGCTGAAAGTCACCGGCATCGACCTGTTCTCCGCCGGCGACTTCATGGGCGGCGAAGGCACCGAAACCATCACGCTCTCCGACCCGATTGGCGGCGTGTACAAGAAGCTGGTGATCAAGGACGACATCCTGGTCGGCGCCTGCCTGTACGGCGATACCGCCGATGGCGGTTGGTATTTCCGCCAGATTCGTGAGAACCACGCCATCGGTGAAATCCGCGATCATCTGATGTTCGGTGAAAATGCACTCGGCGATGTCGGCCACCAAGGCCAGGACAAAGCCATGAGCATGGCCGACAGCGCCGAAGTCTGCGGCTGCAACGGCGTGTGCAAGGGCACCATCGTCAAGGCGATCCAGGAACAAGGGCTGTTCAGTGTCGATGAGGTGAAAAAACACACCAAGGCCGCCAGTTCCTGCGGCTCCTGTGCCGGGCTGGTCGAGCAGATCCTGATCAACACCGTGGGCGGCGCCGCCGACGTCAAACCCAAAAGTGAAAAAGCCATCTGTGGCTGCAGCGACCTCAACCACGGGCAGATCCGCCAGGCCATCCGAGAGCAGCACCTGCTGACCATCGACAGCACCATGCGCTACCTGAACTGGCGCACCCCCAATGGCTGCGCCACCTGCCGCCCGGCCCTCAACTACTACCTGATCTCCACCTGGCCCGGCGAAGCCAAGGACGACCCGCAATCGCGGCTGATCAACGAACGGGCCCACGCCAATATTCAAAAAGACGGCACCTACTCTGTGGTCCCCCGGATGTGGGGCGGCGTGACCAATCCTTCGGAGCTGCGCCGCATCGCCGATGTGGCCGACAAGTACAACGTGCCGATGGTCAAGGTCACCGGCGGCCAGCGCATTGACTTGCTCGGTATCAAGAAGCAGGACTTGCCAGGGGTATGGAAGGACCTGGATATGCCGTCCGGGCATGCCTATGGCAAATCCATCCGCACCGTCAAAACCTGTGTGGGCAGCGAGTTCTGCCGGTTTGGCACGCAGAACTCGACGCAACTGGGCATCGAGCTGGAGCATGACCTGTTCAATATGTGGTCGCCCCACAAGGTCAAGTTGGCGGTCTCCGGGTGCCCACGCAACTGCTCGGAAGCGGGCATCAAGGACGTAGGCATTATCGGTGTCGACTCGGGCTGGGAGATGTACATCGGTGGCAACGGCGGGATCAAGACCGAAGTCGCGGAGTTCTTCGTCAAGGTGAAGACCGCAGAGGAAGTGCGCGAATACAACGGCGCATTCCTGCAGCTATACCGCGAAGAAGCCTTCTACCTGGAGCGCACCGTGCACTACCTGCAGCGGGTGGGCATGGAGCATATCAAGAAGGCTGTGCTGGAAGACCCGGCCCGCCGCCAGGCCCTCAATGAGCGTTTGCAGTTCTCGTTGTCATTCGAGCAGGACCCGTGGAAAGAACGCCTGGAACAGCCGCTGCTGAAAAAGGAATTCGACGTGATCCCCGTCAAACAACTGGAGGTCTCGCTATGAACTGGCTGGATATCTGCGCGCTCGATGAAATCAACGCCCTGGGCTCGCGCATCATCAGCGGGCCGAAAGGTGACATTGCGATTTTTCGCACCAGTGACGATGAAGTCTTTGCCCTCGACGACCGCTGCCCACACAAAGGCGGGCCGCTGTCCCAAGGCTTGATCTACGGCAAGCGGGTGGCCTGCCCGCTGCACAACTGGCAGATCGACCTGGCGACTGGCCAAGCCCAGGCCCCGGATATCGGCTGCGCCCACCATCATCAAGCCCGGGTCGAAAACGGCCGGGTGATGCTGGCTCTGCGGGACGCGGGTTGATGAACCGCCAGACCACCGCGTCCACCTGTTGTTATTGCGGGGTGGGCTGCGGCGTGCTGATCGAGCATGACGGCGAACAGATCGTGGGGGTGCAAGGCGACCCCAGCCATCCGGCCAACTTCGGCAAGTTGTGCAGCAAAGGCGCGAGCCTGCACCTGACCGGCGACTTGAGCGCCCGCGCTCTTTACCCGCAATTGCGCTTGGGCAAAGAACTGGCGCGCACCCGCACCGACTGGGACACTGCCCTGGACCACGCGGCCAACGTGTTCGCCGATACCATTGCCGAACACGGGCCCGACAGTGTGGCGTTCTATATTTCCGGGCAACTGTTGACCGAGGACTATTACAGCTTCAACAAGTTGGCCCGCGCATTGGTGGGCACCAATAATATCGACAGCAATTCTCGGCTGTGCATGTCTTCGGCGGTGGTCGGCTACAAGCGCAGCCTGGGCGCCGATGCGCCGCCGTGCAGCTATGAAGACCTGGAAAACAGCGACTGCGTGATGATCGTCGGCAGCAATATGGCCTACGCCCACCCGGTATTGTTCCGACGCCTGGAGCAAGCCAAGGCGCAACGCCCGCAGATGAAAGTGCTGGTGATTGACCCTCGGCGTACCGACACCTGCGACTTGGCCGACCTGCACTTGGCCATCTTGCCGGGAACGGATGTGGCGTTGTTCCACGGCATTTTGCATTTACTGCTGTGGGAAGACTGGGTCGACCGTGCGTTTATCCAGGCCCATACCGAAGGCCTGGCCGAACTCAAGCGCCTGGTGCATGACTACACGCCGCAGATGGTCACGCAGCTGTGCGGCATCAGCGTCGAACAGCTGCGCCTGTGCGCACAGTGGGTCGGCACCTCCAGCAGCTTTTTGTCGCTGTGGTGCATGGGGCTTAACCAATCCACCGCTGGCAGCGCCAAAAACAGCGCGTTGATCAACCTGCATCTAGCCACGGGGACCATTGGCCGGCCGGGCTGCGGGCCGTTTTCCCTGACCGGCCAACCGAACGCCATGGGCGGGCGCGAAACCGGCAGCCTGTCCAACTTGCTGCCGGGCCACCGCGAAGCGGCCAACCCTGAACACCGCGCTGAAGTAGCGGCCTATTGGGGCGTGGAACAACTGCCCGCGACTACGGGCCTTACCGCCATCGAACTGTTTGAACAGGTGCAGGCTGGCAAGATCAAGGCGTTGTGGATCGCCTGTACCAACCCAGCCCAATCGCTGCCCGACCAGAACGCGGTGCGTGCCGCCTTGGCCGCGTGCCCGTTCGTGGTGTTACAGGAAGCGTTTCGTACCACCGAAACCGCCGCCTATGCCGACCTGCTACTGCCCGCCGCCAGTTGGGGTGAAAAAGACGGCACGGTGACCAACTCCGAGCGGCGTATTTCCCACGTGCGCCGCGCCATCAACCCACCGGGTGAAGCACGCGCGGATTGGGCGATCACGGTGGATTTCGCACAGCGCCTGGAGCGTCGTCTGCGTCCGGGGTTGCCGAGCCTGTTCGCCTTTGAGCAAGCGGCGCAGCTGTTTGATGAATTCAAGCCACTGACCCAAGGCCGTGACCTGGATATGTCCGGCATCAGCCACTCCCTGCTCGACCGGCTCGGCCCGCAGCAGTGGCCCTTTCCCGAGGGTGCGCAAGCGGGTACGTCGCGCCTGTACACCGACGGCATTTTCCCTACTGACACGGGCCGGGCGCGATTTGTCGCCGAGCCTTACCGCGCCGCCAAGGAACAGCGCGATGCGCGATTCCCCCTGACCCTGATCACCGGTCGCCTGCGTGATCAATGGCACGGGATGAGCCGCACCGGCACGGCAGCGCAGCTGTTCGGGCACGTCAGTGAAGCATTGTTGAGCCTGCATCCGGATGAGCTACGCCGCCACCGCTTCAAAGAGGGTGATCTGGTCAGCCTGAAAAGCCGTCGCGGCAGCGTGATCGTCGCCGTCGGCAGCGATGACAGTGTGCGTCCCGGCCAAGCGTTTCTGCCCATGCACTGGGGCGACCGCTTTCTCAAGGGCGGCGTCAATACCCTCACTCAACCGGCGTTCGACCCATTGTCCAAACAGCCGGAGCTCAAGCACAGCGGCGTGCGCCTGGAAGCAGTGCAACTGCCGTGGCAGCTGTTTGCGCTGATCGAAGGCGATGTACAGCAACACTTCGAAGCCTTGCGCCCACTGTGTGAAACCTTTGCCTACGTCAGCCTGAGCCTGGCTGGCCGTGAACGCCCCGCGCTGCTGGTGCGCGCCGCGCATACCGAGGCGCCCGACCTGCAACTCTTGACCCGTATCGACCACCTGCTGGGCCTCAACGACGGCCCGGTAATGGCCTATGACGACCCGCGCCGCTCAATCGGCAAGCGCGTAAAAATCGAGAAAGGTCGCATCACCGCCCTGCGCCTGGCCGGCGAAACCCTGGCCCGTCACTGGCTGCAAAGCCTGTGGCTGGAAGGCCGGGCCGACGAGCAACTGCGGCGCTGGTTGCTGGCGCCCTTGAGCGCGCCGCCGGGCGGTGCAACGGCCAGCAACAAGATTGTGTGCAACTGCAAGAACGTCAGCGAAAACGCCGTGTGCGCCGGTATCGGCAGCGGCCTGGACCTGGATGGCCTCAAACAGGCCCTGGGCTGCGGCACCCAATGCGGCTCCTGCGTGCCGGAAATCAAACGTCTTTTGGCCAGCAACCCGCAGCCAATCGCCATCAGTGTGTAAGGGGAACAACATGAGCGCAAAAGTGTGGCTGGTAGGCGCAGGACCGGGTGACCCGGAGTTGCTGACCCTGAAAGCGGTCCGGGCTCTGCAGGCAGCGGACGTCGTGCTGATTGATGATCTGGTCAACCCGGCAGTACTGGAACACTGCGCCAGCGCTCGGGTGATTACCGTTGGCAAGCGCGGGGGATGTCGCTCTACACCGCAGGATTTCATTCACCGCCTGATGTTGCGTTATGCACGCCAGGGCAAATGCGTAGTACGTCTTAAAGGCGGTGACCCGTGTATTTTTGGCCGCGGTGGCGAGGAGGCAACCTGGCTGCGCGAGCGTGGAGTCGATGTGGAATTGGTCAATGGCATCACCTCAGGGCTGGCCGGGGCGACCCAGTGTGACATCCCTTTGACCTTGCGCGGGGTGAGCCGTGGAGTGACCTTGGTCACCGCGCATACCCAGGATGACAGTAGCTTGAACTGGCGTGCGCTGGCGGAGGGTGGAACCACGCTGGTGGTATATATGGGCGTGGCGAAGCTGGAAGAAATCCGCGAACAGCTGCTCAACGGCGGCATGGCTGCGGATATGCCGGTGGCAATGATCGAAAACGCTTCATTGCCCCAGCAACGCGAATGCCGCAGCTCCCTGGCGGCCATGCATGAAGCTGCAAAAGCCTTTGCACTGAAGAGCCCGGCCATCCTGGTGATTGGCCAGGTTGCCGGCGCCGCACAGATGGCTAGCATCGCCGCTGCGGCAAGCGCCTGAGGCAAATCGCAGGCGAAAAAAAGCCCGGCCTGAGCCGGGCTTTTCTTTACTACTCAGTAATTACTGAGCGGTAGCTTCAACCGACGCTTCTACGCGACGGTTAACAGCGCGACCAGCTTCAGTTGCGTTGTCAGCAACTGGGCGGGATTCGCCGTAACCAACAGCAGTTACACGGCTAGGAGCAACGCCGTCTTTAACCAGGACTTGCTTAACAGCGTCAGCACGACGCTGGGACAGCTTCTGGTTGTAAGCGTCTGGACCTACGGAGTCAGTGTGACCAGCAACTTCTACGTTGGTAGCTGGGTACTGAGCCATGAAGTCGGCCAGGTTTTTAACGTCGCCGTAGCTGTTAGGCTTAACAACGGCCTTGTCGAAGTCGAACTTAACGTCCAGCTCAACACGAACAACCTGAGCAACCGGAGCTTCTGGCTCTGGAACTGGCTCTGGAGCAGGTGCTGGGGTAGGAGCTGGAGCAGCTGCGCCAGCGTTACCGCCGAAGTTCACGCCCAGGCCAACCAGTGCGGAGTAGTCCCACTTGCCGTTGTCCAGACCGTAGTCAGCTTCAACACCAGCACGAGCGTACAGGTTGTTGGTGAAGTAGTACTTCACGCCGGTACCGATGGTAGCGAAAGTGGTCTGGTCGCGACCGCTGTGGCCGTCAGCCTGAACGTTGGTACGGCTCTGGTGGCCGAAACCGCCTTCAACGTATGGACGCAGGCTATCAACGCCAGCCTGACCGAAGTGGTACTGAGCAACGAGGCTGCCAGTGTCACCTTTGATCTTCTGGTTGCCAGTGCCGTCGTTCGAACGGGTGTGGTTGGTCTTGTCGTACGACAGATTCAACGACAGATCGTCGGTCAGGAAGTAACCAATGCGAGCGCCTGGGTTGAAGCCGTCTTCGATGTGCTTAACGCTATCGTTGTACTGCTTCTTGTAGAACAGCTCGCCTTCAACTGCGCCTTGGCCTTGTGCCAGAACGCCGAAAGAAGTAGCGGCAATAAGAGAACCAATGGCCAAGCCCAAGGTGTTTTTCAGTTTCATCCGTTAAATCCCCATCTGGTGATTGTAAAGCAGTCCCACAAACCGGGGGACAACTCGGCGACAAGTCTAACAGAACTTGCCTACACGTAAGAGATATTTGCTACGCACTAAGTTTCAGTCTCGCCCGCAAATTTCTCACGTAATTTATCAAGAGCACGCTTGTACCGCATTTTTGTAGCACTCAAACCCATATGCATGATGTCAGCGATTTCCTGAAATTCCAGCTCTGCGACAAATCGAAGCACCAGAATTTCGCGGTCAATCGGGTTCACATGCACCAACCAGCGATCAAGTCCGCCCTTTTCCTCGGGTGCCGGCGCCTTCTCTTCAGACGCCTCCTCAAGGGGGTCCAGACTCAAAGCGTCCATCAAGCGACGCTTTCGCCGTTCCTTCCGATACTGCGTGATGCACTCGTTGTACGTGATGCTGTACAGCCAGGTCTTGAACTTCGATTTGCCCTCGAAGTTCTTCAGGCCGTATAGCACCTTGAGCATCACTTCCTGACAGACATCATCCGCGTCTCTATCGTTCCCCAAATACCTTGAACAAACGTTGAACAGAGTGCGTTGATACCTGCGCATCAATTCTTCGTACGCGCGTGTTACGTGAAACAGCTCCGTGTGCGAGCGCGCGACCAACTCCTCATCAGAGAGCTCACGGGGGTCATAGCGCATGGACAGCGTTTGGGCTTTATTCAAAACAAGTCGTGCCGACAGTCAGGTCAATGTCCGCTGCAACCCGGTCACCCGGGTTTGCGGCGGCGTACATTAGCAGGATTTGCCGGATTAGCGGCTACTGACCTGCTGCTCCAGGAGAATCCGGTTGGACAGCGACACCAGTTCCCCGTCATCGGTCAGCACGGTCGTCTTGACTGTGCCGATCTCCTCGATTTGCCCTTCGACCTCGCCCACACGCACCTGTTGCCCAACTTGATACAGCTCACGCACATAGATTCCCGCAAGAATCTGACCGGCAATTTCCCGGCTTCCCAACCCCATGGCCAGCGCAACTGCCAGACCAACGGTAATCAAAACAATCACAATAACGTGGTTGAGCAGGTCAGTCTTGACCTCCAACTGGCTGATCGCGACGGAAATACTGATGATGATCACCAGCCCCTGTGCGATTCGCCCCAGGCCTGCCGCGTAGTCCAACCCCACGCCTTCGGCGGCCCCGCGCACCAGCCCGTTGGCCAGTTGCGCGAGTAAAACCCCCACCAGCAGCACCAGCGCGCCGCCGAAAACTTTCGGCAAATACAGTGCCAGCATGTCGAGCGTAGCTGAAACTCGCTCAAGTCCAAGGGACTGCGCTGCAGAAACCAGAAAAATAAGTAGAACGAACCAATAGACGATCTTGCCGATCAGGGTCGAAATCGGTACTTGCAACCCTGCGCGGCCGAGCAATTTGGTCAGGCCAGTGCCCGCCATCAGGCGATCGAGCCCCAGTTTGGCGAGCAATTTGGACAGCAGGGTATCGAGCAGCTTGGCCACGACAAAACCCAGCAATACCAGGACCAGGGCACCAAACAGGTTGGGAATGAAATTCGCCACCTTGGTCCACAATGCGGTCATCGCGGTGACCAGGCTCTGGGTCCAGAGATCAAGTTCCATATTCAATCAGCCTTATCAGCAGTGCTAGCAAGAGGTTTACGACGGGAAACCGGTGACACATGGGCCGAACCATTGTTCAGGGCCATCATCAACGCCGGCAACCAACGCCCGAGCAGACCGAACAGGTCACCCGCCCCTACCTGACGGTTGGCGGTTTTCAGTACGCGGCCCAGGCAGGCATCGTCATCACGGTTGGATGGCGAAGCATTGAGCATGTCACGCAAAGACTGTTCGAACGGATCGTGCATAGAGACCTCTCGCAAGTGATTTAAAAGACGAGGGTAAAATTCATCGGGTCACATCGGCCCTTTCTTACGTTCAGGTCATATTCAGGTCAAACCCAGCGCAATCGTCGAAACAGCCACCATTGCCCCAGTGCCACAGACACCATCAACAGGCACGCAATCATGAATCCATAAGGGCTGGCAGAGAACGGAATGCCGCCCACATTGATACCGAGCAAACCGGTAAGAAAACTCATCGGCAAGAAGATCCCGGTGATGATCCCGAAGCGGTACATGGTGCGGTTCATGCGCAGGCTCAAGCGCCGGTCTTCAGCCTCCAGCACAAGCCCCACGCGCTCTCTGGCCAATTCCAGCTCTTCCAGGTAACGGGTCAGGCTGTTGTGCAGTTCGTTCCAATAGTCGGCATCGTCGTCGCAGAACCACGCCAATTTGATTCGTGTCAGCTGGGCGAAAATATCCCGCTGGGGGGCCAGGAAGCGCTTGAGTCCGGCGGCTCTTCGACGGATCTGCAGAACGCTGCCGTGCTCCGGGGTATACCGTTCGTCGGCATCGAGTTTTTCTTCCTCGGAATCGACGATTTCAGACAAGCCAGCGACCAGATCCTGCACTTTGTTGGTCAGGTACTGAGCCATATAAAGGATGAGTTCAGACGCCGTCCTGGGGCCTTTGCCGTCTGCCAGTTGCACCAGCAACTCATCGGTAGCGCGCAAGGGGCGCAAACGCAGGGAAATCACTCGGTTGGCGGCGGCGAAGATGCGCACCGACACCATGTCTTCCGGCTCCGCGCCTGGGTTGAGATTGATCCCGCGCAGAAACAACAGCAATTCGGCGTCCGGCAGCGGCAACAGGCGTGGGCGGGTGTTTTCCTCCAGCAGCAAGTCACAGGCAAACTCGCTCAGGCCGCTGGATTTACGCAGCCAGGTCTGGGTTTGAGGATGGCTGCGATCCCAGTGCAGCCACAGGCTTTCCTGGGGCTGCAACTGCAAATCGTCGAGCTCAGTCCGGGCAATCGAACGCGCACCGCCTTTACCGTCCAGCACCAGGGCATGCACCAGCCCCCATTGCGCGTTTTCTTCTTCGAACATCCTCACCCCGATCGGTTGCGGCAGTTTATTCAGGCATTTTCAGCGGGCTGGGTGACACGATCACCCCGTTGTTATCGGCATAAATGTACTCACCGGGGCGGAACGTCACGCCTGCGAATGTCACCGGCACGTTCAGGTCGCCAAGGCCGCGCTTGTCGGTTTTTTTCGGATGAGAGGCCAGGGCCTGCACACCCAGGTCGGTCTGGGCGATGACGTCTACGTCACGGATGCACCCGTAAATCACCAGCCCTTCCCAACCATTTTTCGCGGCTTTCTCGGCAATCATGTCACCCAGCAACGCGCAGCGCAGCGAACCACCACCGTCTACCACCAGCACTTTACCAGCGCCCGGCAGGTCAGCCTGCGCCTTGACCAGCGAGTTATCCTCGAAGCATTTGAGGGTGACTATCTCGCCACCAAAGGAGTCTCGGCCACCGAAGTTGCTGAACATCGGCTCCACTACCTGCACCAGCTCCGGGTAGGCGTCACACAGGTCGGGGGTCACGTAATGGTTCATCGAGAAACTCCTGTCATCAAAGAAGAGGTCGAACATCCACGGTGTACATCAAGAAAACGCCCCGCGACAGGCATTCTTTAAGCGCCTGCGGGTGGGCGGCGGCCATGATCAAACCACGATCAGCGCAACGCAATACACGTTACGCGACTGAATATGACCAGAAGCGCGTGGCGCGTCATATCTTAGCCGCAACCATTCAAGAGTGAAACGCCCTTGGTAGAGCGTTTCGTCAAACCGCTGCGGACACCTCGGGTTGCGTACCCAACAAGGGTGTCAGCGGGTCGTTCAACCAACGCTCGACCAAAGGCCACACTTGGGCCTGGGCCGCTTTGCTGACCAGCATCTGCACATGGCCGAAATCCTCGCTGAAACCTTGCTGACGTCCCAGGCACAGGTACTGGCGATGCTCGCTGCCCACTTGCTCGAAGAGCTTGCGGCAGGCCCAGTCCGGGTCTTGCCGGTCGCCCGCTGCGCTCACCGCCAACAGCGGCACATCGACCTGCGCCAAGCCTTTCCACCAGTCATGCTCGGCATCGCCAAACCGGCCGAACAGGCCGTTCCAACGCATCGCTTCGATCATCACGCCGGCCGGCTCGTCCTCGGGCCCACGCTTGAAGCGCGGGCCGGACAGATGGGCAAGGCGCTTGAGGATAAAGCGACCGCTCCACTCCACCGGTGGAATTTTCAACGGCCAGTGGGTGCGACTGACCTGGCAGCCGAACAACGCCACCGAGGCCACCCCCGATGCATCCAAGTGCCGCCCACCCAAGGCCGCAGCCAGGGTAGTGGCACCGAGGGAATGCCCGATCCAGTGCGGAATCTGCCCGCTTTGCTCACACACAAACGCCCCCACGGCCGGCAAATCGTAGCGCGCGTAATCGGCGACACGGTTTCTGGCGTAGTCTTGATTGCGTTTGGACAAACCATGGCCGCGCATTTCCGGGATCCACACATCAAATCCGCGACGCGCCAGGTAAGCCCCCAGGCCGATACCTTTGGGCGAATACCAGAAACGCCGGTTGGAAAAACTGCCATGCAACAAAATAATCGGCGTGCCCCGGTTTTCCGGGACATCGGCCAGGCCCAAACGGGTAACCGCCAGCTCGACGGTGCCGTCCGGGCTGTTACCGGGTTTGAGCCGGTAGACGTCTTCACTCAGGTCGCCGCGACGTTCAGCGCTGATCAGGGCGACAGGAAACAGATGGCTGCTGCTTTGCATAATGCTCTTGCACAAAAAAGGGCGGCGTCCGCGAGGATTCCCGCCCTGTACAGATAAGAATGCCGGTCACCCGCAACGAGTGACCGGCACTTTTGACCACGCGACCTTAGGCGGACGCTTGGCCTTCAGCCAGGAAGAACCAGGTTTCCAGCACGGAATCGGGGTTCAGCGAGACGCTCTCGATCCCCTGCTCCATCAGCCATTTGGCCAGGTCAGGGTGGTCCGAAGGGCCTTGGCCGCAGATACCGATGTACTTGCCAGCCTTGTTACAAGCCTGGATGGCGTTGGCCAGCAGCTTCTTGACCGCTGGGTTACGCTCGTCGAACAGGTGGGCGATGATCCCCGAATCGCGGTCCAGGCCCAAGGTCAACTGGGTCAGGTCGTTGGAGCCGATGGAGAAACCGTCGAAGAACTCCAGGAACTCTTCAGCCAGGATGGCGTTCGACGGCAATTCGCACATCATGATCACGCGCAGGCCGTTCTCGCCGCGGGTCAGACCGTTTTCTGCCAGCAGGTCCACGACCTGGCTCGCTTCGCCCAGGGTGCGCACGAACGGCACCATGATCTCGACGTTGGTCAGGCCCATCTCGTTGCGCACACGCTTGAGCGCACGGCATTCGAGCTCGAAGCAGTCACGGAAGGCTTCGCTGATGTAACGCGAGGCGCCGCGGAAACCCAGCATCGGGTTTTCTTCTTCCGGCTCGTAGAGCTTGCCGCCGATCAGGTTCGCGTATTCATTGGACTTGAAGTCCGACAGGCGCACGATGACCTTTTTCGGGTAGAACGCCGCAGCCAGGGTGCTGATGCCTTCGACCAGTTTCTCGACGTAGAAACCTACCGGGTCGTTGTAGCCGGCGATGCGCTTGTCGACGCTTTCCTTGATGTCCAGCGGCAGCCCGTCATAGTTCAGCAGTGCCTTGGGGTGCACGCCGATCATGCGGTTGATGATGAATTCCAGGCGGGCCAGGCCCACACCGGCGTTCGGCAACTGCGCGAAATCAAAGGCGCGGTCCGGGTTGCCGACGTTCATCATGATCTTGAACGGCAGGTCGGGCATGGCGTCGATGGAGTTTTGCTTGATATCGAAGCCCAGCTCACCTTCGAAGATAAAGCCGGTATCGCCTTCGGCGCAGGAAACGGTCACGCCCTGGCCATCCTTGAGGAGTTGGGTGGCGTTGCCGCAACCCACGACTGCCGGAATCCCCAGCTCACGGGCAATGATCGCCGCGTGACAGGTACGCCCGCCACGGTTGGTGACAATGGCACTGGCGCGCTTCATCACCGGTTCCCAATCCGGGTCGGTCATGTCGGAAACCAGTACGTCACCCGGCTGGACCTTGTCCATCTCGGACACGTCCTTGATGATCCGCACCTTGCCTGCGCCAATGCGTTGGCCAATGGCACGGCCTTCCACCAGCACGGTGCCGGTTTCCTTGAGCAGGTAGCGCTCCATGACGTTGGCCGAAGTGCGGCTCTTCACGGTTTCCGGGCGAGCCTGCACGATGTACAGCTTGCCGTCGTCACCGTCCTTGGCCCACTCGATGTCCATCGGGCACTTGTAGTGCTTTTCGATGATCATCGCTTGTTTGGCCAACTCGCTGACTTCAGCGTCGGTCAGGCAGAAACGCGCACGCTCGGCCTTGTCGACCTCAACGGTTTTGACCGAGCGACCGGCCTTGGCCTCGTCGCCGTAGATCATCTTGATGGCTTTGCTGCCCAGGTTACGGCGCAGGATGGCCGGGCGACCCGCTTCGAGGGTGCCCTTGTGTACGTAGAATTCGTCGGGGTTGACCGCGCCTTGTACGACGGTTTCGCCCAGGCCGTAGGCGCCGGTGATAAACACCACGTCACGGAAACCGGATTCGGTATCCAGGGTGAACATCACGCCGGCAGTGCCGGTTTCCGAACGCACCATGCGCTGCACGCCGGCAGACAGGGCCACCAGCTTGTGGTCGAAACCCTGGTGTACGCGGTAGGAAATCGCACGGTCATTAAAGAGGGAGGCAAACACTTCCTTGGCCGCGCGGATCACGTTTTCGACGCCGCGAATGTTGAGGAAGGTTTCCTGCTGGCCGGCAAAGGAGGCGTCCGGCAAGTCTTCGGCGGTGGCCGAGGAACGCACGGCAACAGCCATGTCCGGGTTACCGGCCGACAGAGTGGCGAAGGCGGTGCGAATTTCTTCGTTGAGCTTCTCGGGGAACTCGGCTTCCATGATCCACTGGCGGATCTGGGCGCCGGTCTTGGCCAGGGCGTTGACGTCATCGACGTCCAGGGCGTCCAGCGCGGCGTGGATCTGGGCGTTGAGGCCGCTCAGCTCGAGGAAGTCGCGGTAAGCCTGGGCCGTGGTGGCGAAACCACCGGGCACCGAGACACCAGCGCCTGCAAGATTACTGATCATCTCGCCGAGGGATGCGTTCTTGCCCCCCACATGCTCTACATCATGGACGCCGAGCTTATCGAGGGAAACTACGTACTCTACCAAGGTGATCTCTCCACTTTCTGTGTTGGAAAAGCTCAGGACGCGGGTTGCTCAGTAGGAGCTAACGCCAGCGCTTGTGGCCTGGACCTGGAAAATAAGTGAGAATGCGGCCCACTGCGGGACGGCAAAATCGCGCCTATCATATCCAAGATTCGCCATCAGCTTAAGGCCCAGGGCTCAAATGAAACGATCTGCTTTCTTTATTTCCGACGGCACCGGCATCACAGCCGAAACATTGGGCCAGAGCCTGCTCGCGCAGTTCGAAAACATTACCTTCGCCAAATTCACCCGGCCTTATATAGACAGCGTGGATAAAGCGCGGGCCATGGTACAACAAATCAATCTGGCGGCTGAAAAAGACGGTTTTCGCCCGATCATTTTCGACACCATCGTCAATCAAGACATTCGTGAGATTCTCGCAACGTCGAATGGTTTCATGATCGACATTTTCTCCACCTTCCTGGCGCCGCTGGAACAGGAGTTGAGTGAACATTCGTCCTATTCCGTCGGAAAGTCCCATTCCATCGGGCATAACTCCAACTATATGGAGCGTATCGAGGCGGTGAACTTCGCCCTCGACAACGACGACGGTGCCCGCACCCACTACTACGACAAGGCCGACCTGATACTGGTGGGCGTGTCGCGTTGCGGCAAGACCCCCACCTGCCTGTACATGGCCATGCAATTCGGTATTCGTGCGGCCAACTACCCGCTGACCGAAGACGACATGGAGCACCTGACCCTGCCCGCCGCCTTGCGCGCGCATTCACACAAGCTGTTCGGCCTGACCATCGACCCGGACCGGCTGACCGCCATCCGCAACGAACGCAAGCCCAACAGCCGCTACTCCAGCTATGCCCAGTGCGAATTTGAAGTGCGTGAAGTAGAAAATCTGTTTCGCCGGGAGAATATCGCGCACATCAATTCCACGCATTTTTCGGTGGAAGAGATTTCGGCGAAGATTCTGGTGGAGAAGGGTGTGGAGCGGCGCTTCAAGTGATCTGATCGTTCCCACGCTCTGCGTGGGAACACCGCCTGGGACGCTCCGCGTCCCGCAATAGCGACGCGGAGCGTCGCAAGATGGATTCCCACGCAGAGCGTGGGAACGAGCAATAACGCGGTCTCACAGATGAAACCGCCCGCCCCCCTGCCCCAACGCCGTCGCCAGCGCATCAAACCCCTCGCGCAATAACTGATCATCACCCGACGTGTTGCAGATACTCGCCCGAATAAACTGCGGCACCGCCGTCTGCCCCACGGCAAACGCCTCGGCGGTGGCGATCAGGTAATTATTCTGCTTGAGCTCTGCCTCGATTTCCGAGGCGCGCCAGGGCTCCGGTACTTCGATCCAGAAGTGCGGGCTATTGAGGTGGGTGCGATAGGCCAGGCCGGTCAATAAATCTTCGACCAGCGTCTTGCGACGGCTGATCTCGTTGATCTGCTGACGCAACAAATATTCCGCCGTGCCGTTTTCAATCCACTGGGTCGCCAGTTCCAGGGTCACAGGTGTGGCCATCCAGCAGGTCGAACGTAGCGCCGCCGAGATGCGGCTGACCAGCGCCGGCGGCGCATGCACGTAGCCCACCCGCAAACCGGCCGATACCGCCTTGCTCAGGCTGCTGATCAAGATCGTACGCTCAGGCGCGAAATAGCTGAGGGGCGGCGGACGGTCCTCCACCAGCACACCGTGGGCTTCGTCCTCCAGAATCAGCAGGTTATGTTCGCGACACACCCTGGCCAAGGCTTCGCGGCGCGCCACCGACAACACAGCGGTGGTCGGATTCTGGATAGTCGGCGTGCAGTACAACGCCGAAATACGGTGATTGCGACAGACCTCATCCAGCGCCGTGGGCAGTACGCCTTCCTCATCCATCTCCAGGCCGATCAGCCGCACCCCCAACATGCGTGCGGCGGTAATCAGCCCGGGATAAGTCAACTGCTCGGTGACCACCGTATCGCCAGCACGCAGCAACGCCATCATGGCGCACAGCAAGCCGTGCTGGCCGCCGTTGACGCAGATGACCTGCTCGGGAATCGGATGAAACTCGCGCTGTACCAGCCATTGCGCGCCCGCTTCACGGTAACGCGGCAGGCCGGCGTCGGGGGTGTAGGCGCTGATGTCCTGGAGGAACTTGGCGTTGGTCGACAGGGTTTGAAAGCTCTGGGCGAGAAACACCGTCTCTTGCCCGGGAATGTGCATGTTGCGGCTCATGTCGAAGTACTGGCGCGGCTCCTCGCTGAAATTACGAAAGCCCTCATCACGCTGGCGCTCCATCCCACGCTTGCGCACGAAGGTGCCGTCACCTACCCGTGCAACCACTAGGCCCAGGCGTTCCAGTTCACCGTAAGCCCGGCTGATGGTGCCGATGGTCACGCCTAAATTGTCGGAAAGCACCCGATGGGGCGGCAGTTTTCGTCCCGGTTCAATCAAGCCTTCGAGGATGCCCCGTTCCATCACATCAGACAGGCGCTTGTACTTCACGCCCTGCCCGTTGGACAGGCCCTCACGCATAATTGACACCATGTCAATATTTGTTTTGACAGCCATCTTTCGCCCTAATAGTGTGCTTTTACGGGTTCAATCGCCGATAAACATAACTCATTACAAGTTCAATATAGAGTTCAATTTCGGCCCAGGGAAGCAATAAACGATGCCAATGTCCGCCGTTCTCGAAAACACTGCAAAAACAAAAACGCAAAAACAGTGGCTCGCCGGGCTGGTGACCAGCGTGATGTTCCTTATCGTGTGCCTGAGTTGGGGCACTACGTGGCTGGGCATCAAGATCGCCGTCGAGAGCGTGCCGCCGCTGACATCTGCCGGCCTGCGCTTTCTCATCGCGTTTCCGCTGTTCCTGTGTTTTGCCATGGTGCGCCGTGAGCCGATCCTGTTTCCCCGGGAAAGCCGCTGGTTCTTCGTATTCGTGACCCTGTCCTACTTCAGCGTTCCCTACTATTTGCTCAATTACGGCGAAATGCATGTGTCGTCGGGCCTCACGGCCCTGCTGTTCAGCTGCATGCCAGTGTTCATCCTGATCTTCTCCGCGCTGTTCCTGCGCGAGCGCATCTATTTCTCCCAGGTGGTCGGCATCGGCATTGGTTTCGGCAGCCTTTACATGATCATCAAGAGCCAGGGCCTGCACCTGGACCACGCCGAGTTCTTCGGGGTACTGGCCATTCTGAGCGCCGCGATCATGCACGCCTTGTGCTATGTCATTACCAAACAAAAAGGCAGCGCCATCAGCGTCATCACCTACAACACCCTGCCCATCGGCATTGCCGGGCTGATGCTGTTCCTGGCCGGCCTGTGGTTTGAAACACCGACGTTCGACGACATCACCCTGCGTTCCTGGAGCGCGCTGTTCTACCTGGGGCTAGTGGCCTCGGTGGGTGGGTTCATTGTGTATTTCATGCTGCTCAAGCGCCTGAGCCCGATCATCCTGTCGTTCGTCTTCATCATCTTCCCGGTGTTCGCGGTCATCATCGGAGCCTGGTACGAAGGCGTGGAAATTTCCCGCGACCTGATGCTGTACTCGGCGATCCTGCTGGCCGGCTTTGCGATTACCAAGTTGCCGATCGAAAAACTCATGGCCAAGAAAAAGTGACCCTCAACCAACGCGAGAGAAACATGGACGTCCTCCGCCCCACCGCCCTGGAACAGATCTACGCCCACGCCAGCCGCAGCTACCCCGAGGAGTGCTGTGGTTTCGTCTTCGCCGACGGCAGCGTGTACCTGGGCAGCAATATCCAGAATGAGCTGCACCGCAAGAACCCCGAGATGTACCCACGCAGCGCGGCCAATGGCTACACCTTTTCGGTGGCCGACACCTTGCTGATGAACAAGGCGTTTCGCAGTGACAACCCGGTGGTGGTGATCTACCACTCACACCCGGATGTCGGCGCCTATTTCAGTGACGAAGACCAGGACAAGGCACTGTTTCTGGGCGAGCCGATCTTCCCCGTCAGCTATTTGGTGGTGGATGTCCGCCAGGGCCAGGCCCTGGGCTCCAAGCTGTTTGCCTGGGATGGCAAGCATTTCTCCCTTCAACCTTTCAACGACCTGCACACGGAGTTGTCCATGAACGCTGTCTCTTTCCCCGACATTCTGGTTCGCGTGGCCAAGCTGCCGGAATCGACCCTTGAGGGCGCCGGATCGACATTGCGCGAAGTCATTGAAAATCTCTGCACCCATCACCCCCAATTGCGTCAGCACCTGTTCCATGAAAAGAACAACCAGCTCAAGGAACACTTCCTGTTTACCGCCGAGGAGGCGCTGATCGAAGCCGATGAAGCCCTGCCGCCGAAATCCCGGATCGAAGTGTTGCTCGCCACCTCAGGTGGCATGGACATCGATACCCTGAGCAACGAAGAAGTGCAGCGCTACGTGCGCCACATCACCCTGCCGGGCGTGGGCCGCGAAGGCCAATTGAACCTGAAGAAAGCCAAGGTGCTGGTCATCGGTACCGGCGGGCTGGGCTCGCCCATCAGCCTGTACCTGGCGGCGGCCGGCATCGGCACCCTGGGTCTGGTGGACTTTGATGTGGTGGAAAGCAGCAACCTGCAACGCCAGATTGTGCATGGCAACAGCACCCTGGGCATGCCCAAGGTCGAGTCCGCCAAGCAGCGCCTGCTGGACCTCAATCCGCATATCCAGATCAACGCGTACAACACCGCGCTCAACAGCGACAACGCCCTGGAACTGGTGGGCGCCTATGACCTGGTGATCGACGGAACCGACAATTTCGACACCCGCTACCTGGTCAACGACGCCTGTGTGCAGTTGGGCAAACCTTTGGTGTACGGCGCTATCTACCGTTTCGACGGGCAGATCAGCGTGCTCAACTATAAAGGTGGGCCGTGCTATCGCTGCCTGTTCCCCAAGGCCCCACCCGCAGAGTTGGCACCCAATTGCAGCGCGGGCGGTGTGATCGGTGTGTTGCCGGGCGTGGTCGGTATGATCCAGGCCACCGAGGCGATCAAATTGCTGATCGGTATTGGCGAACCCTTGTCCGGCCGCTTGATGCGCTTCGACGCGCTGGCGATGAAGTTCAGCGAAATCCGCTTCAAGCGCCGCGCTGATTGCCCCTGCTGCTCGGACCTGCGCCATAGCGAAACCGTCGCGCCGGCCACCTGCGCCGATGCCGTACCGAGCCTGCCCTCCCTGGCCGCGGAACGCTACATCAAGCCCCAGGTGCTCAAGCAAGTGCTCGAACACCCCAGCAGCGCCGATGTATTGCTCGACGTGCGGGACGCCAGCGAACTGGAAGTGTGCAAATTACCGGGCGTGGTGCATATCCCGTTGGCAGAGCTGGACGGGCAACTCGCCAGCCTGAGCCGCGACAACACCCACTACCTGATCTGCTACGCAGGCGCCCGTGCCGAGCAAGCCGCCAGCACCCTGTTGGCGGCTGGCTTTGCCAACACCAAAGTCCTCCAGGGTGGCATGAAACATTGGGTTCGCGACGTCGAACCTGACATGCCGTTGTACTGAAAGTGGGGACGTGCTGATGCTGCATAACTCCATTCTCGACGTCATCGGCCAAACGCCGATCGTGCGTCTGGCCCAGTTTTCCGAAGACCTCGGCATCGAGGTCTACGCCAAGCTGGAGTCCCTCAACCCCGGCGGCAGCCACAAGGCGCGCATCGCCCTGGGCATGATCCTGGATGCCGAGCGCCGCGGCGTGCTGATCCGTGATTCCGGGCAGACCATCATCGAACCCAGTGGCGGCAACACCGGCATTGGCCTGGCGATGGCCGGCAATGTGCTGGGCTACAAAGTAGTGCTGGTGATCCCTGACAACTACAGCCCGGAAAAACAGAAACTGCTGCGTCTGTATGGCGCCAGGGTAGTGCTGTCCGACAGTCGCCTGGGCAATAACTCCCACGGCGAAAAGTGCATGGAGCTGCAGTTGGAGAACCCCAACTATGTGATGCTCAACCAGCAACGCAATGGCGCCAACCCCCAAACCCACCGCGACACCACCGCCCCGGAAATCCTTCGCGCCTTCGGTGAACAGCGCGTGGACTACTTCGTCAGCGGCATTGGCACCGGTGGACACATCACCGGTATCGGCGAAACCCTCAAGGCCGCCTGGCCGGCGCTGCGGGTGATGGGTGTAGAACCGGAAGAGTGCGACCTGCTCAAAGACCAACACGCAGCGCACGGGATCCAGGGCCTGTCGATTGGCCTGATCCCCAGCATCCTCAACCTGGACGTGATCGACGGCATGCTCAAGGTGTCGCACGCCGATTGCCTGGACATGATCAAACGCATCATGCGCACCGATGCCATCAGCCTGGGGCTGTCTTCGGCCGCCAACATGGTTGCCATCGCCCAACTCGCCCCCGAACTGCCGCCTGAAACGGTGGTGTTGACCATGGTCTACGACAATGCCGACAGCTACCTGCCCAGTTTCGAATAACGGGGCTTCCAACCATTCAATGTACGGGGGTGTCTCCATGGGGGGCTTTATCGACATGCAACAGCTGCACGATGAGTTGCTCACCCACCTCATCACCACCCTGACGCCCAGACAGATGAAGCAGCTGGAGCCGCACCTGGCACCGTTGATCCAGACCGCCGCCCAGGCGGTGGCCGAGGACCTGATTGCCTATGCCTATCGCGACCCCGCGTCCCGTGGGCGCGGTGAGTTGATCCTGGAATCCTACGCCTCGTTCAAGGCCGTGCTGTTCTACCGCCTTGCGCACCTGGTGTGGCATTTCCAGGCCGCTGACCACGGCGATTTTTCGCGCATGGCCCTCAAACTGAGTAACCAGGGCAAGATTCTCTCCGGCGCCGAGATTCACCCGGCAGCGCGCATCGGCCGGCGCTTTGTGCTGGACCATGGCTACGGCACGGTCATCGGCGAGACCTGCGTGATCGGCAACGACTGCTACATCCTCTGCGGCGTGACCCTGGGTGCGCGCGGTATTGCCAACAACCCGGACGGCAAACGCCACCCGCGCCTGGGCAACAACGTCGAAGTCGGCGCCGGCGCCCGGGTGCTGGGCTATGTTTCGATCGGCGATAACGTGTTTATCAGCCCCTCCTGCGTGATTACCCAGGACGTGCCGGCAGGCACCAAGGTCAAGGTGGTCAACCAGATCCAACTGCAGAAAAACGATGAATCGGACCACAGCAACTACCTCGGCGCCTTTGCCCTGGATGAGCGCTTGCACGTGGTGGGCGAAGTGAGTGCCGGCCACAAGGTCACCGTGCTGGACGCCGACTTTCATCCGCTGCAAGGGCTGATGCTCGAACCCACGGTGAAAGAGCGGCACCACCTGCAGTTTCGCCTGCGTCGCCTCGACAACGACGAGCAACTGCCACGCCTGCCGCTGAACCTGAAGGTGTGCGGGCCGGAATTTGAAATCACCCTGCTCTCTCCCCCTGGCTTGAGCGCACTGGTGCGCCACCTCTTGCAAGCCACCCCATTGATCGTCGGAGGTTGAACATGTCCGTGCATACCATGGAAACCCTGGCGCTGTTTGACAGCGCGCCCTACCAGAACGCCTTCAGCGCCCGGGTGATTGCCGTCAGTGAACAAGGTATCGCCCTGGAGCACACCCTGTTCTACCCCACCGGCGGTGGGCAACCGGGCGATACCGGCCACTTCACCCTGGCCGATGGCACACGGGTCGAGGTGACAGGCACCGTGCGCGACCCGGTGTTGCGCTCGATCATCTGGCATCAGGTAGACCATTGCCCCGAACAGTTGGCCGCTGGCGTCCAGGTCGACGCCGGGCTGGATTGGGAGCGGCGCTACCAGCACATGAAGATGCACACTTGCCTGCACTTGCTGTGCTCCCTCATCGACGCGCCCGTGACCGGTTGCAGCATCAGTGCGGATAAAGGCCGACTGGATTTCGACCTGCCGGAGATGATCTTGGACAAAGACGGCCTCACCCGTGACCTCAACGCCCTGATCGAGCAGGCCCACGCGGTGAAAACGCTGTCGATGCCTGCCACCGAGTACGCGACCCTGCTGCAGATCACCCGCACTCAGGCGGTTGCGCCGCCGGTGGTCTCCGGTTCGGTACGGGTGATTGAAATCCCCGGCATCGATATCCAGCCCTGCGGCGGTACCCATGTGCTCAATACCGAGGAAATCGGTCGGGTGTTCTGCGAGAAGATCGAGAAAAAGAGCAAGCACAACCGCCGGGTGATACTGCGGTTTGGACACGCTTGAGCCTGCGTCATTGCCTCTGTAGGAGCGAGCTTGCTCGCGAAAAACCCATAGGCGCCGCGCTTACTCAGGAAGCACGCGGCATCGTTGACGTTTTTCGCGAGCAAGCTCGCTCCTACAGTGACTGTGCTGTTTTTCAGATAGTGAGCAGGTCCATGAAACGGTTGACTGGAGTAGCCTCAAGCCGTGCCTGATCCTTGCACAACGCAAAGATTTCGGCGCTGCGTTGCGCGGTGAACCGCGTGGCCAGGTTGGCCTTGAACTTGTCTTCCAGCAGTGGAATGCCGTCCACCCGACGGCGGCGATGGCCAATCGGGTACTCCACCACCACCTGCTCGGTGCAGGTGCCATCCGTGAAAAACACCTGCACCGCGTTGGCAATCGAGCGCTTGTCGGCCTCCAGGTATTCGCGGCTGTAGCGCGGATCTTCGATGACGACCATCTTGGCGCGCAGCTCATCGATGATCGGGTGGGCCGCGTGGAAATCATCTTCATACTGCTCGGCCACCAGATTGCCGAACGCCAACGGCACGGCGGTCATGTATTGCAGGCAGTGGTCGCGATCGGCGGCATTCGCCAATGGGCCGACCTTGGAAATAATGCGAATCGCCGACTCATGGGTAGTGATCACGATACGGTCGATTTCATGCAAACGATGCTTGACCTGCGGGTGCAGGGCGACTGCCGCTTCACAGGCGGTTTGCGCGTGAAACTCGGCCGGAAAGCTGATCTTGAACAGCACGTTTTCCATCACATAGGTGCCGTAGGCTTGGGGCAGGCTGAAAGCTCGCTTGTCCTCGGGCTTGAGCGCCAGGTCCTTGTTGGTGTGGCTGAACAGCACGTCATAGAAGCCCCACTGCGGCGCACTCAACACGCCGGGGATGCCCATTTCGCCACGCAGGGCGATGTCTGCCAGGCGCACGCCGCGGCTCGACGCATCGCCCGCCGCCCAGGATTTGCGCGAGCCGGCATTCGGTGCATGACGATAGGTGCGTAGCGCCTGACCATCGACAAAAGCGTGGGACAACGCCGATAGCAACTGCTCGCGGTTGGCGCCCATCAGCTTGGCGGTGACCGCCGTGGTAGCGACTTTCACCAGCAACACATGGTCGAGGCCTACCCTGTTGAAGGAATTTTCCAAGGCAATCACGCCTTGGATTTCGTGAGCCATGATCATCGCTTCCAGCACTGCACGCACGGTCAGCGGCGCGTCGCCATTGGCCAGGCGCTTTTGCGACAGGTGATCGGCCACGGCGAGGATGCCGCCAAGATTGTCTGAAGGGTGGCCCCATTCGGCGGCAAGCCAGGTGTCGTTGTAGTCGAGCCAGCGCACGATGCAACCGATATCCCAGGCGGCCTTGACCGGGTCCAGGCGAAACGAAGTGCCCGGCACCCGTGCACCGAACGGCACCACGGTACCCTCGACCATCGGCCCCAGGTGCTTGGTGCACTCGGGGAAGCGCAGGGCCAGCAGGCCACAGCCGAGGGTGTCCATCAGGCAGTTGCGGGCGGTATCCAGGGCGTCCTGGGAGTCAATGCGGTAGTTGAGGACGTAGTCGGCGATGCCCTGCAAAACCGGGTCGTAGTCGGGGCGGTTGTTCTGGTCGACGTTGGCGCTCATGGCAGTTCTCCTAAAAGGTGGGGTTGTTCCTCAAGGTCAAGGTTGATTTGATCGTTCCCACGCTCCGCGTGGGAATGCATCCCGTGACGCTCTGCGTCACAGCAGGACGCAGAGCGTCCCAGGCGGCGTTCCCACGCGGAGCGTGGGAACGATCAAGCTAAAAGGCGTCGCCGGGGATGCGCACGTAGCCTTCCATCAACACCCGCGCACTGCGGCTCATAATGGCTTTTTTCACCACCCATTCACCGTCCACCTGGCTGGCCTCGGCCCCCACACGCAAGGTGCCGGACGGGTGCCCGAAGCGCACGGCATTGCGCTCTACGCCGCCCGCCGCCAGGTTGACCAAGGTGCCGGAAATCGCCGCGGCGGTGCCAATCGCCACCGCCGCAGTGCCCATCATCGCGTGGTGCAGTTTGCCCATCGACAAAGCGCGCACCAGCAGGTCCACATCGCCGGCCTTGATCGCCTTGCCGCTGGAGGCCACGTAATCGGCTGGCTTGGCGACGAACGCCACCTTGGGCGTGTGCTGGCGCTGGGCGGCTTCGTCCAGGTGCTGGATCAGGCCCATGCGCAACGCGCCATACGCCCGCACGGTCTCGAACATCGCCAGGGCCTTGGGGTCGCTGTTGATCGCGCCTTGCAGCTCGGTACCGGTGTAGCCCAGGTCTTGGGCATTGATGAAAATCGTCGGAATACCGGCGTTGATCAACGTGGCCTTGAAGGTACCGACGCCGGGCACCTCCAGGTCGTCGACGAGGTTGCCGGTCGGGAACATCGAACCACCACCGCCCTCTTCTTCCGCCGCCGGGTCCATGAATTCCAACTGCACTTCGGCGGCCGGGAAGGTCACGCCGTCCAGTTCAAAGTCGCCGGTTTCCTGCACCGCGCCGTCAGTGATCGGCACGTGGGCGATGATGGTCTTGCCGATATTGGCCTGCCACACCCGCACCACGGCCACGCCGTTATGGGGCACGCGGGCCGCATCGACCAGGCCGGCACTGATGGCGAACGAACCCACCGCTGCCGACAGGTTGCCGCAGTTGCCGCTCCAATCGACAAATGGCTTGTCGATGGAGACCTGGCCAAACAGGTAATCCACGTCGTGATCGGCGCGGCTGCTTTTGGCCAGGATCACGGTCTTGCTGGTGCTCGAGGTAGCCCCACCCATGCCGTCGATCTGCTTGTCATAGGGGTCGGGGCTGCCGATCACCCGCAGCAACAAGGCGTCGCGTGCAGGGCCCGGCACCTGCGCCGCTGCGGGCAGGTCCTGGAGGCTGAAGAACACGCCCTTGCTGGTGCCGCCACGCATGTAGGTGGCGGGGATCTTGATTTGCGCTACGTGTGCCATGGTTATCCTCTTCAGGCGGTCGCCTTTGATTCCAGGAAGTCCTGGGCGAAACGTTGCAACACGCCACCGGCCTCGTAGATCGACACTTCTTCGGCGGTGTCCAGGCGGCAGGTCACTGGCACCTCGACACGTTCGCCATTCTTGCGGTTGATCACCAGGGTCAGTTGCGCACGCGGGGTGCGCTCGCCGACCACGTCATAGGTTTCACTGCCGTCGATTTGCAGGGTGTGGCGGTCGGTGCCCGGCAGGAACTCCAGAGGCAACACGCCCATGCCCACCAGGTTGGTGCGGTGGATACGCTCGAAGCCTTCGGCGGCAATCGCTTCCACACCGGCCAGGCGTACGCCCTTGGCCGCCCAGTCACGGGACGAGCCCTGGCCATAGTCGGCACCCGCGATGATGATCAACGGCTGTTTGCGTTCCATGTAGGTTTCAATCGCTTCCCACATCCGCGTGACCTTGCCTTCCGGCTCGATACGCGCAAGAGAGCCCTGCTTGACCTTGCCGTTTTCCTGCACCATTTCGTTGAACAGTTTCGGGTTGGCGAAGGTGGCGCGCTGCGCCGTCAAATGGTCGCCCCTGTGGGTCGCGTAGGAGTTGAAGTCGACTTCCGGCAAGCCCATTTTCGCCAGGTATTCACCGGCGGCACTGTCAAGCATGATCGCGTTGGACGGCGACAGGTGGTCCGTGGTGATGTTGTCTGGCAGCACCGCCAGCGGGCGCATGCCTTTGAGCGGCCGTGCACCGGCCAGCGCGCCTTCCCAGTACGGCGGGCGGCGGATATAGGTGCTTTGTGGGCGCCAGTCGTACAGCGGCGTGACCTTGGGCCCGGTGTCTTCGTGGATGGCGAACATCGGGATATACACCGCACGGAATTGCTCGGGTTTCACCGAAGCCTTGACCACCGCGTCGATCTCTTCATCGCTCGGCCAGATGTCTTGCAGGCGGATTTCGTTGCCGTCGGCATCCAGGCCGAGCACGTCCTTCTCGATGTCGAAACGGATGGTACCGGCAATCGCATAGGCCACCACCAGCGGCGGCGACGCCAGGAAGGCTTGCTTGGCGTAAGGGTGAATGCGCCCGTCAAAGTTGCGGTTACCCGACAACACCGCGGTGGCGTACAGGTCGCGGTCGATGATCTCTTGCTGGATCACCGGGTCGAGCGCGCCCGACATGCCGTTGCAGGTAGTGCAGGCAAAGGCCACCACGCCAAAACCGAATTTTTCCAGCTCATGGCCCAGGCCGGCTTCTTCCAGGTACATGGCCACGGTTTTCGAGCCCGGCGCCAAAGACGACTTGACCCACGGCTTGCGGGTCAGCCCCAGCTTGTTGGCGTTGCGTGCCAACAGGCCGGCGGCAATCACGTTCCGCGGGTTGCTGGTGTTGGTGCAACTGGTGATGGCAGCGATGATCACCGCGCCGTCGGGCATTTGCCCCGGCACGTCATCCCATTGGCCGGCAATGCCTTTTGACGCCAGGTCGCGGGTGGCCAGGCGGGCATGGGGGTTGCTCGGGCCGGCCATGTTGCGCACGACGCTGGAGAGGTCGAAGCTCAGGCTGCGCTCGTACTGCGCGCCTTTCAAGTCGTCCGCCCACAGGCCGGTGTGACGTGCGTATTGCTCGACCAAGGCGACTTGTTCGTCTTCGCGGCCGGTGAGTTTGAGGTAAGCGATGGTTTGCGCGTCGATGTAGAACATCGCGGCGGTGGCGCCGTACTCCGGGGCCATGTTGGAGATGGTGGCACGGTCACCCAAGGTCAGTGCCGAGGCCCCTTCGCCGAAGAACTCCAGCCAGGCGCCGACCACCTTTTGCTGGCGCAGGAATTCGGTGAGCGCCAGCACCATATCGGTGGCGGTGATGCCCGGTTGCAGCTTGCCGGTCAATTCCACGCCCACGCTTTCCGGCAGGCGCATCCACGACGCGCGGCCGAGCATCACGCTCTCGGCTTCCAGGCCACCGACGCCGATGGCGATCACACCCAGGGCGTCTACGTGAGGCGTATGGCTGTCGGTACCGACACAGGTATCCGGGAAGGCCACACCGTCACGCACTTGAATCACCGGGGACATTTTCTCCAGATTGATCTGGTGCATGATGCCGTTGCCCGGCGGGATCACATCAACGTTCTTGAAGGCCTTTTTGGTCCACTCGATGAAGTGGAAACGGTCTTCGTTGCGACGGTCTTCAATGGCGCGGTTTTTTTCGAAGGCTTGCGGGTCAAAACCACCGGCCTCGACGGCCAGGGAATGGTCGACGATCAGTTGGGTAGGCACCACCGGGTTGACCTGCGCCGGGTCGCCGCCTTGCTGGGCGATGGCATCGCGCAGGCCGGCAAGGTCGACCAGAGCGGTCTGGCCGAGGATGTCATGGCACACCACGCGGGCGGGGAACCACGGGAAGTCGAGGTCGCGCTTGCGCTCGATCAGTTGACTCAGGGACGCGTCGAGGGTGGCCGGGTCGCAACGGCGCACCAGGTTCTCGGCGAGCACACGCGAGGTGTAGGGCAACGTGGCGTAGGCGCCGGGGGTGATTGCCTCGACCGCCGCACGGGCGTCGAAGAAATCCAGGCGGCTGCCGGGGAGTGGTTTGCGAAATTCAGTGTTCATCGTCAGGACTCGGTCACGGTAAGTTCGAAAGGTGAACTGTCGACACTGGCTTTGTTTCCTGTGGGAGCTGGCTTGCCTGCGATGGCATCACTGTGGTGTGACAGGTACACCGAGGTGATGCAATCGCAGGCAAGCCAGCTCCCACAAACAAGCACATGAGCCAGCGGGCACAGCCCATCCCATTCAGCGACGTTCGATTGGCACGAACTTGCGCTGCTCAACGCCGGTGTACTCGGCGCTTGGACGGATGATGCGGTTGTTGGCGCGCTGCTCGAACACATGCGCAGCCCAGCCGGTCAGGCGCGAGCATACGAAGATCGGCGTGAACAACTTGGTCGGGATGCCCATGAAGTGGTACGCCGAGGCATGGTAGAAATCGGCGTTGGGAAACAGCTTCTTCTGTTCCCACATGGTCTTGTCGATGGCTTCGGAGACCGGGAACAACACGGTGTCGCCCACTTCGTCAGCGAGTTTTTTCGACCAGCCCTTGATCACCTCATTGCGCGGATCGCTGTCTTTATAGATCGCGTGGCCAAAGCCCATGATCTTGTCTTTGCGCGCCAACATGCCAAGGGTGCCTTCAACCGCTTCCTGGGCCGAGGAGAAACGCTCGATCATTTCCATCGCCGCTTCGTTGGCACCGCCATGCAGCGGGCCGCGCAGGGAGCCGATGGCAGCGGTGACGCAGGAATACAGGTCGGACAATGTCGATGCACACACCCGTGCGGTGAAGGTCGAAGCGTTGAATTCGTGTTCGGCGTAGAGGATCAGTGACACGTTCATCACTTTGACGTGCAGCTCGCTCGGTTTCTTGCCATGCAGCAGGTGCAGGAAGTGGCCACCGATGCTCGGCTCGTCGGTCACGCAGTCGATGCGCTGGCCGTCGTGGCTGAAGCGATACCAGTAGCACATGATCGCCGGGAACGCGGCGAGCAGGCGGTCGGTGACATCGCGCTGCACGCTGAAATCTTTCTCCGGCTCGATATTGCCCAGGAACGAGCACCCGGTGCGCATCACGTCCATCGGATGGGCGTCGGCGGGGATGCGTTCGAGCACTTCTTTCAGGGCCTGGGGCAGGTCACGCAGTTTGCTCAGCTTGTTGCTGTAGGCGGCCAGTTCGGCCTGGGTTGGCAATTCACCGTACAGCAGCAGGTAGGCGACTTCTTCAAACTGGGCGTCGGCGGCCAGTTCGCGTACGTCGTAGCCACGGTAGGTCAGGCCGGCGCCGGCCTGGCCCACGGTGGACAGTGCCGTCTGCCCGGCAACCTGGCCACGCAGGCCTGCACCACTCAATACTTTAGCTTCAGCCATGTTCGTTCTCCAATTTTGTAGTTGTTCAGGGAACCACAGGGTTTATTTTTTCGCGGCGAACAGCGCGTCGAGCTTCTGCTCGAAGGTGTGGTAGTCGATGCGATCGTAAAGCTCCATGCGCGTTTGCATGGTGTCGATCACATTCTGCTGCGTACCGTCGCGACGAATCGCGGTGTAGACATTCTCGGCCGCCTTGTTCATGGCACGGAAAGCCGAGAGCGGGTACAGCACAATGGAAACATCCGCAGATTTCAACTGTTCGGTGGTGTACAGCGGTGTGGCGCCGAACTCGGTGATGTTCGCCAGGATCGGCGCCTTCACGCGGGAGGCGAACAGCTTGTACATTTCCAGTTCAGTGATGGCTTCCGGGAACACCATGTCGGCACCGGCCTCGATGCATGCGGCGGCGCGCTCCAGCGCGGACTCCAGGCCCTCGACCGCCAGGGCGTCGGTGCGCGCCATGATCACGAAGCTGTCATCGGTGCGCGCATCCACGGCGGCCTTGATGCGGTCGACCATTTCCTGCTGGGACACGATTTCTTTGTTGGGGCGATGACCGCAGCGCTTGGCGCCCACCTGGTCTTCGATATGGATGGCGGCGGCACCGAACTTGATCATCGACTTGACGGTACGCGCCACGTTGAACGCCGAGGAGCCGAAACCGGTGTCCACGTCCACCAGCAGCGGCAGGTCGCACACGTCGGTAATGCGGCGCACGTCGGTGAGCACGTCATCCAGGCCGGTGATACCCAGGTCCGGCACGCCGAGGGAGCCGGCGGCTACACCGCCACCTGACAGATAAATCGCCTTGAAGCCGGCGCGCTTGGCCAACAGCGCATGGTTGGCGTTGATGGCGCCCACCACTTGCAAGGGCTGTTCACTGGCGACGGCGTCACGGAAACGCTGGCCGGGAGTGCTGTTGTTGTTGGAACTCATGACTCACCTCGTGATGAAGGCGCACCGTCCGGGAAGTGACGGGCAATGTTGCGTTTGGAGGCGCCGATATGCCGGCGCATCAACAGTTCGGCCAGTTCACCGTCGCGATCGGCAATCGCGTCCAGAATGCGGTGATGCTCGGCAAAGGCCTGGCGTGGACGATTGGGGGTGGCGGAGAACTGGATGCGGTACATGCGCACCAGTTGATACAGCTCGCCGCAGAGCATTTGGGTGAGGGTGCGGTTACCGGCACCTTGAATGATGCGGTAGTGAAAATCGAAGTCGCCTTCCTGCTGGTAATAGCCGACACCGGCCTGGAACGCCGCATCCCGTTCGTGGGTGTGCAACACCTGGCGCAGTTCCTCGATCTCTGCGTCAGTCATGCGCTCGGCGGCCAAGCGACAGGCCATGCCCTCCAGGGACTCGCGAATCTCATACAGTTCGACCAGCTCGGCGTGACTCAAAGACACCACGCGTGCGCCGACATGAGGCACCCGCACCAGCAGGCGCTGGCCTTCCAGGCGATGGATCGCTTCGCGCAGCGGGCCGCGACTGATGCCGTAGGTGCGCGCCAGCTCCGGCTCGGAAATCTTGCTGCCGGGGGCGATTTCGCCTTTGACGATGGCGGCCTGGATACGCCGGAAGACGTTCTCTGACATGGTCTGGGAATCGTCTGGTGCCACCGATGGTTTTTCCAGTTGCTCCAGCATATTGTCGACACCTTTAAAATCAATGCCGCAAAAACTAGCCAATAAGCCTCTCACAGTCAAAGAATAAATACACATTGTCGACAATCGTCTAATAACCCCCTCATTCGCTTGCCAAGGCATGGCCGCCTGCCAGCGCTGGCGCCAAAAAAGCATCATGTTAGAATGCCCGCCGCTTTTGCCTGACATCAAATGATGAAAGGGCGCACCCGAGATTGCGCAGCAATGCCAGTCCCCATGAAATGAACAGTGCACTGCCCTGCCTCAGGATTTATGAGACTCAAGCCTTACCTACTAGTGATGTGCCTGCTGTGCATACCGAGCCTTGGCGCTGGCGCCGAGAAGACCGTGTACGGCCTGAATGAATACGCCAAGCTTGCGGGTATCGACCTGGAAGTGGCGGCCAAACTCGACACCGGCGCCAAGACCGCCTCGTTGAGTGCCCGCGATATCAAGCGCTTCAAGCGCAATGGCGAATCCTGGGTACGCTTCTACCTGGCCATCGACACCGCCCATTCCCACCCCATCGAACTGCCCCTGGCGCGTGTCAGCAAGATCAAGCGCCGCGCCGGCGACTACGACCCCGATGAGGACAAGAACTACACCGCCCGCCCAGTGATTGCGCTGGATATCTGCATGGGCAGTGCTTTACGCAGCATCGAAGTGAACTTGACTGACCGCAGCGCATTCCAATACCCGCTGCTGATTGGCTCCGAAGCCTTGAAACGCTTTGATGCGCTGGTCGACCCCAGTCTTAAATATGCAGCAGGCAAACCCGCCTGCGCCGCCGACGCTTAATACCGCCGAGTAAACCGAATGCGCTCTTTGACCCTGCACCTGAAAATCCTGATCACCTTGCTGGTGGTGCTGGGCATTTCGGTCACCGCCTATCAGATCTTCGTGCTGGGAATTCCCGTCACCGAAGATGCCACCGACGACTTGTGGAACATCGACGCCAAGGTCGAGTTCGTCGCCAACCCGAAAGACCCGGTCAAGATCCAGATGTTCGTGCCGCCCTTGAGCCGCGACTTCGTCAGCCTCAATGAGAGCTTTATCTCGAACAACTACGGGGTGAGCGTCAACCGCATCGACGGCAACCGCAAGGTCACCTGGTCGGCGCGTCGGACCAAGGGCAACCAGACCCTCTATTACCGCCTGGTGCTGACCAAGCGCTACAGCGGCGAAAAGGTCAAGATCAAAGGCCCGACCTTCCGCGACAGCATCGCCGTGGAAGGCCCCGAGAAGATCGCCGCCGAAGCCTTGCTGGCCCCGATCCGCCAGCACTCGGCCGACGTCGAAACCTTTATCAGTGAAGCCATCAAGCGCACCAACAACCTCAACGACGACAATGTGAAGTTGCTGCTGGCCGGCGACCCCTCGACGCCGCACAAAGCCAAGATCGTCGAACTGCTGCTGTCCATCGCCCACGTGCCGGTAGAGAAAGTCCACACCATCCGCCTGGTGGCCGACCAGCCGCAAACCCCGGAACTGTGGCTGCGCAGTTTCAACGGCAACGACTGGCTGTACTTCAACCCGGAGACTGGCGAACAGGGCCTGCCCGCCGACCGCCTGCTGTGGTGGACCGGCGATGAAAACCTGATCACCGTCGATGGCGGCAAGAAAGCCATGGTGACCTTCAGCCTGAACAACAGCGAGATGAACGCCATCCGCCTGGCCAAGCTGACGGACGAAAACACCGACGCCAACTTCCTCGAATACTCGCTGTACGGCCTGCCGCTGCAAACCCAGCAGACCTTCATGATCATGGTGATGATCCCGATAGGCGTGCTGGTGATCTTGATCCTGCGCAACCTCATCGGCCTGCAGACCCTGGGCACCTTCACCCCCGTACTGATCGCCCTGGCATTCCGCGAGACCCAGTTGGGCTTCGGGATTGTGCTGTTCACGATCATCACGGCACTGGGCCTGTCGCTCCGGTCGTACCTTGAACACCTTAAACTGCAGATGCTGCCGAGGCTGTCGGTGGTGCTGACCTTCGTGGTGGTGCTGATTGCCGCCATCAGCCTGTTCAGCCACAAGCTGGGGCTGGAACGCGGCTTGTCGGTGGCGCTGTTCCCGATGGTGATCCTGACCATGACCATCGAACGCCTGTCGATCACCTGGGAGGAGCGTGGCGCCAACCATGCGCTGAAAGTGGCGATTGGCACGCTGTTCGCTGCGTCCCTGGCGCACCTGATCATGAGCGTGCCGGAGTTGGTCTACTTCGTGTTCACCTTCCCGGCGATCCTGTTGATTCTGGTGGGCTTCATGCTGGCCATGGGTCGCTATCGCGGCTATCGCCTCACCGAACTGGTACGTTTCAAGGCGTTCCTGAAGGCTGATTCTTGATGTTTGGCTTCTGGAAGACCTGGAAGGCCCTGGAAGCGCGGGGGATCATGGGCATTAACCGGCGTAATGCCGACTACGTGCTCAAGTACAACAAGCGCAGCCTGTACCCCATCGTGGATGACAAGATCATCACCAAGGAACGGGCCCTTGCCGCCGGCATCCATGTACCGGAAATGTACGGGGTGATCTCCACCGAGAAGGAAATCGACAAGCTCGACGAGATCATCGGCGGGCGCAGCGACTTCGTGATCAAGCCCGCCCAGGGTGCTGGCGGCGACGGCATCCTGGTGGTGGCCGACCGGTTTGAAGGGCGCTACCGCACGGTGTCCGGAAAAATCATCAGCCATGAGGAGATCGAGCACCAGATTTCCAGCATCCTCACCGGCCTGTATTCCCTCGGCGGCCACCGCGACCGCGCGTTGATCGAGTACCGCGTGGTGCCCGACCAAATCTTCAAGAGCATCAGCTATGAAGGCGTGCCGGACATCCGCATCATCGTGCTGATGGGCTACCCGGTGATGGCGATGCTGCGCTTGCCCACCCGCCAGTCCGGCGGCAAGGCCAACCTGCACCAGGGCGCGATCGGCGTGGGTGTAGACCTGGCCACCGGCCTGACCCTGCGCGGCACCTGGCTGAACAACATCATCACCAAGCACCCCGACACCACCAACGCGGTGGATGGCGTGCAACTGCCCAACTGGGACGGTTTCATGAAGCTCGCCGCCGGCTGCTATGAGCTGTGCGGGCTGGGTTATATCGGCGTGGACATGGTGCTGGACCAGGAAAAAGGCCCATTGATCCTTGAGCTGAACGCTCGGCCTGGGCTGAACATCCAGATTGCCAACGATTGCGGCCTGACTTTGCGCACCCATGCGGTGGAGGCACGGCTTGAAGAGCTCAAGGCAGCCGGGGTGACAGAAACCCCCGAGGAACGGGTGAAGTTCGTGCAGGAGATGTTCGGGCATATTCCGCCGGTTGAAGGCTAAGCAGCGCATCGCAGGCAAGCCCGGGCTCGATAGGTGGGAGCTGGTTTGCCTGCGATAGCTTTCTGACAAGCCACTTGCCCCTCAGGCTATACCCTCTATCGAGCTATCACCGACATCCCCTCTAGGAGCAAGTCCTACAGAGGACTACAATCCCCTCCCCCCCGCCACTGGCTGATTCACCCTCGCATGTCGACCTGCTCCGTTTACCCCTTACCCTACCGGGCCAACCCCGCCGAGTACTTTGCGGCTATTCGCCATGCGCCTGGCGCGGTGCTGCTCGACAGCGGCCGCCCGGCTGCCGAGCGGGGGCGTTATGACCTGCTCAGCGCCTGGCCCGAAGCGACCTTGACGGTTGGGCCGGATGAACGCGGCAGCGATTTCCTGCAACGCCTGCGCGAGAACCTGGCGCAGTTGGGTGAGGCGGCCCTGCCTGCTGGGGTTGAATTGCCCTTTGCCGGCGGTTTGATCGGTTACTTGAGCTATGACTTCGGCCGGCACCTGGAACAGGTTGCACGCCTGGCCGTGGACGACCTGCACCTGCCGGATGCGCGCCTGGGGCTGTATGCCTGGGCACTGGTCAGCGATCACCTGGCGCACACCAGCCAACTGGTGTTTCACCCGGTGCTGGCCGATAGCGAGCGGCAACGTCTGATCGCCCTGTTCAGTCATGCAACAGGTGACACCCCCACCACCTTCAAGCTCCAGGGCACCATGGCGCCGGACCTCAGCGTGGATGCGTACCAGCAGGCCATCCTGCGTATCCAGGATTACATCCAGGCCGGCGACTGCTACCAGGTCAACTTTGCCCAACGCTTTCGTGCGCCGTGCATCGGCGATCCATGGGCAGCCTACTGCGCGCTGCGCGAAGCCTGCCCGACGCCGTTTTCCGGGTTCCAGAGTTTGCCCGATGACGGCGCGGTGCTGAGCCTGTCGCCGGAGCGCTTCGTGCGCATCAGCGAAGGCCAGGTCGAAACCCGCCCGATCAAGGGCACCCGCCCTCGCGGTTTAACACCGGAAGAGGACGCTGCCAACGCCGCTGAGCTGCTCGCCAGCCCCAAGGACCGCGCAGAAAACCTGATGATCGTTGACCTGCTGCGCAACGACCTCGGCCGCAGTTGCCGAATCGGCTCAGTGAAAGTGCCGGAGCTGTTCAGCCTGGAAAGCTACCCCAACGTGCACCACCTGGTGAGCAGTGTCACTGGCATATTGGCCGACGACAAAGACGCCCTCGACCTGATAGCCGGCAGCTTCCCTGGCGGCTCCATTACCGGCGCGCCAAAGATTCGCGCCATGCAGATCATCGATGAGCTGGAGCCCGCCCGCCGCGGGTTGTATTGCGGCTCGCTGGTGTACCTGGACGTGCGCGGCGAAATGGACAGCTCCATCGCGATTCGCAGCTTGCTGGTCAAGGATGGGCAGGTGTGTTGCTGGGGTGGCGGCGGGATTGTGGCGGATTCGCAGTGGCAGGCGGAGTATCAGGAGTCGCTGACAAAGGTGCGTGTGTTGTTACAAACGTTGGAAAATCTGTAGGGCACAGCCCCTTCCTAGCGTTCGAGTAGAACGCCATGCGATAGAAAAAGCCTGAATCAGAACCGCTGTGGACGGGATAGACGCTTGCAGATAGCGTCCGGAGCGACCGTCCACCCGCCACCTGTGAAGGATCACATGAAGCGACTACCTCCTCGTCTGGAAATATTTCCGAGTTTGCCTATCCACGCAATCGCACCTATGATCTCCCAAAACGGGAGGTTGAAGCGATGCGGATAATCGCTCTATCTACCCTACGAATATTCTGGGAAAGCCATTCAGCTTATAGCGACGCCAGAACACCGCTGGTCGAGTTGTATCGGCACATGGAAAAGGCCAATTATCCAACACCGCAAGCACTCAAGGCCGAACTCAGAACAGCGAGCATTCTTAAGGGTGGCAGGGTCGTGTTCAACGTTGGCGGCAACAAGTATCGAGTGATCATGGCGATCGACTACCAGCGACAACTAGGGTTTATACGGTTCGTGGGGACCCACGCTCAGTACGACCAGATCAACGCGGAGACTGCGTGATGAACATCAAACCTATTCACTCCCAGGAAGACCTGACTGCGGCACTCGTACGAGTCGAGCAGGTATGGGGAGCACCACCCGGCTCGCCTGAAGGTGATGAGCTGGAAATCCTGGCAGTCCTCATCGAGAAGTACGAAGCCGAGCATTACCCCATGCCCCCTTCGGATCCGGTAGAGGCTATCAAGTTTCGCATGGAGCAATTGGGCATGACCGCCCGCGATCTGGAGCCGTTTATCGGCACCAGTGGGCGGGTGTCAGAGGTGCTGAACCACAAGCGCAAGCTGAGCCTGTCGATGATCAAGCGTCTGCATGAAGGCTTGCGTATTCCTTATGAGCGCTTGCTGGCCGAGGGTAAGGTGTGACGGCGCCGACGCCATCGCAGGCAAGCCCGACTCCCACAGTTGACCGCGTCGTTTGACGTTACATGGTCAAAGGTGGGAGCTGACTTGCCTGCGATGGGGCAATCAGCCGCGCCGCATAATTTACAGGCTCAACTGCCGATTCGACGCCTTGATAAACTCTTTCTTCAGGTCTTCAAACGTATGCACCGCCGGGAACTGCGGGAATTCGCGAATCACATTGTCCGGCGCATGGAACAGAATCCCACGGTCAGCTTCACCCAGCATGCTGGTGTCGTTGTAGGAATCACCGGCAGCGATCACGCGGTAGTAGAGCGTCTTGAATGCCAGCACCGATTGGCGCTTGGGGTCTTTCTGGCGCAGTTGGTAGCTCACCACCCGATCGTTTTCATCGGTGATCAAGCGGTGGCAAAGCAAGGTCGGGAAACCCAGCTGACGCATCAGCGGCTGGGAGAACTCATAGAAGGTGTCGGACAGGATCACCACCTGGAAGCGCTCGCGCAGCCAATTGACGAACTCAATGGCGCCGTCCAGCGGTTTGAGCGTGGCGATAACGGCCTGAATATCGGCCAGCTTGAGCCCATGCTCGTCGAGGATGCGCAGGCGCTGTTGCATCAGCACGTCGTAGTCGGGGATGTCACGGGTGGTGGCCCGCAGGGACTCAATGCCGGTTTTCTCGGCAAAGGCGATCCAGATTTCCGGAACCAGTACCCCTTCCAGGTCAAGGCAGGCAATTTCCACACGACACTCCTGTTAGATATTGTTAGTTGAGCGAGCAAAAGGACTGCCGAACTCTAGCGACTCAAGCCCGCCGCCGCAACGCGGGACAGTTTTTGATACCATCGCCCTCCTAGAGAGCGCTCAGCGCCACTGACCTGTAGGAACCGTCCTGATGAACCAAGCCTTCGACGTCGTTGAACTCGCCACGACTTATGCCAACAAGTCTGCCCAGGACATTCTCAAGCTGGCGTTCAGCCAGTTCGGCGATGACTTGTGGATTTCCTTCAGCGGTGCCGAGGATGTGGTCCTTGTGGACATGGCCTGGAAGCTGAACAAGAACGTCAAGGTGTTCAGCCTCGACACCGGCCGCCTGCATCCGGAGACCTACCGGTTTATCGAGCAGGTGCGTGAGTTCTACAAGATCGACATCGAGCTGATCTCGCCAGACCCGAGCAAGCTGGAGCCCTTCGTCAAAGAGAAAGGCCTGTTCAGCTTCTATAAGGACGGCCATGGCGAATGCTGCGGCATCCGCAAGATCGAACCGCTGCGCCGCAAGCTTGCAGGTGTCAGCGCCTGGGCCACCGGCCAGCGCCGCGACCAGAGCCCCGGCACTCGTAGCCAGGTGGCGGCGCTGGAAATCGACACGGCGTTCTCCACACCGGAACGCACCCTGTACAAGTTCAACCCGCTGGCGCAGATGACCAGCGAAGAGGTCTGGGGCTACATCCGCATGCTGGAGTTGCCGTACAACAGCCTGCATGAGCGCGGTTTCATCAGCATCGGCTGCGAGCCCTGCACCCGGCCGGTACTGCCCCGCCAGCATGAGCGCGAAGGCCGCTGGTGGTGGGAAGAAGCCACGCAGAAGGAATGCGGGCTGCATGCGGGGAATATCATCAGCAAGGCTTGAGCCTCCGATGCCACCGCCTCTGTAGGAGCGAGCTTGCTCGCGAAAAACTCACGGACGCCGCGTTTATTCAGGAAGCCCGCGTTATCGTTGACGTTTTTCGCGAGCAAGCTCGCTCCTACATAACGCGATATTTGCTTTGGGGGTCGGGTAAACCTGTACACAACCTTGTAACCATAGGTGCCATTTTTGTGTGCAACTTAATGTACAACGCACCAAAACGTAACATCTCCCTGCGCCAATGGCGCTGCATATAAATAACCCTGCAATTAATGAAAAAATAAATACCTGTTCAAACGGTCAACTTATAGTGACCGTAATTCAGTAAGTTATTCGCGACCTATATAAAAACGAAATTAGCCAAGATTTTCATATATCGAGAATTGGCACGCATATGGCTTAGGCAGAAGTACGCTTTGTATACAATCAATACAAAACCTACATACACTTTGCCATCCGCCGCTTTGCTGCAGATGCGCTGGAGCCTGCCGGAATGCGTACAAGTCTCTCGAACACCCTCGCACTGGATCTGCCCTCCTCCACCCTGAATCCTGCAGCCACAGGCCCCGGCCCGCTGGTACTCAGCCCGCGCCTGCACAACAAGGACCTGGCGCCCACCAAGGTCGAAGGCCGACGCTGGGGGCGCTATAGCATCTTTGCGCTGTGGACCAATGACGTGCACAACATCGCCAACTATTCATTCGCCATTGGGCTCTATGCACTGGGCCTGGGCGGCTGGCAAATATTGCTGTCCCTGGGGATCGGCGCAGCACTGGTGTACTTCTTCATGAACTTGTCGGGCTACATGGGGCAGAAGACCGGTGTGCCGTTTCCGGTTATCAGCCGCATCAGTTTTGGCATTCATGGGGCGCAGATTCCGGCGTTGATTCGGGCGGTAATTGCGATTGCCTGGTTTGGGATCCAGACCTACCTGGCCTCGGTAGTTTTCCGCGTGCTGCTGACCGCCATTCATCCAGGCTTTGCCGATTATGACCACGACTCGATTCTCGGCCTGTCGACCCTGGGCTGGGCGTGTTTTGTGGCGATCTGGCTGGTGCAGTTGGTGATCCTCGCCTATGGCATGGAAATGGTACGTCGCTATGAAGGCTTCGCCGGGCCGGTGATACTGCTGACCGTGGCCGCACTGGCCGGCTGGATGTACTTCCAGGCGAACGGGCAGATCGCCTGGTCGATCCGCGAGCCCCTGAGTGGCGGCGAGATGTGGCGCAATATCTTTGCCGGCGGCGCGCTGTGGCTGGCCATCTACGGCACCCTGATCCTCAATTTCTGCGACTTCGCGCGTTCATCGCCGTGCCGCAAGACCATCCAGGTCGGGAACTTCTGGGGCCTGCCGGTCAATATCCTGGTGTTCGCCGCAATTACCGTGCTGCTGTGCGGCGGACAGTTCCAGCTCAATGGCCGCGTGATCGAAAGCCCGACCGAAATCATCGCGGCGATCCCCAACACCTTTTTTCTGGTGCTCGGCTGCCTCGCTTTCCTGATCGTCACCGTGGCGGTGAACATCATGGCCAACTTCGTCGCCCCGGCCTTTGTACTGAGCAACCTGGCGCCCAAGTACCTGAACTTCCGGCGCGCCGGGTTGATCAGCGCCTTCGTTGCCGTGCTGATCCTGCCGTGGAACCTCTATAACAGCCCACTGGTGATCGTGTATTTCCTCTCTGGCCTCGGCGCGCTGCTGGGGCCGTTGTACGGGGTGATCATGGTCGATTACTGGCTGATTCGTAGAAGCCAGGTGGATGTACCGCAGTTGTACAGCGAAGACCCCCAAGGCATTTATTACTACAGCCGCGGGGTGAATATGCGTGCGGTGGCCGCGTTCATTCCGGCGGCAGTGATCGCCATCCTGCTGGCGCTGTTGCCGGGGTTTGCCAGCGTCTCGCCGTTTTCCTGGTTGTTTGGCGCCGGCATTGCCGGGTTGCTGTACCTGCTGATTGCCAAGCGTCAACCGCACTACGCCGATGTCAGCGGCGAAAGCATTGCCGTCGATAACGTCAGTCATTAAACAAGGACTTTCCATGCGTATCCTCGTGGTCAACGTCAACACCACTGAATCCATCACCGACACCATTGCCCAGCAAGCACGGGCCGTGGCTTCACCGGGCACCGAGATTGTCGGGCTCACCCCGTACTTCGGCGCAGAATCGGTGGAAGGCAACTTTGAAAGCTATCTGGCAGCCATCGCCGTGATGGATCGGGTAATGGCCTACGACCAGCCCTTTGATGCGGTGATCCAGGCCGGCTATGGCGAACATGGCCGTGAAGGCCTGCAGGAACTGCTCAATGTACCGGTGGTGGATATCACCGAAGCGGCGGCCAGCACCGCGATGTTCCTGGGGCACGCCTACTCGGTGGTGACCACCCTGGACCGCACGGTGCCGCTGATTGAAGACCGGCTGAAACTCGCCGGCCTCTACCAGCGTTGCGCTTCGGTGCGCGCCAGCGGCATGGCGGTGCTGGAGCTGGAAGAAGACCCGCTGGGCGCCATGGAGGCCATCGTGCGCCAGGCCGAACTGGCCATCCGCGACGACAAGGCCGAGGTGATCTGCCTGGGCTGCGGCGGCATGGCAGGGCTGGATGAGCAGATCCGTCAGCGCACCGGGGTTCCGGTGGTGGACGGGGTAACGGCGGCGGTGATGGTGGCCGAGTCGTTGGTGCGGTTGGGGTTGTCGACCTCGAAGGTCAGAACTTATGCGACACCGCGGCCGAAGAAGGTCATCGGCTGGCCGGGCAAATTCGGGCGGTAGACCGATGCGCCTGCATCGCGGGCAAGCCCGGCTCCCACATTGGATTGCGATCACTGTGGGAGCCGGGCTTGCCCGCGACGGCCACGACTCGATGCAAGGCCCTGCTCAGATAGCACTGAACCGTTGAGCCAGTTTCTGCTCGGCGAACTGCTCAATAATAAAATCCACAAACGCCCGCGTCTTGCCCGGCAGCAATTTATGCTCGGCGTAGTAGATGGAAATATTGCCGTCGTCCACATACCAATCGGGTAACACTCGCACCAACGCACCGCTGTCCAGGAACGGCACCGCCATCGGCATACTCACCAGCGCGATGCCAAGGCCCTGGGCACTGGCGCAGCAAGCGGCTTCGGAGTCGCTCATGGTCATCGCTGGTTTCAGCACTAGAGGGCTGTGCTCGCGCTCACGATGGGTCAGTTGCCATGAACGCACCCGGCCTGTCTGCGGCGAGCGGATCAAGATGCCAAGGCAGTGCGACAGGTCGTCGGGCGCCCGTACCGGCAAGCACCGCGCCAGGTAATCCGGCGACGCCACCAGCACCCGGTGCGCCGGGGTCAACTTGCGCGCAACCACGCCTTGGGGCAGCTCAAACCCGCCGCCAATGGCCGCATCGAAGCCTTGCCCGATCAGGTCGACCTGGCGGTTATCGAAATGCCAGTCCGGGCTGATATCCGGATAGCGCCGCATAAATTCGCCCAGCAACGGCACCACGTACCGGTTACCGAACACTGGCCCCATGCTGACCTTGAGCGTGCCCACCGGCCGCCCTTCGGCACTGGCCAGGTTGGCGACCGCATTCTGGATGGTGGTGAGGCTGCCGCTGACTTCCGCCAGAAACATCTTGCCGGCTTCGGTCAGCGCCAGACGCCGAGTGCTGCGCTGGAACAGCCGCACACCGAGGCGCGCCTCCAACTTGGCAACGCTTTTACCCACCGCAGCCGGGGTCAGGCTCAGGTGCCGAGCAGCCTCGGCAAAGCTGCCACCCTCGGCGCTGCGCACAAAGCATTCGATACTGCCAAAGCTTTCCATATCGCCACACTCTAAACTTTTGGTTTACACAGACTATAGCAACCACGGGCTACCGAGCAGCGCGGGTGAGGTCGATACTCGCTCCATCAACTACCTCGGAGATCGACATGACCACACACAACCTCACCGGCAAAGTCGCCTTGATTCAAGGCGGTTCCCGCGGCATCGGCGCCGCCATCGTCAAGCGCCTCGCCGCCCAGGGGGCAGCGGTTGCCTTTACCTACGTCAGCTCGGCCGCCAAGGCTGAAACACTGCAGAACGAGGTGATCAGCGCAGGGGGGCAGGCTCTGGCGATACACGCCGACAGCGCCGATGCCACGGCGATTCGCGCTGCGGTCAACGCCACGGTCGAGGCGTTTGGACGCCTGGATATCCTGGTGAATAATGCCGGCGTGCTGGCCATCGCGCCGCTGGAAGACTTCAAGCTGGAAGACTTCGACCAGACCCTGGCGATCAACGTACGCAGCGTGTTTATCGCCACCCAGGAAGCCGCCAAACACATGGGTGAAGGCGGCCGCGTGATCAATATCGGCAGCACCAACGCCGAGCGTATGCCATTCGGTGGCGGCGGCCCTTATGCGATGAGCAAGGCGGCACTGGTGGGGTTGACCAAGGGATTGGCGCGGGATCTGGGGCCACGTGGCATCACCATCAACAACGTGCAGCCTGGGCCGGTGGACACCGATATGAACCCGGCGAACAGTGATTTTGCCGAAAGTCTGATCGGGTTGATGGCGGTAGGTCGGTATGGGCATGTGGAGGAGATTGCCAGTTTTGTGGCCTATCTGGCCGGGCCGGAAGCCGGCTATATCACTGGCGCCAGCCTGACCATCGATGGTGGTTTCAGCGCCTGATTTTGCAAAACCGCAAACCAAATGTGGGAGCGGGCTTGCTCGCGAATACGGTGAGTCAGTTGATAAATCTACTGACTGACACCCTGCATTCGCGAGCAAGCCAGCTCCCACATTTTTGACCGCGCGGGGTCAGGCCATGGGGGGCAAGCCGTAGGCGGCCAAATCAAAGTCGGCGAGCTTGCGAATAATCTGGTCAGCATGCTGGTACTTGCTGTCAGCCATCGCCTCATCGGGCACCGCAATAGCGGTCATGTGCGCAGCCTTCGCGGCCGTCACGCCGAACGGCGAATCTTCGAACACCAGACAATCCTCAGGCGCTACACCCAACCGGCGCGCTGCGGTAAGGAAGATATCCGGCGCGGGCTTGGCAGCACCGACTTCCGGGTCGTCAGCGGTGACGATGGTGTCGAACAGGCCAAACCATTCACGGTGCAGGGTGGTCTTGTGGCCAAACGAATTACGCGATGAACTGGTGCCCACCGCAATCGGAATATTGTGCGCCTTCAAGTGCCGCACCAACGCCTCGGCACCGGGCATGCCCAAGGCCTTGGGAAAGCGCTCGCTCATCAGCGGTTCGCGTATTTCCAGAAACTCGGCGGGCGTGATCGGCAGGTCCAGCGCCTTGACCACGTAATCGGCCAAATCCTGGGCACCCCGCCCGATGATGTGCTGCTTGATGCCCCAGTCGTAGGTACGGCCATAGCGTTCGGCAATGATCTGCGTGACTTCGGTGTAGATGCCTTCGGTATCCAGCAACAACCCGTCCATATCGAAAATCACGGCCTTGATCGGGACAGCGTTACGCGGTGCATTCATCACAACACAACCTTGGGGCGAGGACTAAAAGGATTCAGCACAATAACGGCCCTCGTTGCCTGCAAGCAACCTTCGTGGGCTATCCGTTGATTCATACCACGCAACAGTTTTGCCCGTCGGCGCTGACGGCGGCCGTCTAGGGTTTGAGAGGAAAACGTCATGACCCGTTGACGCGGATCTGAAAATACCGATTGCAAACCTTATAAAAGACTTATTAGCCTCCCCTGAACTCAATCCAATGGACGCGAAAAGCCGTCAAACAATTGCTTCGGTTGCATTCGTATCATCAGCAACAGGTACGCGATGCCGTGTCCGCTCTTGAACACATGCCCGATGCAATCAACGTCAAGGCACTGGTTAACCATCCTCACAGCTATCGCTTGCGGGTTGGTCATTACCGGGTCCTTTTCGACTGGGACGGCAGCACCCAGGTCGTCAGTATCCAAGAGGGTAAAAAACGTGACGAGCGAACCTACTGCCGTACAGATCATCCACAATACGCAGGGCGAGCCAGCCTATGTGGTGATTCCCTATGAACACTATGTGGCGCAGCAAAACGATCCAAACCTGATACCCCATGCGGTAGTCAGCCGCCTGGTGGATGGCGCAACACCTATTCGCGCGTGGCGCGAGCATCTGAGCCTGACCCAGGAAGAAGTCGCCAAACGCCTGGGTATTTCACAATCGGCATTTGCCCAGCAGGAAGCGGTCAGCAAACCCCGCCGCACCACGCGAGAAAAGATAGCCAAAGCGTTCGGTATCAATGCCAGTCAACTGGAGCTATAACGGCGCGCTGCAAAAATTCACGTACCCCTTCACCTCACATCGAGCTCAAACATGCTCTACCGCCTAGCCGCCGACGGCCTCGTGCTGTTCCACCTGGCCTTTATCCTGTTCGTGCTGTTCGGCGGCCTGCTCACCCTGAAGTGGCCCCGGGTAATGTGGCTGCACCTGCCCGCCGTTGCCTGGGGCATCGCGGTAGAGGTGCTGCACCTGCCCTGCCCACTCACCCGTTGGGAAAACCTGTTTCGCCACTTGGCCGGGCAGGATGGTTATGGCGGTGGGTTTATCGAGCATTACATTCTGACGATGATCTACCCAGCCGGGCTGACTGCGAATACTCAATTAGTGCTGGGGGCCGTGGTGGTGGTGGTCAACCTCGCCGTGTATGCACGCCTGATCAAACGCAAGTAGGCAGGCAACCCAGGCCAACCAGGGTGGCCTCCACCGCCTGTTCCAGCGGTGTGTGGGGCTCATGGCCGAGCGTCGCGAGCAGGCGCTGGTTATCCAGGCGCAACGGTGTTTGCCACAGGTAGCGCATCTCCTGCATCTCACGCACGGTGACGACAAAAGGCGCCGCCCAGTTCAACAACCACCAGGGAAACGCGCCGACCCTGGGTTGCTGGCCCGTCCTGCGCAGCACCACACGCTGGATCGTCTTAGCCATCTGCGTACCGTCCGCATCCATGTACCCAGCCATATGAAAGCAGGCGAAGGCGCCAAGACTGGCACGACGCTCAATCAACTCAAGCATTGTACGCGCTACGTCCGGCAGATAAGCCCATTGATGGGCCACGCCGTAATCGCCTGGGTAGCGGATGGTGTGCACCGGTTTGCCGGGTTTGACCAAGCCTTGGGCAAACCAGTTATTGGCCACCCTGGCGCCGAAAAAATCCCCAGCGCGCAAAATCACCACCCGGGCGCCCTGAGTGGAAGCGGCTCGCAAGCGCTGCTCCATCTGCACACGGATCGCGCCCTTGCGAGTCAGCGGGTGCTGGGGTGAGTCTTCGTGCAGCACAGGGAATGCATCCGGCCCGAAGTTGTAGACCGTGCCGGGCAGCACGACTGTCGCGCCTTCGCAGATGGCCGCCGCAATGGAGTTGTCGATCATCGGCAACACCCACTCGGCCCATTTGCGATAACCCGGCGGATTGACGCCGTGCACGATTACCGCGCAGCCCCGGGCGGCCGCGATCACGTCGTCGCGATTCAGGGCATCGCCTTTTAGCCACGTAAAAACAGGATTTTGGCTGCGAGCCTTGATCAGATCCCGAGTCAACGCCCGCACCTCCCAGCCCGCCGCGCTCAACTGCCGCGCCACTTCGCCACCAATGCCACCGGTTGCACCCAAAACCAGAACCTTGCTCATCACCCTCTCCCACTGTTGGTTGATGAGGGTATGTTGGATGCGGAACAGCTATAGAGGAATTGCCCAAGGGTATCGAGCCGCTATACATTTATGTATGGCTACGAATATCGGTTGGGAGCTTTACCGGTCATTTCTCGGTGTACTCAAGGAAGGATCGCTGTCGGGGGCCGCACGGCAGCTCGGCATCACCCAACCCACGGTAGGGCGGCACATCGCCGCGCTGGAAACGGCGCTGGGCGTCGTGTTGTTCACCCGCTCGCCCTCAGGCTTATTACCCACTACGGTCGCCCACACACTGCGGGCGCATGCAGAAACCATGGCGCGTACCGCCGCCGCCCTTGAACGCGCCGCCTCGTCCCAAGGCGATGAGGTGCGCGGCGTGGTACGAGTATCGGCCAGTGAAGTGGTGGGTGTGGAGGTACTGCCGCCGATCATCACGCAATTGCGCCGGGAACACCCGCACCTGAAGGTGGAACTGGTGCTGACCAACCGCTTGAGCGACCTGCTGCAGCTGGAAGCCGACATTGCCGTGCGCATGGTGCGCCCCAGCCAGGAGCAGCTGCTGGCGCGGCGTATCGGCCTGATCGAAGTCGGCCTGCATGCCCGTGACGATTACCTGCAGCAACACGGCATCCCTCAACACATGCACGACCTGGCCGGCCACTCCGTCATCGGCTTTGATCAAGCCACTGCATTTATCCGCAGCCTGGCAATCAAGGGTTTTGAGCGCAACGCCTTCGCCATCAGTAGCGACAGCGACCTGGCGCAACTGGCAATGATCCGCGCCGGTGCCGGCATCGGTGGGTGCCAGGTACAACTGGCCCAGCGCGACCCACGTCTGCGCCGAGTGCTGCCTGACGGCTTCGCGTTTAAAATGGACACTTGGGTCAGCATGCACGAAGACCTGCGCAACAGCCCACGCTGCCGGGTGACATTCGATGCACTGGTGGCAGGTTTGCAGCGTTACGTACAGGCTTGAGACAGCTGCGCTGGTGAACAATCAGCGCACCTCAATCCGTTCGCGGTCGCCCCATGTCCGAAGCCTTCGAAGTTCCCAGCCCCCACGAAAAACACCTTGAACACACCACCGAGCATGCTCACGGCCGCGGCGATAGCTTTGCCAGTCGTATCGCCGTGATGACCGCGATCATGGCGACCGTCGGTGCCATGCTCAGCTATCAGGCCGGCTCCAGCGAAAGTGAAGCTGCGATGGACAAGAACAACGCCGCCATCATCAAGACCGAAGCCGCTAACCAGTGGAACTACTACCAGGCCAAATCCAGCCGCCAGAACCTGGCAGAACTGGCCAGCCATATTCCCGGCGTGGATGCGGCGCATTACCAGGCGGAGATCGAGCGCTACAAGCGCCAGAAGGAAGAAGTGCGTAAACAGGCCGAAACGCTTGAGGCCACTTCACGGGACTGGGACCACAAATCCGAGGAAGCGCTGCACCAGCACCATCGCTGGGCCCAGGCGATGACGGCGATTCAGATCGCGATTTCATTGGCGGCGATTACCCTGCTCACGCGCAAGGAATGGCTCAAACGCATGTCGTACACCGCCGGCGGGGTGGCGGTGATGTTGGGTGGCCTGGCGTGGCTGCATCTCTGACACGCCGAAGAATAAATGTGGGCGCTGTCGAGCCCCAACCAGGCTGCAATGGGATCACCGCGCAGTACCCGCCAGACTGCGACCCAGCCTCGCTGATTGATTTCAATCTGCCAACTGAGCGCTTAGAGTGTCGCCCCCCCGAGAATTGAATCTCGAGATTGAACCTATGGAGTTATGAGTGAAATACGTCAGTAAAGTCGTTGCAGCAGCCGTACTTAGTTTCACCCTGGCAGGTTGCACCGGCACCGCCATGAAAACCCAGCAATACGACGCCAGCCAATACACCGTGCTGGGCCACAGCGAAGCCAGCGCCACCGGCATCATGCTGCTGGGTGTTATCCCCATCGGCCAGAACAACCGCTTCGTGCGCGCCCAGGATGCGGCCATCAAGGCCAAGGGCGGCGACGCGTTGATCAACACACAAGTGCAGGAAAAGTGGTTCTGGGCTTGGGTATTGAACGGCTACACCACCAAAATCTCCGGTGATGTGATCAAGCTGAAAACCGCGCAGTAAGTATGAAACTGCCAGGGCGCTGACCCCGGCAAGCGACGTATCATGGGCCTGACTTTCGAGGATGGCCCATGAACCTCAGTATCGTTTACGCCCTCGCGGCGGCCGCCCTGTTCGGGGCCAGCACCCCGCTGGCCCAAAGCCTTGGCCTGGGCCTCTCTCCCATCCTGCTCGCCGGCCTGCTCTACCTCGGCAGCGGCATCGGCCTTGCCGGTGTGCGCTTGATCCGTGATCGCGGCTGGAAACCTACGGGGCTGACTCCGTCGGAATGGCCGTGGCTGCTCGGCGCAATCGCCTTCGGCGGCCTCCTCGGGCCCGTTGCATTGATGTTCGGCCTGACCCGCACCACCAGCGCCAGCGCCTCCCTGATGCTCAACCTTGAGTCGGTACTGACCGCCGTGATCGCCTGGGTCGTGTTCCGCGAAAACGCCGACCGACGCATCGTCCTCGGCATGCTCGCCATTGTGCTGGGCGGCGTGGTGTTGTCAGGGTCCGGTGCTGACGGCAGCCGCCAGGACTGGACCGGACCGCTTGCCGTTGCGCTGGCGTGCTTGTGCTGGGGGATCGATAACAACCTCACGCGCAAAGTGTCCGCGTCTGACGCATTGTTTATCGCAGGAGCCAAAGGCTTGATTGCGGGGCTGGTCAATTGCAGCCTGGCACTTTACCTCGGGGCGCAGATTCCCGGCATGGCGCAACTGGCGCCGATTCTACTGGTAGGTTTCCTCGGCTATGGCATCAGCCTGGTGATGTTCGTGCTGGCCCTCCGCGGACTGGGCAGCGCGCGCACCGGCGCTTACTTCTCCACGGCACCCTTTCTCGGTGCTGCAGTGGCGTTGCTGGTATTTGGCGAGTCGGTGACCGCGGCCTTCTGGATTGCCTCGGCACTGATGGCAGTAGGCGTGTGGCTGCACCTGACGGAGCGGCATGCCCATGAGCATGTGCATGAGGCAACGCAACATGGGCACTGGCATGTGCATGATGAGCATCATCAACATGAGCATGGGTTTGAGTGGGACTCGAAGGTGCCTCATAGCCATGAGCATGCACATGGAGTGATGAGGCATAGCCATGCGCACTTTCCGGATGTGCATCATCGGCATAGGCATTGAGGGCGGGCTTAGGCATAGGGCGTGACGTCATGGGGCCGCAGACTGAAAGGCCAGACAACTGAGCTGATAAAAGTTGTACTTTTCAAACCCCAGAAATCACAAAACCCCTGGTTTCTTTCGAAACCAGGGGTTTTGTTTACATCGAATTTGGCGGTGAAGGAGAGATTCGAACTCTCGATACAATTTCTTGTATACACACTTTCCAGGCGTGCTCCTTAAGCCACTCGGACACTTCACCGTATCTCGTCAAACCAGTTCAGTCTGTCGAGGCGCGCTAATGTAGTCGAAAGCCTTTCTGATGGCAAAGGTTTTTTTCAGAATTTTCATGCGGTTAGACCGTTATGCCATTCACCGTCCGGCAAGGGGTGGTGATTGTGCCATTCTCAGGCATCGGCGGCACGCGTCTGGAGCGCTTGCTGCGCCCTGCTCCGGGGCGTCTACCCTTGGGGATGCAGGAAAAGCCTGACTGGGTAGTCAGTCACGGCGCTTTACCCGCGCGGGCGTGGTGAGTAACGTCTGCGCATCTATCTCTATAACAAGCCCTACAAGGAACCGCGTCATGAGTGAGTTGATTGCCTACCACTTCGAAGACGGTATCGCGACCCTGACCCTGAGCAACGGCAAGGTGAATGCCATTTCTCCGGCGGTGATCAGTGAGTTTAATGCGGCGCTGGATCAGGCCGAGAAGGATCGGGCGGTGGTGATCATCACGGGCACGCCGGGGATTTTGTCGGGTGGTTATGATTTGAAGGTGATGACGGCCGGCCCTAAAGAGGCAATCAGCCTGGTGACCTCGGGTTCGACCCTGGCGCGGCGGATGTTGGCGCATCCGTTCCCGGTGATTGTGGCCTGCCCTGGGCATGCGGTGGCCAAGGGCGCGTTCCTGTTATTGTCGGCCGATTATCGGATTGGCGTCGAAGGCCCGTTCAGCATTGGCCTGAATGAAGTGGCGATTGGCATGACCATGCACCATGCCGGTATCGAGTTGGCGCGGGATCGCCTGCGTAAGTCGGCGTTTCAGCGTTCGGTGATCAATGCCGAGATGTTTGATCCGCAAGGCGCCTTGCACGCCGGTTTCCTCGACAAGGTGGTGGCACCCGAAGAACTGCACGCTGCAGCACTGGAAGCAGCACGGCAGCTGAAGAAGATCAATATGAACGCCCACAAGCACACCAAGTTGAAAGTACGCCGCGCGCTGCTCGAAGCCCTGGACGATGCAATCATCCAGGATCAGGGCCATAGCCCGAGCTAAGTCCTACACCTGCTGTGCCTGAGCCCGACCTTGAGTCGGGCTTTTTCTTACCTATAAATGTGAAACCTCCGTAGCCGCTCTAGCTAGCCGTTATCGGCCCATGTGGAAACATGCGCTTAAACATCGGCTATCTCCTACGTCTGTAGGGGCAATTGCCGAATACAGTGCACATCCGTACACTGCGCCACCTTTTGTCCCGATGGGCCGTGTCGATGCTTTTTCTGTTGCGTATGTTGTTGATGAGCCTGCATTTTATGATCGCTGGCGTGCTGGGTGTGTTGGTCGGTGTGTGCCGGCCGTTCAACCCGGACAACAGCCGTCTCTGCGCTCGCCTCTATGCGTTGCCGGCCATGCGGATCTTGGGCTTGAACGTGAAGGCCGACGTCGACTCGCTGCGCAACAAGCCCGGTACCTGCGTGGTGATCGCCAACCATCAGTCCAATTACGATTTGTTTGTGTTCGGCAATGTAGTGCCGCATCGCACGGTCTGCATCGCCAAGAAAAGCCTGAAATGGGTACCACTGTTCGGCCAGTTGTTCTGGCTGGCGGGCAATGTGCTGATCGACCGTGGCAATGCGCACAAGGCCCGGCGTGCGATGCTGACGACCACGCATACCTTGCAGCATGAGGACACGTCAATCTGGGTGTTCCCGGAAGGTACGCGCAACCTGGGCAAAGGGTTGTTGCCGTTCAAGAAAGGCGCGTTCCATATGGCGATTGCGGCCGGTGTGCCTATCGTGCAGGTGTGTGTCAGCAATTACGTGACGCAGATGAAGCTCAATCGTTGGGACAGCGGCAGTGTGCTGATACGCTCGTTGCCGCCGATTACTACCTGTGGGTTGACGGTGGATGACATCCCTCAGTTGCTGCTGACGTGTCAGACGCAGATGGATGAGTGCATCGCGCAGATGGACCGTGAGCTTATAGGAGCGAGCTTGCTCGCGAAAAACGTATAAGCGACGCGGGTCACCTGATGGCGCTGCGTTATCGTTGACGATTTTCGCGAGCAAGCTCGCTCCTACAGGGGAGTGGGCAATGTCGGTGAGCAACAACGGAACGCCATTCAGGCTAAGCTGCCCAACATCTGTCCTCTTGATAAGAAGTGATCAGCACCATGGGTAGAGTTGTTGCGGCTGCCGTCTACAGCGCCGGTAAGAAAGTCTCGGATATCACTCTCGATGAAGGCGCGGCCTGGGCCGCCAAACCTGGGCACTTTGTGTGGATCGGCCTGGAAGAACCCAGCGCCCAGGAACTGAACAACCTGCAACGCCAGTTCAACCTGCACGAGCTGGCGATCGAAGACGCCATGGAAAAACACAGCCGCCCGAAGCTGGAAACCTTCGGCGACGCGCTGTTTATCGTCACCTACTCACCGGTGCGCGAGAACGGCAAGCTGGAGTTTATCGAAACCCATATCTTTGCCGGCAACGGCTACATCATCACCGCACGCAACGGCCACTCGGCGTCCTACGGTTTTGTGCGCCAGCGTTGTGAGGCGCGACCGTTGTTACTGGAGCATGGGGAAGATTTCGTACTCTATGCGTTGCTGGATTTTGTCACTGAAAACTACCAGCCGGTGAGCGAGGCGATCCATGCCGAGATCGATGAGCTGGAGCGCAACGTGCTGTGCAGTTCGCTAAACGAGCGCGATATCCAGCACCTCCACGGCCTGCGCCGCGATGTGTTGCGGCTCAAGCGGCATGTGGCGCCGATGGTCGAAATCAGCCAAGAGTTGCAGAAGCTCAGCTTTCCGTTTATCGACAAGAACATGCGCCCGTATTTCCGTGACGTGCAAATCCACGTGACGCGGCAAATGGAAGACCTCACCACCCTGCGCGACATTGCCAGCCAGACCATCGAGATCGGTGTGTTGCTGGAGGCTTCGCGCCAGAGCGTGGTGCAGCGCAAGTTCGCCGCGTGGGCGGCGATCCTGGCGTTCCCCACGGCGGTGGCGGGGATTTACGGGATGAACTTTCAGAACATGCCCGAGCTGCAATGGCACTACGGCTATTTTGCGGTGCTCGGTTTTATTACCTTGGGCTGTACCGGTTTATGGGCCAGCTTCAAGCGTTCGGGCTGGCTTTAAGCCTTGGCTTCAGGCTGGTGCGCCACAAAGCGCATCATCCACTCCGCCACGGTCACGCCGTGGTGGTCGCGCTCCAGGCTGGCCACGCCGTTGCTGTAGACCTTTTCACCCAAGGTTGTCTGAAGTATTTCCAGCAACTCACGGGAATAGTCGTGAACAAACTCCGGATGGCCCTGGAAGCACAGCACTTGGTCGCCAATGTGATACGCGGCAAACGGGCAGAATTCGCTGGAGGCGATCACGGTGGCGTTTTCCGGCAAGGTGGTGACTTGGTCCTGGTGGCTGATCAATAGCGTCAGCTCCGGCACCTCGGGGCTCATCCATGGCGTCTTGGCATCCAGTTTGTAGGCGTGGGTGCCCATGCCCCAGCCCTGGCTGGCACGTTCGGCCTTGCCGCCCAGCAGCAGCGCGAGCAACTGATGGCCGAAGCACACGCCCAGCAGCTTGTCGCCGCGCTCATAACGCGTGAGCAGGTAGGTCTTGAGCGTCTGGATCCAGGGGTCGGTACCGAAGGAATCGGCCTTGCTGCCGGTGATCAGGTACGCGTCAAACACTTCGTCATCCGGCGGGTACTCGCCTTGCACCACGTTGTAGACCACAAACTCGGCGGCTATCGGTTGCTTGGCGAACAGGCGCTTGAACATCTGCCCATAGCCTTGGTACTCATCGATCAAAGCGGGACGCAGAATATCGGTTTCCAGGATGCAGACGCGTAGCGACATAAAAAATACCTGACACGGCGATGGGAATATTGCACACCCAGAGCCTGCCTTGAAATACACCCCCAAAGCAAGCCCTCAATGGGCACCCACACTCACTGTAGGAGCGAGCTTGCTCGCGAAGAACGTCAACGATAACGCAGGTATCCTGGATAAAAGCGATGCCTGTGCGTTTTTCGCGAGCAAGCTCGCTCCTACAGTGAAACGTCTAAAACAGCGCACCTTTTGCGGCTTTTTCCAACAACAACGTCGGCGGCGAGAAGCGCTCCCCGTACTCCTCGGCGAGGTAGCGGGCGCGGGCGATGAAGTCGTTCAGCCCGTACTGGTTGATAAACTGCAACGCGCCGCCACTCCAAGCGGCAAAACCGATGCCGAAGATTGAACCGACGTTGGCATCCGCCGTGGACATCAACACGCCCTCCTCCACACAGCGCACGGTTTCGATGGCTTGGATAAACAGCAAGCGGTCACGCACATCCTGGGGGGAGATTTGCTTGCCGGGCTGTTCGAACCGGTTTTTCAGCTCAGGCCACAGGTGCTTCTGGCCGCCAGCGGGATAGTCGTAAAAACCACCGCCGGCCGCCTTGCCCGTGCGCTTGTATTCGTTCACCAACAGATCAATCACCGCCGTCGCCGGATGGTTCGGCATAGCCTTGCCTTCGGCCTGCAGGTCCTTGGCCGTTTGCTGTCGGATATGGCTCATCAGGCTGAGGGACACTTCATCGGACACCGCCAGCGGCCCCACTGGCATGCCGGCCTTGCGCGCTTCGGTCTCGATCATCGGCGCCGCCACGCCTTCGCCGAGCATGGCGATGCCTTCGTTGGTAAAGGTGCCGAATACCCGCGAGGTAAAGAAACCGCGACTGTCGTTGACCACAATCGGGGTTTTCTTGATTTGGAGTACGAAGTCAAAACCTCGGGCCAGGGTTTCGTCGCTGGTGCGCGCCCCCTTGATGATTTCCACCAAGGGCATCTTGTCCACGGGGCTGAAGAAGTGCAGGCCGATGAACCTGGCTTGATCAGGCACCGCCGTGGCCAGGCCGCTGATGGGCAAGGTGGAGGTGTTGGAGGCGATCACCGCGTCGGCCCCCACCACGCTTTGCGCTGCGGCCGAGACCTTGGCCTTGAGTGCGCGGTCTTCGAATACGGCCTCGATGATCAGGTCGCAGCCGGCCAGGTCGGCGTCATCCTGAGTAGGATGAATGCGCGCCAGGGTGGTTTCGCGCTGTTCGGCGGTCAATTGCCCACGGCTGACTTTCTTGTCCAGCAATGCGGCCGAATGGGCTTTGCCTTTTTCAGCGGCGGCCAGGGTGATGTCTTTGAGCACCACCTCGATCCCCGCACAGGCACTGACATAGGCGATGCCCGCGCCCATCATCCCGGCGCCGAGCACGCCGACTTTGCGCGTTACATAAGGCGCAAAACCCTGCGGTCGCGAGCTGCCGGCGTTGATTTGGTTGAGCTGGAACCAGAAGGTGCCGATCATGTTCTTCGCCACTTGCCCGGTCACCAGTTCGGTGAAGTAACGGGTTTCGATCAGGTGCGCGGTGTCGAAGTCCACTTGGGCGCCCTCGACCGCTGCACACAGGATTTTCTCCGGCGCGGGGAAGCAGCCCTGGGTCTTGCTACGCAAAATCGACGGCGCAATGGCGAGCATCTGTGCGACTTTAGGGTGGGATGGCGTGCCGCCGGGAATCGCGTAGCCCTTGGTGTCCCAGGGTTGCCTGGCCTGCGGATTAGCCAGAATCCAGGCACGGGCCTGGGCCAGCAATGCCTCGCGATCCGCCGCCAACTCATCAATCAAACCCGCTTGCAGGGCCTGTGCGGGCCGCACCTTTTTGCCTTCGAGCAAATACGGCAAGGCTTTTTCCAGGCCAAGCATGCGCACCATGCGCACCACGCCACCGCCCCCGGGCAACAGGCCAAGGGTGACTTCCGGCAAACCCAGTTGCACGGACTTGTCGTCCAGCGCGACCCGGTGATGGCAGGCCAGGCAAATCTCCCAACCACCTCCCAGGGCCGCGCCATTGATCGCGGCGACCACCGGTTTGCCGAGGGTTTCCAGGCGGCGCAATTGCGCTTTCAATACCAAGACACTGTCGTAGAACGACTTGGCGTGGGCTTTATCGACCTTGATCAGCTCATTGAGGTCACCCCCGGCAAAAAAGGTTTTCTTGGCCGAGGTGATCACCACCCCGGCGATCTCGTCCTTTTCCGCTTCCAGGCGCGCGAGGGTGGCCGCCATGGCTTCACGGTAGGCGGCGTTCATGGTGTTGGCGCTCTGGCCGGGCATGTCCAGGGTCAGTACCACGATCTGGTCCTGGCCTTTTTCGTAACGAATGGCATCGGTCATGACAAATTCCTTAGGCTCAGAGGCGTTCGATAATGGTGGCGATCCCCATGCCACCGCCGACACACAAGGTGGCCAGGCCGTAGCGTTGCTGGCGCACCTCGAGCTCGTCGAGCAAGGTGCCGAGAATCGCGCAGCCGGTGGCGCCCAAGGGATGGCCCATGGCGATGGAGCCGCCGTTGACATTGACCCGTGCGGTGTCGATGCCCATGTCCTTGATGAACTTGAGCACGACCGAAGCAAAGGCTTCGTTGACTTCGAACAGGTCGATGTCTTCAACCCGCAGGCCGGCTTTGGCCAGTGCTTTGCGAGTGGCCGGCGCGGGGCCGGTGAGCATGATGGTCGGGTCGGTGCTGGTCACCGCCGTGGCGACAATACGCGCCCGCGGTTGCAGGCCCAGTTCACGGCCTTTGGCCTCGGAACCGATCAGCATCAGCGCGGCGCCATCCACAATGCCGGAACTGTTGCCCGGCGTGTGCACATGGTGGATGCGCTCCACGTGGCTATAGACCCGCAACGCGGTGGCGTCGAAGCCCATCTGGCCCATCATTTCGAAGCTCGGCTTGAGCTTGCCCAAGCCCTCGAGGGTTGAGTCGCCGCGGATAAATTCGTCATGGTCCAGCAGCACAATGCCGTTCTGGTCGTGCACCGCGATCAGCGACTTATTGAAGGAACGGTCTGCCCGCGCCCTGGCGGCTTTCTGCTGGGACTGTAGGGCAAAGGTGTCGACATCCTGGCGTGTGAAGCCTTCCAGGGTGGCGATCAGGTCGGCGCCAATGCCTTGGGGCGTGAAGTGGCTGTGCATATTGGTTTGCGGGTCGAGCACCCAGGCGCCGCCATCGCTGCCCATGGGCACGCGGGACATGGACTCGACGCCGCCAACAACCACCAGGTCTTCGAAGCCGGAACGCACCTTCATCGCCCCCAGGTTCACCGCCTCCAGGCCCGACGCGCAGAAGCGATTGACCTGTACACCGGCAACACTGACATCCCAGTCGGCCACCAGCGCGGCGGTCTTGGCGATATCGGCGCCCTGGTCGCCCACGGGGGTGACGCAGCCAAGGACGATGTCATCCACTTGGCGGGTGTCGAGGTCGCTGCGCTGCGCCAGCGCCGTGAGCAAGCCGGCCACCAGGTTTACAGGCTTGACGCTGTGCAGGGCACCGTCGGCCTTGCCTTTACCCCGGGGCGTGCGTATCGCATCAAAGATCAAAGCTTGGGTCATGACATCCTCGAACCGCTATGGGTGTGTGCCCCTACCTTAGGCCCGATTGACACGGTTTCAATGACGGATGCGCTCATTGCTTTTGACCCCCTCGCTCGGACGAACGGTAGGTACCTACGGGAAATGCCTGATTAATCGTTTTAGCCGTCTAGCCCTAGGGCTGGCGCCAAGATGGCAATAAGCCTCATGCCGTTTTTAGCGCAAATACTTCTTAGCTGATATGAAATGAGTCTAAGCCAGAAAGAACGGGCGCTCTAAGGTTGAATCTGTAAGACGCTGCTGCCGGGTTTTGCTGGAGCAGCTGTAAGAAAAGTGCAACGTCACCTCGCGATACTGACTTCAACGGCACGCATTTGACGCTCAGGAATAACAACAAAAGAAAAGGCAGTCAGCCATGTTCAAACAATCGAAAGTACGTCAGGCGGGACTTATCCTGTTCGCCACCACCTTGATTCTGATCTTGCCCAATTTAACCAAGGTTATTGGGTGACACTTCCAGCTTCCGTGCACACATCGCACCAGGCCTGCAGCTTTTGGCAGCACCTGCCAGGACATTGCGCTTAGCGCTCCTGTTGCAGGGGCTGTCTTTTTACCTGCCGTTTTCCGTTATCGTGTGCGCCCTCACTCTCTCGCAACGGGCCTGTGCCTTGAAACCGATCCTCGCCCTTTTTGCCCTGCTGCTGAGCCTGCCTGCGGCGGCGGCACAGTTGACCATCGAGTTGGACCACACCCACAAAACCTGGGAGACCGCCGAGCTGCTCAAGCATCCCGACGCTCAGACGGTGCAGATCGTTGATGATGTGTCCTACAAGCGCAACATGACCTATCGTGCGGTGCCCCTCGCGGTGCTCTTGCCGGGCCTTAAATCTGCGAACCACCTGCAAGCCGTTGCCCTTGATGGTTTTGCCGCCGAACTTGCCGCCGCGCCGTTGCTGGAAAAAAACGGCGCCCGCGCCTGGCTGGCCGTGGAAGACCCGGCCCATCCATGGCCACCACTGGCACAGGGCAAGCCCAGCGCCGGACCGTTCTATCTGGTCTGGACCAACCCTCAAGCCGGACGTATCAGCCCGGAACAGTGGCCGTTCCAGGTCTCCAGGTTCAAACAGTTGCAGACGGTTGGCGAGCGTTTCCCGGCGTTATTGCCCGACCCTAAGCTGGCGGCGAACGACCCGATCAACCAGGGCTTTGCGTTGTTCCAGAAGAACTGCCTGGCGTGCCATCGCCTCAATGGCGGCGGTGATGCCCAGATGGGGCCGGACCTGAATGTGCCCTACAACCCCACCGAGTATTTCAGCGGCGATTTTCTCAGGCGTTACATCCGCGACCCGCAAAGCCTGAGGCATTGGCCACAGGCGAAGATGCCGGCGTTTACAGCCAGTGTATTGCCAGACAATGAGTTGGACTTGCTGGTGGGGTATTTGCGGCATATGGCGGGCCGCAAGTTGTAGGAGCGAGCTTGCTCGCGAAAACCCTGAGAGCATCGATCGTTCCCACGCTCCGCGTGGGAACGCCTCTTGTGATGCTCTGCGTCACGCTTTGGGACGCGGAGCGTCCTCGGCTGCATTCCCACGCAGAGCGTGGGAACGATCAAAGCTCGCCCCTACCGTTATCGGTCATTGCTGCGGCGCCACGAATACCTTGGCGTGCATCTGCTCATGCCCACCGCCACGGCGCATGCCCCGGACCGGGCAGGCGTCGAGGTAGTCCAGGCCGACGGCCAGCTTCAAGTGCCGCTCCGGCCGCGCCAGTTGGTTGGTCACGTCAAAGCTGTACCAGGCGTCATCCAGCCAGGCTTCGGCCCAGGCATGGCTGGCCAGGTGCGTGCTGTCTTCGGTATACAGATACCCGGACACATACCGCGCAGGGATCCCCAGGCTGCGTGCGCAGGCCAGGAACGCATGGGTGTGGTCCTGGCACACCCCTGCTGCACCTGCAAAGGCCTGGGCGGCGCAGGTATCGACGTCGGTCGCACCGGGGGCGTAGACCATGGTGTGGTTGAGCGCGTGCATCAAGTCGATAAGCGCCGTGCGGTCGCGACGCTGATGGCAGTGTTGCCCGGCAAACCCGCGCAGGGCGTCGTCGGGCTCGGTGAGGCGCGTGGAGCGCAGGAACGGAAAGGCAGACTGACTTTCGTGTTCGGCCTCGCGCAATTCATCGATCTCCACCACGCCCCGGGCGCCAATGATGATGGCGTCATGGGGCTCGTCCAGCGTAAGCACATGCAGGATGTTGCCGAACGGGTCCACCTGCGCCCGCACGGGGCGTGGAAGGTCGAGTTGCCAGCTCAGCACGTGCTGGCGCTCGCTGTCATGAGGGGTCAGGCGCAGGTACTGGATGCTGGCGCGCACCTGGTCTTCGTAGTGGTAGGTAGTGTCGTGGCTGATGGAGAGTCTCATGCCGCCTCCAGGTAGGAACTGTAGATGGCGTCGCCCAACTGGCGGACCAAGGGGATAAAGTCGGTCAGCCAGGCATGCAGGCCTTCCTCGAGGATTTCGTCGATGGCCGTAAAGCGCAGGCGCGCATCCATCTCGGCGGCCAGGCGCTGGGCCGGGCGACCATTGAGGCCTGGCAGGCTCGCGAGGATCTGGTCGATCTCTTCGCTGCAAGCACGCAGCGAACGCGGCACATCCGCGCGTAAGAGCAGCAGTTCGGCCACTTGCCGAGCGCCAGGCGCATCGCGATAAATCTCGGTGTACGCCTCGAACGACGACAGAGCGCGCAGCAACGCACTCCATTGGTAATACGCGTGAGCCGTACCATCGCTGACCGCCGCCGCCTGTTCGCCGGCCATTTCGTAGCGGGCATCCAGCAGGCGCAGGGTGTTATCGGCACGCTCAATAAAAGTGCCCAGGCGGATAAAGCGGAAGGCATCGTTGCGCATGATGGTGCCGTACGTGGCGCCCCGAAACAGATGGGAACGCTCCTTGACCCACTCACAAAACCGGCTCATGCCGTAATGGCTGAGCCCCTGCTGGGCGATATCGCGAATGTCCAGCCAGGTGGCGTTGATGTTTTCCCACATGTCGGCGGTGATCCGCCCACGTACCGCATGGGCGCTGGCCCGCGCCGCACCCAGACAGCTGTAGATGCTCGCCGGGTTGGCCGCGTCCAAGGCAAAAAAGTGCAGCAAGCGTTCAGCGTGCAATGGGCCATGGCGCTCGTGGTAATCGTCCAGAGTGCCGGTGATCAACAGCGGCATGGCCAATTCGTGCAGGCCATCGCCGCGCCCGTCCTGGGGCATCAGCGACAGCGAATAGCTGACATCGAGCATGCGTGCGAGGTTTTCGGCACGCTCCAGGTAACGTGACATCCAGTACAAATCCGAGGCAGTTCTACTCAACATGGCATCAGTCCTCGACCACCCAGGTGTCTTTGGTTCCGCCGCCCTGGGACGAGTTGACCACCAGCGAGCCTTCGCGCAGCGCCACACGGGTCAGGCCACCCGGCACCACGCGGGTGTCCTTGCCGGACAACACGAAGGGGCGCAGGTCGATATGGCGCGGGGCGATGCCGTTTTCGACAAATGTCGGGCAGGTGGACAAGCACAGGGTCGGCTGCGCGATATAGGCGTGTGGCTTGGCCTTGATACGCGCCCGGAACGCTTCGATTTCTGCGGTTGTAGACGCCGGGCCAACCAGCATGCCGTAACCACCGGAGCCCTGGGTTTCCTTGACCACCAGGTCGGGCAGGTTGGCCAGTACGTGGGACAACTCGTCAGGCTTACGGCATTGAAAAGTCGGAACGTTCTGCAGGATCGGCTCTTCATCGAGGTAGAAGCGGATCATCTCGGTGACGAACGGGTAAACCGATTTGTCGTCCGCGACTCCGGTGCCAATGGCGTTGGCAAGCACCACATTGCCGCACCGGTAGGCGGCGAGCAGGCCGGGTACACCGAGCATCGAGTCGGGGTTGAATGCCAAGGGATCTAGAAATGCATCATCGAGGCGACGGTAGATCACATCGACAGCCTTGGGCCCATCGGTGGTGCGCATGAACACACGGTCATCGCGCACGAACAAATCCGCGCCTTCCACCAACTCCACACCCATTTCCCGAGCCAGGAAGGCATGTTCGAAGAACGCGCTATTGAAACGCCCGGGCGTCAGTACCACCACACTGGGGTTATCCAGGGGGCTGGCGCTTTTGAGGGTGTCGAGCAGCAGGTTGGGGTAATGGTCGATGGGCGCGATGCGTTGGGCCGCGAACAACTCGGGGAACAGACGCATCATCATCTTGCGGTCTTCGAGCATGTAGCTGACACCGCTGGGCGTGCGCAGGTTGTCTTCGAGCACGTAGTACGTGCCGTCGCCATCGCGTACGAGGTCCACCCCGGAGATGTGCGAATAGATATCGCGGTGCAAGTCCAGGCCCCGCATTGCCAGTTGGTATTGCTCGTTGGCCAATACCTGCTCGGCGGGGATGATGCCGGCCTTGATGATGCGTTGGTCGTGGTACAGGTCGGTGAGGAACAGGTTCAGCGCCTTGACCCGCTGGATGCAACCGCGTTCGACAACCCGCCATTCACTCGCCGGAATGCTGCGGGGGATGGTATCGAAGGGGATCAGGCGCTCGGTGCCTTGTTCGTCCCCGTAGAGGGTGAAGGTGATGCCGGCGCGGTGGAACAGCAAATCGGCTTCACGCCGGCGCTGGGCCAGCAGTTCGGCAGGGGTGTCGGCCAACCAGCGGGCGAACTCGCGATAATGGGGGCGAACCTGCCCTGCCCCATCGTACATTTCATCGTAATAAGTGCGGATCATGCCGTACTCCTTGTCACCCGGACTCAAGAACCTTCGCAAGGCCCGTGCCAGCGGCATAAACACTTTATAATCAAACAGTTGCATAATCCGAGGGGATTTGCCGCACCGTCCTGGTGCGCGCAATTGCCTGGGCCACGCCGTACGCTCCGTTGCAATGCGGTGTTTGGCTATCAACAGCATAGTCAGAGTTGATTTCACTGCCCGCCTGCACATGCGGATAATCGCCCACATCGGTTGAACAGGACGTGTCCTACAGCCAAACCCTTTGCACATTCAGTAACGTATTGACTCGTGTACTGATGACTCCTCGGTCTTCCCTTTCCGCCACCCCATCCGGGTGGCTTTTTTTTGCGCCTGAAACGGCAGTTTCCGTTGCGACGGTAGCCCAAACAAAATCGGCCGACCCAAAGGTCAGCCGATACGCTGTGCTGCTCATAAATACCAACTACATGGGTAACCCACGCACCTCCTGCTTGACGCCCCATCCTTCGATGATCCCTCCCAGGGGCTCGACCACCGCTTCAAAGTCTTGCTCGAAGTCTCCTATGCCGTCGTAGGTTGCGAACATGATTTTGCTCAGTTCGAGGTACCAGGCGCCATCGTCGCGCGCGCTGACCTGGGCGTTGAGGGACTCCCCACGAAATCGACCCGCAGCCCTGCGCGCCCGTTCCTCATCCGGGAAAATGGCGTAGAACTCGATGGGGTGAAAGCGCGAGAAATCAAAGCCGCCTTCTTTCATGCGGCGCAGTACGTTGGTGCTGATGTCTTCTTGATAGGCTGTGCTCATGAAACGTCCTCCTCACACCGATGGATAGACTTTCCGTGCTTCCTGAAGCCCCGCGCCCTGCTGGCGCGGGCACCACGGCATAACATCACCGCAGGAAAACAAGCATGTAGCTGACAAGACCAGACCTTAGCGATTCATTCGCTGATCTCGATTGCAGAGTAGCGTGAAGCTATCACCGCCACCAGAGGTGCTCGTGTGGCGCGTGAAAAATGTTTAGACGGAGGGAGAAATATCGAGAATCTGGATACTGTTCTGGTCTTTGAGAATCTTGACCGTCGGCTCGGGTTTACGGCCTTCCAGGTCATTGAGATCGAGCTTGGCAGCAATCGGCACCAGCTTCGCACGAATCATATGCGCAGCGTCTTCGAGGCTGGGCTTTTGTTCGCAGGTGAACTGCTGCACGGACGTTTCACCGTGATCATCAACGAAGGTAATTTGCCACGTTTGCATCGGTGCCTCCTCGATAAAACCCATAGGTGGGCTTACAAGTATCTGGACCTTGGCGGCGCGCAAAACGTTCCGCTCAAGCCCGGAGGCACCGGATCAACTGCACTTATTTTTCAGCGTGATCTTTCAAGGCTTTCAAGGTGTTGAACGGCGCGTCCACCACGAACTTGTTGGCCAGCCACGAAGGTACGCTGCCACCTGGTTCGGTGTGTACCTGGTAGGTGACTTCGGTCTGGTTATCGCCCTTTGGCACCAGCTTCCAGAAACCCTCCACCTGGGCGACCCGCACGTAGCCTTTTGCTTCAGGCTTGTAGGTCGGCACGCCTTCCAGTTTGCGCGTGACGGTGCCGTCAGCGGCTTTGGTGGTGGTGACGTGGATGTACGAGTCGCGGTCCGTCACGGGGAACGGGGCCTTGAACTGGGTGTAGGTCCAGGCCTCGTCGCCTTTCTTGTCGACGAGTTTCTGGGATTTGCATTCATGGATCCATGCGCAAGCACCGACCACATCTTCCTGCAGCGCCTGGACCTTGGCCAAAGGCGCCTTGATCACGGTCACGCCGCGATAGGCCTTGTACTTGGAACCGGCAATCTCGCTCAGGGACACCTTGATACCGTCTTCGTCCTTGGCGACTTGCCAATCCTCAGCCTGGGCAGTGGCCGCAAACAACAGCGTAAAACCGCACAGCACAGCCACTCGTTTCAGCGAACCCATCGTTGTATTCCTTATTGTTGAAGTTCCGATAGTAAAGCCCATCAAGCCGCCGTCATCTGCTCCCACCAGCCGATCAGCCGGATGGCATCGGCCTGGTCGTTGCCGCACACCTCAATATCGGCCTTGAAATCACTGCACACGGCGGGCCGCTGCGGTTGACCGAACAACTGGCACAATTGTTCCACCGACAGGTGCACGCAACGGACGCCAGCGGGTTTGCCCTGGGGCATTCCGGGTAGTGGCGAACTAATGGAGGGGGCAATGCAGCAGGCGCCACAGCCTTCACGGCATTTCATGACCAGCAGGTCCTCGACGACTCAATAGGGATGGCCGGGCTAGAGTACGCCCTTAAACAGCCGTTTTAAAATGGGCCAACAGGAGTTTTTCGCACAAAACAAAAATGACCGACCAGTCTGCGACAGATGGTCGGCAACCTGGGTCACCTGTGGACCGAAAGTTTATTGCTTGAATTCGAAATCCAGCGCAGCGCCTTCTACATCACGGCGCTCTTCGTTACGCAGTTGCAGCTTCATCTCATTGCTGAGCAAGCGGCCGTTGATCTGGAACGCACTGTTGTCGGTGGGCTTTTCACCAAACATCGGCGGCAACAGAGGCACGCTCTTGGGCTTGGGCATGGTGCCAATGGGTTGCAAGTGCCTGACCATGTCCGAAGGCAGGGACAGGTCCAACTGTGCCGGTGGCAGTTTGGTCTGGGCGACCTCATGGGCCGACTTGGACTTGCTCGCCACGGGTGCACGCTTTTTGGTCGAAGCGGCTTTTTTTTGCGCGGCAGGGGATTTTTTCGCAGGCGTTGGCTGCTTGGCTGAGGTCTTTTGCTCGGCACCGACAACAGGCTTGCCTTCAGCCACCGGTGCTGCAGCCAGCACGCTACCGGCATTGCACAGGCTCAGCAGACCAAGCATCAACGTAACGCGAAAAATAGAAGTCATATCGCCAACAGCATTAACGGCAGAAGGCCATATGCTCGCTTGTTGTGCGCGGCATGACAAGGGCACAGATCAGTCTTGTCCCCTTTGCTCGCCTCAAAAACCCGCTGCGGCCTCTTGGCACAGCTGGCTGGCAAGCATTCCCAGGGTCATCAACGCCCTCTCCGCCTCGCGGTTCCACGGCGTGCCGCAATTGAGGCGAATACAGTGGTTGAACTGTTCGGTATTACTGAAAATCAGCCCTGGCGCAATGCTGATGCCTTGTTGCAGGGCACGCACATGCAGTTCCTGAGTATTGACCCGCCCCGGCAAACTGACCCACAGGATAAAGCCGCCGGTCGGGCGGGTCATCTGGGTGCCCTCGGGGAAATACTGCTGCACCGCCAATTGGAAGGCGCTGAGGTTCTTGCGGTATTCCTGGCGGATGTAGCGCAAATGACGGTCGTAGCCACCGTTTTCCAGATAGGCCGCGACGCCCATCTGGGTGACGCTGCATGCCGAATGCGTGCTGAACATCTGCAGGCGCTGGATTTCCTGCTGGTATTTACCGGCAATCATCCAGCCAATGCGTACGCCCGGCGACAAGGTCTTGGAAAAGCTTGAGCAATAGATCACCCGGTCGAGGCGGTCGTAGGCCTTGAGAGCTTTGGTGCGGCCGAGTTCGAACATCAACTCGCCGTAAATATCATCTTCGACGATCTGGATATCAAAGTCCGACGCCAGGCGCAGCAACTGTTTCTGCCGCTCCTCTGGCATGGTGCCGCCCAGCGGGTTACTCAAGCGCGTGGTCAGCACCAGCGCCTTGATCGACCATTGGTTGGCGGCCAGTTGCAGGGCTTCCAGGCTCATGCCCGTGGCAGGGTCACTGGGGATCTCGATCACCTTGAGGCCCAGCAAATCAGCCAATTGCAGCAAGCCGTAATAGGTCGGTGATTCAGCCGCGATCAGGTCGCCAGGGCGCGTCAGCACGCGCAACGACATTTGCAAGGCATCGACACAGCCGTGGGTAATCACCACTTCGGAAGGGTCCACTACCACCCCGGCATCGCGCATGCGGATCGCCACCTGGCGCCGCAGGGGTTCAAAGCCAGGGCTGAACATGTAGCTGAACGCCCGTGGGCTCTGGAAACGCGTGACCTTGGCCAATTGCTGATGCAATGCCCGCACCGGCAGGTAGTCGACACTCGGCACCGCCGCCCCCAGGGGAAAAACCCCTTCACGGCGCGACTCGACCAGCACCTGCTGGATGATACTGCTACGGGTGACCAACCCTGGGCGCTCGACCCGTGCGATATCAGGCGTAGGCGCCGTGAGTGCTGGCGTCTGGTGCACGTAGTAGCCCGACTGCGGCCGCGCCCGGATCAGCCCCTGGTCTTCCAGGTTGGCGTAGGCCTGCAGCACCGTGGCATGGCTCACATTGAGCTGGGAACTCATCTTGCGCACCGACGGCACGCGCTCCCCCGGTTGGTAAACACCGCGGCGGATGTCCTCAGCCAGTTGCTGGGCAATACGTTGGTAAAGCAACAGATTGGTCATGACGCAGCACTCGATTTCACGGGCATTTTATTTTTGTGTGAAACATACATACCGGCACAGTTTAGAAGTGTACGGGGACAGTTGCCACAATAGTCGAGCGTGGGCAGGAGTGACAGTAAAAACTGCCGGGGGAGCTGGGGTGGGCATCGCCGAAACGAAATGTGGGAGCGGGCTTGCTTGCGAAGGCGGTGTGTCAGTCAGCACATCCTGTACTGAGCCACCGCATTCGCGAGCAAGCCCGCTCCCACAATTTGGAGCTGCGTCAGCTGTTAGCGCGCAGCGCCCAATTGGCCCTTCTCGTCAGAGAAAACAATTTCCACCCGACGGTTTTGTGCACGACCACGCTCGGAGGCATTGGCTTCCACCGGGTATTGGTCGCCGTAGCCCTCGACTTCGATGCGCTTGTCATCGATGCCCAGGTCCATCAACAGGTCGGCCACCGATTGAGCCCGGTCGCGGGACAGTTTCAGGTTTTCCTGCTCGCCACCGGTGTTGTCGGTGTAGCCCTCGATGCGCACCCGACGCTTGGGGTTCAGTTGCAGGAATTGCACGATCTTGAGCACCGTGCGGTTGGCCGAGTTCTGCAGCTCCGCTTCGCCGGTGTCAAACAGTACGTCGCCCAGGGTCATCACCAGGCCACGGTCGGTCTGGGTAGTGAGGCTGGCGATTTGCGCTTCAACCCACTTGCCCTGCTGTTGCACGCTGGCCAGCTTGTTCTCGCGCAAGGCCAGTTGCAGGCGCTGACGTTCCAACTCCAGTTGGGTGCCGCGCTCGGCATTCAGGCCCTGCTGGGTGTGCTCTCGGGCGATGGCGCTGTAGCGCTGGCTCAGGTAGGCGTAATGCACCACATCGGAGCCGCTGCCCCAGTAGCTGGACAGGCGATCGGCGCGGGCCAAGGACTCTCCGGCGCGGATCACGTCCTTGGGCGCGAAGCGCAGCACGTTGGCGTCTTCCTTGACCTTTTGAAAGTCATCGCCGGCCTGCTGCAACGCCTGCTCACTCGTGGGTTGGCTCGCACAGCCGCCCAAGGCCACGCTGCCCAGCAGCAGTACACAGCTCAGGCCACGGATCATCGGGCTCATTGTGCTTCTCCCAACTGCAGCTGCTTACGCAGGCGAGTGATACGGGTATTGAGCACGTTCAATTGTTCCTGGCTCTTGCCGGTCAGCACTTTGGCTTCGGCCAGGCGTGCGTCCAGCTCAGCCTGCTCGGCGCGCATCCGCGCTCGCTTGTAGGATTGGTCGGCCATGTTGCCCTTGGCCCGGGCGAATTTTTCTTCGGCCAGCTTCAGTTCGGGGGATTCATCGGTGTTGGCCCCGACCGCGGTGGCTTGTTCCAAGGCTTGCTGGGTCAGGCGCATTTGTTCGATCGGCGCAGGATCGGTTGCGCATCCCGCCAGCGCGACAACGGCAAGGGCCGCGAAAAGAGCTCGAAAAATCACTGTAAATCCCTACTTTGTTGGGGTGCCGACAGGTTGTTGCAGTTGCGCTTTCCAACGCTCCAGATTGCGCTGCAGCGCGGCTTGAGCGGCACCGGAGGCGGGCAATTCTGTCATCTTTTTCGTCAGCTGTCCGCGAAGCCAAGGATCATTGCAGGCCGAGTTGTGGGAAATCGCCAGGTACAGGCCAGGCTGATCGACAGGCACTTCATGGGCCACCAGGTCATTACTCATGCCCAGGGTCTGGGCCATGGCCATGCCGGAATAGCGCCCAGCCAGCACGTAGTCCACCTCACCGAGCAACAGTTTCTGGAAAGCCGGCGTCAAATTGGGCAGGCGTTGCAGGTTGAGTTGCTGGCTGGCGAAGGTTTCGAACTCCGCGCTCAAGCGCGCACGCTCCGAGACTGCACCTTTGTGGCCGTGCAAATCGGCGGCGGTGGAATAGACCACGGCCGAATCCTTGCGCGTCCATACCAGGTAGTCGGTCTGCATCAGCGCCGGATGGATGTAGTCGAAGTGGTCCAGTTCACCCAGGTTCAGCGGTGCGTCGGCGAGAATGTCCATGCGCCCGCTGCGTGCTTCATCAAGGGCCAGGGAGCGTTTGCCGCCGTAGAGCAGGTCGATTTTCAGCCCGAGCTCCTTGCCCACTTGTTGCAGCACGTCAGCGGTCGCGCCGATCAGGTGCGTAGGGTCCTGAGGGTCGCGCCAGAGTAAAGGCGGTGCGTCCGGGCTGCCGGTGATCACCAGGCGCTCGCACTTGCCGGCGGCGAGCGTCAGGCTCGGCAGCAGCGTAAGGGCCAGCAGTAAGGCCCAGGGGCGCAGTTCCATGGCAAGACTCTCCCGATCAGTAAAAAAAAACCCGGTCATAAGACCGGGCTCTTTATAAGTGAAGCGGCTGGATTAGACCAGCTTCTCCAATTCAGGTACGGCTTCGAACAAGTCCGCCACCAGGCCATAATCGGCAACCTGGAAGATCGGAGCTTCTTCGTCCTTGTTGATCGCAACGATCACTTTGGAGTCTTTCATACCGGCCAAGTGCTGGATCGCGCCGGAGATACCGACGGCGATGTACAGCTGTGGCGCAACGATCTTGCCGGTCTGGCCGACCTGCATGTCGTTGGGTACGAAACCTGCGTCAACGGCTGCGCGGGAAGCGCCGACCGCAGCGCCCAGCTTGTCGGCCAGGGCGTACAGGTGTTTGAAGTTGTCACCGTTCTGCATGCCACGCCCGCCCGAAACGACGATCTTGGCAGCGGTCAGTTCAGGACGGTCCGACTTGGCCAGCTCTTCGCCGACGAAGCTGGAAGTGCCAGCGTCGTGGGCAGCGGAGACAGCTTCAACGGCAGCCGAGCCACCTTCGGCGGCAACCGGGTCGAAACCGGTGGCACGCACGGTGATGACCTTGACCGAAGCATTGGACTGCACGGTGGCGATGGCGTTACCGGCGTAGATCGGGCGCTTGAAGGTATCGGCGCTTTCTACCGAGATGATCTCGGAGATCTGGTCAACGTCCAGCTGGGCGGCAACGCGTGGCAGGATGTTTTTGCCGTTGGAGGTAGCGGCGGCCAGGATGTGGCTGTAGCCAGCGCCAAGCTCGGCGACCAGCGGTGCAACGTTTTCCGGCAGCTGATGCGCATAAGCGGCATTGTCAGCGTTCAGGATTTTGCTCACGCCTGCGATTTTTGCAGCCGCTTCAGCCACGGCGCCAGCGCCCTGACCAGCAACCAGCACGTGGATGTCCCCACCGATTTTAGCGGCAGCGGCCACGGTGTTCAGGGTGGCCGGGGCCAGTACCTTGTTGTCGTGTTCAGCGATTACCAAGATAGTCATGATTAGATTACCTTCGCTTCGTTTTTCAGTTTCTCGACCAGTTCAGCCACCGACTTGACCTTGATGCCCGCGCTGCGTGCAGCCGGCGCTTCGACTTTGACGGTCTTGTTGGTAGAGGCGGTGGAAACGCCCAAAGCGTCCGGAGTCAGCGTTTCCAGAGGCTTCTTCTTGGCTTTCATGATGTTTGGCAGGGACGCATAACGCGGCTCGTTCAAACGCAGGTCGGTGGTGACGATGGCCGGCAGTTTCAGGGAAACCGTCTGCGCGCCGCCGTCGATTTCACGGGTGACCGCAACGCTGTCGCCGCTCACTTCGACTTTCGAAGCGAAGGTGCCCTGGCCGTAACCGGTCAGTGCAGCCAACATCTGGCCAGTCTGGTTGTTGTCGCTGTCGATGGCTTGTTTGCCCAGGATCACCAGTTGTGGCTGCTCCTTGTCGACAACGGCCTTGAGCAGCTTGGCAACGGCCAGTGAGGTCAGCTCTTCAGCGGACTCCACCAGAATGGCGCGGTCGGCGCCCAGGGCCAAAGCGGTACGCAACTGCTCTTGGGCAGTGGTCGGCCCGATGGACACCACGACGATTTCCGTCGCCACGCCTTTCTCTTTCAGGCGTACGGCTTCTTCCACAGCGATTTCGCAGAAAGGGTTCATCGACATCTTGACGTTAGCAAGGTCGACGCCGGAATTGTCCGCCTTGACGCGAACTTTCACGTTGTAATCGACAACGCGTTTGACAGCTACAAGAACCTTCATGGATTCCTCGTTACTCTCCGGTGAAAAGAAAGTCGCCTAGGCGAACCTGGCGGTTGATGCTCATCGGCACACAAGGGCACCTCCAAAGACCTCGGCAGTGGCCTTGCACACGGGAAATGACGACCGTTCGTCAGTGGTGACTGAGAGGTCATTCTTTATCGCGGCGTGTAAACTGCGCTCCAACGTTTGGGTGCGCATCACCTTTATTGCCTTCAGCCTGTCTTTGGACGTGCTCTTGAAACCTGCAGTCTGCCTACGGGAAGCGCAAAACCGACCGTATCTTGACCGGAACGCCTATTCTGGTCAATACGGCAAAATGGTCAGTCATAAGCCCCGTTGCTTTGATTTATCTAGGCTGCAGGCAATTCAAACAAACGTTTGTATTGGACGCTGTCAGTGGTCTATATATAATGCGCCACCTAGAGAGACAGGTGGGTGCTGCCTTCGCGCAGAACCACACCGAACCTCCACCCATTAGAAAAAAAAGCCTGTTGAGCCTTGAGTAGGAGATAGCCTGTGGAACGCGAATACATGGAATTCGACGTGGTCATCGTCGGCGCTGGCCCGGCTGGCCTGTCTGCCGCCTGCCGACTGAAGCAGAAGGCCGCCGAAGCCGGTAAGGAAATCAGCGTCTGCGTGGTCGAGAAAGGCTCCGAAGTCGGCGCCCATATCCTCTCCGGTGCCGTGTTTGAACCACGTGCCCTGAACGAGCTGTTCCCGGACTGGAAAGCACTCGGCGCCCCGCTCAACACGCCCGTGGTGCGCGATGACATCTATGTACTGCGCAGCCCGGAAGCCTCCACCAAGGTGCCCGACTTCTTTGTGCCCAAGACCATGCACAACGAAGGCAACTACATCATTTCCCTGGGCAACCTGTGCCGCTGGCTGGCCCAGCAGGCCGAGAACCTCGGCGTGGAAATCTACCCAGGCTTCGCCGCCCAGGAAGCGCTGTTCGACGAGAACGGCGTGGTACGCGGCATCATCACCGGCGACCTCGGCGTCGACCGTGAAGGCAAGCCAAAAGACGGCCTGTACACCCCGGGCATGGAGCTGCGTGGCAAGTACACGCTGTTCGCCGAAGGTTGCCGTGGCCACATCGGCAAGCAACTGATCCAGCGCTTCAACCTGGACAGCGACGCCGACGCCCAGCACTACGGCATTGGCCTGAAGGAAATCTGGGAAATCGACCCAGCCAAGCACCAGCCGGGCCTGGTGGTGCACACCGCCGGTTGGCCGCTGGACATCATGGGTAAAGAGAACACCGGTGGCTCGTTCCTTTATCACCTGGAAAACAATCAAGTCGTGGTCGGCCTGATCGTCGACCTGTCCTACAGCAATACCTTCCTGTCGCCGTTCGATGAATTCCAGCGCCTCAAGCACCACCCGGTGCTGGCCCAGTACCTGGAAGGCGGCAAGCGGGTCAGCTACGGCGCCCGCGCGATCTGCAAAGGTGGCCTGAATTCGCTGCCGAAGATGGTCTTCAAGGGCGGCGCGCTGATCGGTTGCGATCTGGGCACCCTGAACTTCGCCAAGATCAAAGGCAGTCACACCGCGATGAAGTCCGGCATGCTCGCCGCCGACGCCGTGGCTGACCGCCTGTTTGCCGAATCCGAGGGCGGTGATGAGCTGACCACATATGTCGACAGCTTCAAAGCCAGCTGGCTGTATGAAGAACTGTTCGCCAGCCGTAATTTCGGCCCGGCCGTGCACAAGTTCGGCGCAATCATCGGCGGCGGTTTCAACTGGCTCGACCAGAACATTTTCGGCGGCAAGATCCCTTTCACCCTGCACGACACCAAGCCGGACTACGCCTGCCTGAAGCTGGCCAAAGACAGCCAGAAGATCGACTACCCCAAACCCGACGGCAAGCTGAGCTTCGACAAACTGAGCTCGGTGTTCATCTCCGGCACCAACCATGAAGAAGAGCAGCCGTGCCACTTGAAGCTCAAAGACCCAAGCATCCCGATCGGCACCAACCTGCCGCTCTACGATGAACCGGCGCAGCGCTACTGCCCGGCAGGCGTGTATGAAGTGGTGACCAAGGAAGACGGCGAGAAACGCTTCCAGATCAACGCCCAGAACTGCGTGCACTGCAAGACCTGTGACATCAAGGACCCCTCGCAGAACATCACCTGGGTGACGCCGGAAGGCGCGGGCGGGCCGACTTACCCGAATATGTAAGTCGTTCGCTTAACCAGAAAAGGCTCCCGAAATGGGTAATGCCAGTCAGTTAAGACAGAATCGGTAACTGTGGCGAGGGAGCTTGCTCCCGCTGGGGCGCGAAGCGGCCCCAAAAATGGGACTGCTACGCAGTCCAGCGGGAGCAAGCTCCCTCGCCACAAGTCACTGGTTGTCTGCTCTAGCTCTTAACTGACTGGCATTACCCGAAATGGGAGCCTTTTTTGTGGGCGACATCGATCAATATGTGGGAGCTGGCTTGCCTGCGATGGCGGTCTTCAGGTGCCAAATGTATAGCTGACCCACCGTTATCGCAGGCAAGCCAGCTCCCACAATAACCTCGTGGTGTCAGGCGGCCCGCTCTTCCCCCGGGTTGCGCAGGAAATAGCGCTTGTACTCCCGACTGAACTGCGACGTGCTCTGGTACCCCACCTTGTGCGCCGCCTGCGCCACGCTCATGCCTTCCACCAGCAGCAACTGCTGGGCCTTCAATAGCCGCAGGCGCTTGAGGTACTGCACCGGCGATAACAAGGTGCAGCGTTTGAAATGCTCATGAAAGGTCGACGCACTCATGTGCGCATACCCGGCCAACGTCTCGATATTCAGCGGCTCGGCGTAATGGGCATGCAGGTGATTCAATGAGGTGGCGATGCGCGAAAACTGCCCCTGTTGTTCCACCAGCGCACGCAGCACATCGGCCTGAGGCCCACGCAAGGCGGTGAACAACAATTCGCGCACCCGCGCAGGCCCCATGATCCGGCTTTCCAGCGGATCGTGCAGGCACTGCAACAACCGCTCGACGCAGCCGCGCATCGTATCGTCCAGCACCACCGAACTCATCGACTCCAAGGTCTGCGCGGTCGGCGGCGGCCCGGCTTGCATGCCCATGGCAATCACCAACTCGCCCAACACCACGCGGTCGATGCCTACCGTCACGCCATACAACGGCGCCTCGGGGGCCATGGCAAAGGTCTCGCATTCGAACGGCACCGGCATCGCCTGGATCAGGTAATGCCCGGCGCCATACTCCAACGTGCGCGGGCCGAGGTAGGCGACCTTGCTGCCCTGGGCCACGAACATCAGGCTTGGCTCATAGATCTGCGGCCCACGCGCCACATCGCAACTGGCGCGCAGCACCTGCACGCCGGGCAGGTGAGTCGGGGAAAAACCGTCGCGGGGCGTGAGCCCTTCGATCAAGGCAACCAGCGTGGCATTGGCGTCCAAATGGCGGGTCAACAGCATGGCAAAAAACTTCGCGAATGAGGGATGACAGCATCATCGCAGGTCTGGCGGCCAATATATCCAAACCTCAGGCACTGCCGGACGAATAGGCATGAGACTCGGAGCAATTGCCATGTTCGCGCCCCCAGGCCGGCGCGCAGAATTTGCCGCCTCTGCAGTCCAAGCTTTTGTGAGGTTTACTATGTACACCGCCATCGGTTACGCCGCCCAGTCGGCCACCACGCCCCTCGCCCCGATGTCATTTGAACGCCGCAGCCCGCGCGTCGATGACGTGGCCATCGAGATCCTCTACTGCGGCGTGTGCCACTCCGATATCCACCAGGCGCGCAACGAATGGGGCATTGCCGTGTACCCGCTGATGCCGGGCCACGAGATTGTCGGCAAGGTCACCGCCGTCGGCGCCAACGTCACTGCGCATAAAGTCGGTGACCTGGTGGGCGTAGGCTGCATGGTCGACTCGTGCCGTCACTGCGAAGCCTGCCAATCAGACCTCGAGCAATACTGCCTCGAAGGCCCGACCATGACCTATGCCACGCCGGACCGCGTGGATGGCAGCAACACCATGGGTGGCTACTCCGACAGCATCGTGGTCAGTGAACACTTTGTGGTGAAGATCCCGGCCAAGCTCGACCTGGCCAGCGCTGCGCCGATCCTGTGCGCAGGCATCACCACCTACTCGCCCCTCAAGCACTACGGCGTGAAAGCCGGCGATAAAGTCGGGATCCTCGGCATGGGTGGCCTGGGCCACATGGGCATCAAGTTCGCCAAAGCCATGGGCGCCGAAGTCACGTTGTTCACGCGCTCGGCCAGCAAGGCCGAGGAAGGCCGTCGCCAGGGCGCCGACCATGTGATCGTGTCCACGGATGCCGAGCAGATGAAAGCCGCTGCGGGGCACTTCGATTTCCTGCTGGACACCATCCCGGTGCAGCACGACCTGAACCCCTACCTCGATGTGCTGCGCTTTGACGGCGTGCATATCCTGGTCGGCCTGATCGAGCCGGTGGACCCACCCGTCAACGCTGCCAAGCTGGTGCTGGGTCGTAAAGTCTTGGCCGGCTCGCTGATCGGCGGCATTGCCGAAACCCAGGAAGTCCTGGATTTCTGCGCCGAGCATGGCATTACCTGCGACATCGAGATGCTCGACATTCGCCAGATCAACGAAGCTTATGCGCGCATGATTGCCGGTGATGTGAAGTACCGCTTTGTCATCGACATGGCGAGCCTGAAAGCCTGATCAGGCCTTGGCGCCCAACTCCGCTGACAGCCGGGCTGCGACCTGTTTGATCACAGGGATCAGTTCGGCCATTTTCTCCAGCGGCATGTAGGGCACCGTACTGGCAATGCTGATGCCGGCGACAATGCGCCCGCTGGCATCGCGCACCGGTGCGGCCACGCAGCGGATCGAAGGCTCGTTGTCTTCGAGGTCAAACGCGTAGCCACCCTCGACATACTCATGCATGCGCTGTTCGAACTGCGCCCAGGATTGCTCCGGGTGCTGCGGCCATTGCAGGCTCTTGCCCACCGCCGGCAAGCTCGCCTCATACAAGCGCTGCCACTCCTGCGGCGAATCATCCAGCATCAACGCCTTGCCGATACCGGTGCGCGCCAGCGGCATGCGATGGCCGACCCGCGAGCGCATTTCCGGCCCATTGCGGCCGGGGTTCTTGTGCAGGTAAAGCACCTCGTCGTACTCACGAATCGCCAGGTGAATGGTATCGCCGGTCAGCGCCGACAACTCATCCAGGTAGGGCACCGCCAGGTTCACCAAGGGCAACTCTTCACGGGCCTGGAACCCCAACTCGATCAGCTTGGGCCCCAGCAGATAACCGACCTGGGGCACCACGCGCAGGTAACGCTCGTCCACCAGGCAACTGGCCAGGCGGTGCGTTGTGCTGCGGGTGGTGCCGATGCGCCGGGCGATCTCCTTGAGATCCCGCGCACCAGCCGCCACCGCTTGCACCACGCCCAGGCCGCGCAACAGGGTCTGGGTGCCGGTGGGGGCGGCGTCTTTGACGGGGGTGTGGGCGTTTTCCTGCATATCGGGCCTATAAGTATGAAAGCGGGGGCATTATGGCAAATACCGCCCTCTTGAACACAGGAGATCCAAGCTGGGAGCTGGCTTGCTGTGGCGAGGGAGCTTGCTCCCGTTCGACAGCGCAGCTGGAGCCGGCTTTTGGGGGCGCTTCGCACCCCAGCGCAAGCAAGCTTGCTCGCCACAGCAAGCCAGCTCCCACAGTTTGATCTTCACAGGGCGAACATTAACGTTGTTTCATGCGGTCGATTATCACCGCCAGCAACAGGATCGAGCCACGAATCACATATTGGTAAAAGGTATCGATGTTCTTCAGGTTCATCGCATTCTCGATGATCGCCAGAATCAACACCCCGGCAATCACATGGCGGATCATGCCGATACCGCCGCTCAACGACACCCCGCCCAGCACGCACGCCGAAATCACCGTCAGCTCGAAACCCTGGCCAATCATCGGCTGGCCCGAGGTCATGCGTGACGCGAGGATCACCCCGGCCAAGGCGCCGATCAAACCGTGCACGGCAAAGATGATGATCTTGGTGCGATCGACATTGACCCCGGCGAGCAACGCCGCTTCCTGGTTGCCGCCAATGGCCATGGTGTTGCGCCCATAGGTGGTGTAATTGAGCAGCCAGCCAAAGAACACAAAGCACAGGACGGTGATGATGATCGGCACCGGCACGCCCAGCAGCTGGCCGTTGCCGAACACGAAGAACCCTTCGTTCATCACCCCCACCGCCTTGCCGTTGGAGAAGATGTAGGCCAGGCCACGTACGATCTGCATGCTCGCCAGGGTGGCAATCAACGCATTGATGCGCAGCTTGGCGATCACAATGCCGTTGATCAGCCCTACCACCAGGCCCATGGCCAAGGCCGCCGACACGCCGAGTACCACGCTGTCGGTGTCACGCATCACGATGCCCGCCACCACCCCGGCGCAGGCGATCACCGAGCCTACCGACAAGTCGAAGTGCCCTGAGGCCAGGCAGAACAACATGGTGCACGCAGCAATACCGACAGTCGAAATCGCCAGGCCCAGACCGCGCATGTTCAGCGGTGAGAGGAAGTTATCGATGAACACCGCGCTGAGCACAAAAATGCCCAGTGCCGCCAGCAGCATCACCCAGTCATCGAGAAATTTGCGCTGATTGAAACCCGGCCAGAAACCCTTTGCAGTTTTTACCTCAGACATAGCCAAACCCTCTTATTCTTGTTCAAGCCCGCGACTGTGGCAGCGCCAGTTGCAGCAGGCGCGCTTCATCCGCTTGGGCGCGGGGCAACTCACCGGTCAAGGCGCCTTCACTCATCACCAGGATGCGGTCGGAGATGCCCATCACCTCCATCAGGTCGCTGGACACCACGATCACCGCAATGCCACTGGCCGCCAGGTTATGGATGATCTGGTAGATCTCCGACTTGGCGCCGATGTCGATACCCCGGGTGGGCTCGTCCAGCAGCAGGACCTTCATCGGCATCGACAACCAGCGGCCAAGGATGGCTTTCTGTTGGTTGCCACCGGACAGGTACAGGATTTTCTGCTCGGCACTCGGCGTCTTGACCTTCATGGCCTGGATCTGCCGCTCGGCGTTGTCCCTCTCCCAGCCGTCGCGCAGCAACCAGCCGAACGAGGCATGGGCACTACGGGCGCTGATGTTGATATTTTCCGCCACGCTGGACAGCGGAATGATGCCTTCCTTTTTGCGGTCTTCCGGACACAGCAATACCCCGGCGGAGATGGCGTCCCGGGGTGAGCGCAGTTGCAGCGCTTGCCCGCACAGTTCCAGGCTGCCGGCACTGGCGCGCTCTAACCCACTGAGCAGGCGAAACAGCTCGGTACGCCCCGCGCCCACCAGCCCGAACAGGCCCAGGATCTCGCCCTTGCGCACCTGAAAACTGATTGGTTCACGCAGGCCAGGACCGAGCAAGCCGTCTACCTTGAGCGCCACTTCGCCCTGCTCACGCGGTCGGTAATCGTAGATATCCTGGATATCGCGACCGACCATGCAGGTCACCAGCTGATCGTGGGTCAACGTGTTCATGTCCTCGAACGTGCGCACGTAGCGACCGTCCTTGAACACCGTCACTGCGTCGCAGATACGGAACACTTCTTCCATACGGTGCGACACGTAGAGCACCACTTTGCCCTCCTCGCGCAGGCGCGTGATGATCGCCATCAAGCGCTCGATTTCCCGCGCCGAGAGGCTACTGGTCGGCTCGTCAAAAGCGATCACATGGGCGCCACGGGACAGCGCCTTGGCGATTTCTACCAGTTGGCGCTGGCCCAGGGACAGGCGCCCGAGTTTCTCGTCGGGGTCGATTTCATCGGCCAGCCCCTTGAGGCAGGCCAGGGCCTGCTTGCGCAGCAGGCGCCGGTTGACCACGCCAAAGCGCGTGGGTAAATGCCCGAGGAACAGGTTCTCGGCCACGCTCATTTCCGGCACCAGATGCAGCTCCTGGTGAATCACCGCCACACCGCTGGCGATGCTGTCGGCGGCGCATTTGAAGGCCATGGTCTGCGCGCCGATCTGCACCGTACCGCTGGACGGAATGTAGGCGCCGCCGAGGATTTTCAGCAGGGTCGACTTGCCGGCGCCGTTCTCGCCCATCAGCGCGTGCACCGAATGCGGCCGCGCTTCAAAGCTGATCTGCGCCAGGGCTTTCACACCGGGAAACTCCTTGCCGATGCCATTGAAACGCAGGGCCGCGCCGCTCATTTCCACAGGCCGATCTTGGTCAGTTCTTCCTGGAAATTGGCGCGGGTGATCAAGGTCACTTCGTCCATGGCGGTGTATTTGGCCGGTTCCTTGCCGGTGGTGACCCACTCGTACATCGCCAGCGCGGTGTTATAGCCCTCGATATGCGGGCTGGGCAGCATGGAGCCGAAGAAACCGCTGTCGGCTTTCTTCAATTCGCCAATGGCGTCGGTGCCATTGATGCCGATGCCGATGACGTTGGCGGCCTTGAAGCCGGCACTTTCGGTGGCGCGCACGCCGCCGAGCACGGTGTTGTCGTTCATGCCGCCGATGATCAGGTTCTTCGCCCCGTTCGGCAGCTTGACCAAGGCCGAGTTGGTGGCGTCCATGCTGCCGGGGACGTCGAGGGTTTTCAGCGCAGCGGTGAGGATGTGGTCCTTGGGAATACCGGCCTCCTCGAGGGATTTGATCGAGCCGTCTGTACGCTTCTTACCGGTGTCGAGTTCGTTGAAGGTATTGATCACCGCATAGGTGTCCTTCCAGTCCCAACCGCGTTTTTTCGCTTCGGCGGCCATGGCGGCGCCCTGCTTCTGGCCCACTTCAAACGCGGCCATTCCCAGGTATGGCACGTCTTCCATGAAGTTGCCCTTGGCATCGACAAAGCGGTCATCCACGGCCATCACTTTCAAACCGTTGACCTTGGCCTTGGCAACGATGGCCGGGCCCAGGGACACGTCCGGCGGGCAGATCACAAAACCCTTGGCGCCATTCGCGGCCAGGCTGTCGATGGCCGACAAGGTTTTTTCGCCATCGGGCACGGCGATCTTGATCACAGTAAAACCATGCTCTTTGCCGGCTTTTTCCGCGAATGCCCACTCCGTTTGAAACCAGGGTTCCTCGGCCTGCTTGACCAGGAAACCGATCTTCACTTCTTCAGCCGATACCCAGCCGCAGAACGCCATTGCCAGTGCCACGGCACCGAGTGTTTGCTTGAACATGGACCACCTCCTTCTTGTTATTGGAAAACGCTTTAGTCGTGGTACATCACAGACCGCCCGCCATCGATCATCAGGCAAGTGGCGTTGATAAAGGGCGCCTCGTCGGTCGCCAGGAACAGTGCTGTCATGGCCACTTCGATGGGCTGGCCAATGCGTTTGGGCGGGTGCAGGTCGAACGCACGCTGGCGTTCGGCGTGGGGGTCTGGGAAACCGTTCCAGTAATCGACGTTGAGCTGGGTTTCGATATAGCCGGGGGCGATGGCATTCACGCGGATGCCCTTGGGCGCGTACTCGATGCCCAGTGCACGGGTGAGGCCGAGCAGGCCGTGCTTGGCCACAGGGTAAGGAAAGCAACCGGGAATGATGTGGCTGGAATGGGTGGACGCGATATTGATGATGTTGCCGATGCCCTGCTCGATCATGTGCGGCAATACCGAACGGCAGCCGTACCAGGCGCCGTCGAGGTCGATGGCGAAACAGCGGCGCCAGTCCTCTTCGCTCATCTCCAGCGGGTCACGGAACACGTTGACCCCGGCACAGTTGACCAGCACATCCACGCGGCCAAAGCGCTCGATGGCCAGGTTGACCAGTGCCTGCCATTGATCCTTGGAGGTGATATCAACCGGTTGGGCGTAAACCTGCGCGCCGCGTTCGCGCCAATGAGCGGCGACTTTCTCGACTTTGTCGCCCTGGATATCCGCAATGATCAACCGCGCCTGCTGGGCCTGGAAACAGGCAACGATGGCTTCGCCAATGCCTTGGGCGGCGCCGGTGACGATCACCACCTTGTTCTTCAGCCGCTCGCCATAAGTCGGCTCGGGCACGGCGGGTAGGGACAACGGTTGCGCCTGCATCGCTTCACCTTTTTATTTTTTGTAGTGAGTGCTGATGCTGGCGACTATAAACTCATCGCCTGAAATATCTCAATATATAAATTAAGATCCCATATATTGAGAAAAATAAAAAAATGTTCGAGCGGGTTAGCTGTGGCGAGGGAGCTTGCTCCCGCTGTCTGCGCAGCAGACTCCCGCTTTTGGGGGGCGCTTCGCACCCCAGCGCAAGCAAGCTTGCTCGCCACAGGAAAGCTCACATCTGGTTTTAGTGTTTACATAAATGAGGCGTCAGCCTTGGGCAAAGTCGCGCAGGGCATCGCCTTCCATGCGATAACGCACCCATTCTTCCTGAGGCTGGGCGCCTATGGATTTGTAGAAGGCAATCGCTGGCTCGTTCCAGTCCAGCACGCTCCATTCAAAGCGCCCGCAACCGTTGTCACAGGCGATCTTGGCCAAGTGGCGCAGCAACTTCTTGCCGGCCCCGCCGCCGCGTTGTTCCGGGTTGATGTACAGATCTTCCAGGTACAGGCAGTTACTGCCCAGCCACGTCGAGTAACTGAAAAAGAACACCGCAAAGCCAATCGGCAAGCCGTCGCGCAAGCAGATAAGGCCATGGGCCGTGGCGCCTTCGCTGAACAGGCTGCGTTCGATATCCACCACGCTGGCGATCACTTCATGCCGGGCTTTCTCGTACTCGGCCAGTTCAGTGATAAAGGTCAGGATTTGCGCAGCATCGCTGGGCACGGCGGGGCGAATCTCGATGGTCATGGGCGAGCCTTGGGCAAATTCAAAGGCCACATACTAAGACGGTTTGATGGCCGTTTGCAGTGCAATTGATGCCAATCAGCGCGTTTCACTCCGGCGCGGGGTGAAGCAAGCATCAGCAACCACAGAACAAAGCCTGGGGACGCCCATGGTAAACAATGGGCATAAATCCAACGATCAGAGACCTGCTCATGCACGCCACGCCACCAGTGGGCACGAAGACATTCGCGCTGTTCTGCCTCGCCAGTTTCCTGCTGTCACTGTCTTACGGCTCGACCTTTTTGTTGTCACTGCTGATCCATGCCCGTGGCGGTAATGAACACGACGCGGGCAGTGTCATTGCCACGGCAATGCTCAGCACCTTCGTAGCGGTGGTGCTTTCCGGGCATCTGGCCGATGCGATGGGCGCGGCGCGAGCGATTGCGAGCACCGGCCTATTGTTAGTGGTGGCCTGCCTGGGGTTTGCCCTGACGCCAGGGTTTGGCCAGGGCTTGATGCTGTTTGGATTGTCCCTTGGCTTGGGCTGGGGCGTGTTCTATACCTTGGGTCCGATCATCGTGACGCTGCTGGTGGAACCCCGCCAGCGGGCCAAATATTTCGCCTTGCTCTCGGGCAGTATGTTGAGCGGCATAGGTTCCGGCCCTTTGCTGGGACGCGCCGCCACTGCGCTGGACCTGCCCCTGACAACGGCGTTTTATATTGCCGGGCTCGCCAGCCTCGCCGGGGTGGTGATGTTCTGGCGCATGGGCTCTCGGTTGCGACAGCACGCGAATGTACCGACCTCCAGGATTTCCTGGGCTGCAAGCCGCCGCGTACTGTCTTCCAAGGCGGCGTTCGCCATCCTGATGGTTGGCCTGGGTGGCTGCGTATTCGGGGGGCTATCTTCGTTCCAGACCAGCTATGCCGTTGCCCATAAGCTGGACTATTCGCTGTTCTTCGCGGGTTTCCTGACAGCGGCAATTATCAGTCGCCTGCTGATCGCCGGTTTCGTGGTCAAGCGCGATGCGTACCAGGCTGCCTGCGTATTATCCGGGGTGATGCTCGGCGCGATCACGCTGTTCGCGTTTGGTGTCAGCGGCAACCTCAGTTATGTGCTCGCCGCCGCCACGCTAGGGATCGGGTATGGCCTGACGTATTCGGTGATTAACGGCCTGGTGGCCAACGAAGCGCCCAGCGGCACCACTTCCCAGGCGTTATTGCTGTTCAGCCTGGCGTACTTTATCGGCGTCTTCGGGTTTCCCTGGTTCGCAGGCAAGATCATCGTCGACTTCGGCCTTGCGACAATGATGCTGAGCGTACTGGTGATCGCCGCACTCAACTGGACGATCACAGTGGCGCGCTTGGTAGCGCGCCGACTATCGGCACATAAAGTGATACATGTGAGCTGATACCGTTCGTCGCCATCCCGGCACGATCGGCAAACGCGGGCAGACCAATACAGGGTAAGGACATTAATCATATGGAGACACCCTGATGAAAAATTCCAAATTTGCTGCCCTCGCCCTCACCGGCCTGTTGTCTGCCGCGTCCTTGAGCGCCTTTGCGGCTAGCTCGACCACTGGCCCCACCGATCCAACGCCGGACGCCACTACCGAGTCGCAAAAATCCATGGGCACCGGCCTGGATACCAACGGTGGCGCGATCATCGACAACAGCGCCGACCCACGCACCAAAGGCAACGACACCCAGCGCCAGGCACCGCCTGCCGTAGGCAACGGCAAGATGGGCCCTGGCACGAGCAACAATGAGCCGAAGATCAACAAGGGCGACGACTCGAACATCCCCGGCGCGCAGAAACAACCAGCGCCTTGATGCACCCTTGGTACGACCAACACCCGACCATTTCCCAGTGAAGAGGTACGCATGAACGTCGATAGAAACCTTGAAAAAGAAGTCCTCACCCGCCTGCTGCACGCCCATCCGCAAGGCTTGGGCAAGGAGGTGCTGGACAATTACCGCGGTGAAAAAGAGGTCGCCAGTGTCTTGGCGTTCCTGCAGGACCGCGGGCTGATCAAGGATGGGCATGTGACCACCGACGACGCCGGCGAATACGCGTTGAACCTGCCGATCAAGCTCACCGCTTCTGGTGTGGATGAGGCGCGCAAGCTCGACGCTCAAAGTACTCAGTAATCCATTTCTGGCCTGGCCCCGCGACTGGGGCCAGAGGGAGTTTTAGCGATGCCTCGTGGAAGCAAAGCCAAATACACCGACGAACAGAAACGCAAGGCCGCTCATATCGAAGACAGTTATGAGCATAAGGGGTTGCCCAAGGACGAAGCCGAAGCCCGCGCCTGGGCGACCGTCAACAAACAGTCCGGCGGTGGTGAAAAAGCCGGCGGATCAGGCAGGCGCAAAGCACCGGCCAAGAAAACCCAGGACCGGCAGGAATCGGCCAAGCGTGCCGCTGCCAGCCGTGAAGGCCACCCGCGCAGCAGTGGGGCTTCGCTGGGTACGCAGACTAAGGAAAGTTTGATGAAAGAGGCGAGGGCCAAGGATATTCCTGGGCGCTCAACCATGCGCAAAGATGAGTTGGTTCAAGCGCTGAAAAAAGCAGGTTAAACGCAGAACCCGTTGTGGGAGCGGGCTTGCTCGCGAATGAGGTGTGTCAGTCAGCACATGCTTTAACTGATACACCTCCTTCGCGAGCAAGCCCGCTCCCCTAGGGTTGTGCGTATTTATTCAGCCAGCAATGCGTCGACTTCGGTGACGCCAGGTGAAGTGGCCGGCCCCCAACGCGTCACCGCCAACGCCGCCGCTGCGTTCGCTCGACGCGCCGCCTCAACGGGTTTCAAGCCCTGCGCCAACCCGGCGATAAATACCCCTGCATGCGCATCCCCCGCACCATTGCTGTCTACCGCCTGCACCTTGAAGCCAGGTACATGCTCAGTCTCTACCCCGCGCCCTACCCAGCAACCATTTGGTCCATCACGCACAACCAGCAGTGCCTGCAAGTGCTGATTCAGCATGGGCAGCGCCTGACTCATATCCGCCGCCCCGGTAAACGCGAGGGCTTCAGGGCCATTGCTGGTCCAGATGTCGATACGCGGCAACAAGGCACGCATCAACGCCGAGTCCGGCGCCTTGACCAGCGGGCCCGGGTCGAATACCACCACGATCTCTCGCGGAAGCGCCAGCAGCCAGTCAAGCAACGGCTGCGCCTTACCTTCAAGCAGCAAGCTGTAGCCACTGACGTACACATAATCATCGATACGCGGGACGATCTGAGCCAAGTCGTCGGCACTCAGCTCCCCCTCGGCGCCGAGATGGGAGATGAAGGTGCGTTCGGTGCTCGCTTCAGTCAGCGACACGCACAACCCGGTATCTTTGCCAGCGCTGGCCGCCAAGGCCATTTCAACACCTTCGGCCTGCATCGCGGCACGCGCCAGCTCGCCAAAGCGCCCATCGCCATGGCGGCCCAGATAAACCACCGGCAACCCATTGCGCCGTGCCGCAGCCATTACGTTGAAACCGCCACCGACTTGGAAACTGGCGGAGTTGGCCAGCACGTCACCGCCGCTTGCCGGCAGGGTGTCGAGGCCCATGACCAGGTCGACAATGACCTGGCCGGTGTGCAGCAATCTAGACATTGGCGCTCTCTGCTAAACCCGGACGACGGTCAGACGCTCCGCCCAAGACTGCATATATTCCGCCAGCCACCACGAAGGTCACGATCCAGCCGAGCCCGTTGTGGCCCAGCCAGGAGTCGGACAGCGGCCCGGCAAACCAGATGTTTTCGGCGGTGGTGCCGATGGTGGTGAAGCTGAACCCCAGCACAATGGCCACGGCCCAGGCGCCAAATGCACGCCACTCCACGCCACCGCGATACCAGTAGGCACTGCTGGCGCTGACGTCCAGCAGGTCGGTGGGGCTGTAGTAATGACGGTGAATCAGGTCGACCACGAAAATCCCAACCCACGCCGTGATCGGCACCGCCAGCAGCGAAATGAAGGTAATGAACGGGCCATAGAAGCTATCGGCGATCAGCATGAAATAGATGGAGCCGGCAAAAATCGCCACGATATCAACGATCACTGCATGCACGCGCTTGACCTTCAAGCCCAGGGTCAGGGTAGTGAGGCCGGCCGAGTACACCGACAGGTTGTTCGACAGCAACAGGCCGCCGAACGCGGTGATCAGGTACGGCACGGCCATCCAGGTCGGCAGCATGTCGCGGATCGCGATGATGGGGTCGGTGGCCGATGCCAGGTCATTGTTACCCACCGACAACAGGCCACCCAGGGTGATCAGTAGCACCAGCGGGATACCTGCACCAAACGCGGCGGAGGCCACCAGGCGCACGGCCTTGACGCTGCGGTGCTGGTAACGCGACATGTCTGCACCGGCGTTGGCCCAGCCGATACCGGTACCCGCAGCCATGGTGCCTACGCCAATGATCATCGCGCTCAACGGCGCCGGGGTGGCGTTGAACACCGCGCTCCAGTCGATGGTGGCACACAGAAAGCCGCCCACCAGAATGTTCAGGCCGCCGAATACGTAGGTGGCCCACTTCTGGATCACCAGCAACGTGGCGTGGCCCAGGCCCGATACGGCCAGGGTCAACAGCACGAAGATGGCAATGAGGATCAGGGTGAGCACCGGCGCGCTCTTGGCCTCCACTGCCGAGCCGAACAGGATGGAGCTCAACGACAACAATACGAAGGCTGCGGTGGTGGTGTTGACGGTTTCCCAACCCAGGCGGGACATCAGCGACACCAATGTCGGGCCGATATTGCCGCGCACACCGAAAATGGCGCGGGACAAGGTCAAGCTGGGCGCACGACCACGGCGACCGGCGATGGAGATGATGCCCACTACGGCAAAGGAGCCCGCGGCGCCAAGAATCGCGACGATGATCGCCTGCCAGATGGCCAGGCCACGAAACGCCACCAGCGTTGCACCAAGGGGCAAACCGAGGATGCTGATATTGGCCGCGAACCACACCCAGAACAGTTGCAGCGGATGACCGTTGCACTCGCCTTCCGGGACCGGCTCAATGCCGCGTGTTTCCAGTTGCCCGGCGGTTTGGCCGGAAGAGGGGCTGCTCATTAAGGGGGGCTCCTGATGCCTGTATTGTTGTTGTGGTTGTGGCAGCGAGTCGAATCTTTATCCAGTCTTCCTGACCCAACGCTTTTGAATGTGGGAGCTGGCTTGCCAGTTCCCACATTTGGTTCCGTGTTTATCGCAAGGCCAATAACCCTTGGGCCAGCGGCTGCAAGTCCAGGCCATTGACCCGCTTGACCTGTTCAACCAACGCCTCAGGCCAGCACTGCATACCCAGGCACGCCCCCAGCATGGCGCCGAGGATCGCGGCAATGGTGTCGGTGTCGCCGCCCAGGCTGGCCGCCAGGCACAGGGCTTCGAAGGCGTTCATATCACCCGACGCCACTTGCTGGGCCAAGGCAAACGAGACCACCACCGATTCCTGAGAAGCCACCGAAGTACCAATCAACTCGTAAAGCAGGTCGGCAAACAACGCTTTGTCGCCGCTGCCGACGCTCAGGGTGCGAGCCCAACTGATGCGGGTAGAAATGCGTCCGCCCGCGATCCAGTGACCATGGCTTTCGGCCTGTCGGGCAATCTGGGTCCCGATATTCAGGGCTTCCCCCAGGTCCACGCCATTGATGCCAGCCGAGACCACCGCCGCCACGGCCGCAGCGCTGGAAATACCCAGGTTGGTGTTATGGGTGACCTGGCATGCCTGGATCACCGCCTGGATAAACCGCGCCGGGTCGCTGACATCGACGGCGATGCCCACCGGGGTGATGCGCATGGCCGCACCATTGGTGGTGCCGTAGCGCCCGGATTCCTCCGGAGTATGACCGGCGAGGATCATGTCGATTGCGCGTTTGGTGGACGGCCCGAGCAAGTCCTGGGAACCCTTGGCGCGCATCCCCGCTTCCCAGTCGATCAGGCGCTGGGCAAGCACGGTGGGCTCGATCTTGCCCTGGCCTTGCACCAGTAACTCGGCAACCAGGATGGCTTGTTCGGTGTCATCGGTGATGGAACCGGCAGGCATGTTGGGCGCAATGGGCTGGTCCGCGTCGGCATCTTCCAAGGCGGTGATAGCACCGAAGCGCTTTTGTACCTGCTCGCGGCTCAAGGATTGGGTGGGCATGCCCAAGGCATCGCCCAGGGCCAGGCCATAAAAGGCGCCAAGTGCGCGATTTTCTCGGCTCATTTCGACGCTCCAAACTGCAGATGCAGGCGAAAGTGCAACGGGTCAAGCAGGCTTTCGACATGCTCCATGAAGCGCTCGCGACGATCATAGGTGGTGCGCGACGCCTTGAGAAATACCGTACCGCTGGGGCGCCCGAGTAATTCGGCGTCTTCATCGCTCAGGGGTTCAGCACCGATCCACTGGTCACCGTCGGCCCCGACGTAGCCGTAGGCGGCCAGAGTGATGGTCAGGGAATTATCGATCAGCCCAATGTGGGGCAGGTTTTCCAGATCGCCAACGGCCGGCATCAACGAGCGTTCCAGCGACACCGCTGTACCGTCAGCCGTGCGCCGGAGGCGGTCGAGGGTAATGAACTGGTCGGTGCCGAAACGGCTGAACAGATGCGGGCGCGTCACGGCTTCGAAACGCAGGACGTCGGTGCTTACATGGGCGCCCGTATCGGCCAAGGCCTGGGCCCAACCGCTGCGTTGGTCCAACACCATGCCGTCAAAGGTGACAATCGAACCGACGCCGCTCTGGGTGGCGATGTAGTTGCGACGCTTGAGCTCGGCCAGCGCCTCGCGCAGCGTGCCGCGGCTGACCGCAAACTCCTCGGCCAGTTGGTGCTCGCCCGGCAACAGAAAGCCGTCGGCCATGACTCCACCTTCGATACGGCGGATGAGCTCATCGACGACGCGTTTTTTCTTATCAAATCGAACATGTCTAATCATGTACAAATTGATAACCGAAAGCGCGCGTTTACCGCAAGAGGATTATTTCAGGCTGAAGACAAAAACCGCCTCAGGGCTCCAGGCCGATGGGGAAAAACTCCCCGCTGCTCCAGACGCCAAGCCAGTTCTGACCGTTGATCGGACGGCTCACCGCCAGCTCCACCAACTGGTAAAAAACGTTTCTATGCACTAGGGCTTCGAGGTTGGTGCGAACGCGCACATAGGGGGCGGGTTCCTGGGTGATAGGGTCGGTCACCACCCGCAGCGGGTGCTCGAGACCTGCCTCGACCTGTTCGTCGACGTTGGTGGTAAAGCGTAATACCTGGCTTTCGCCCTGCCCTTGCACTTCCAGTGTCACTGCAACAAAGGGTGCGTCATCGACACGGATGCCGACCTTCTCCACGGGCGTCACCAGGAAATAATCATCGCCATCGCGGCGGATGATGTTGGAGAACAACTTGACCATCGGCTTTCGCCCGATAGGTGTGCCCTGGTAGAACCAAGTGCCATCGCGGGCGATGCGCATGTCGATGTTGCCGCAGAAATCCGGGTTCCACAAATGCACCGGTGCCGGCCCCTTGCCCTTGGGCAGTTGGGCCAATAGATCATTGGCCTTGGCGGAATCGGTCATGGCGGGCTCCTCTGTCTTACTGATCACTCATACCCAGCAAACCGCGGGCATATTGCGCCAGGGGGCGAGCGATCAAATCTTGTGGCGATGTGTCGTGGAACGTCAGTAAACCGCCACGACTGCGAATACGTGCAGTATCAATCAAATACTGGGTGCTGGTCTCGATCAACATGACTTGGATCACCCCGCTGTCCAGGCCAAGGCGGTCCAGGGCTTGCTGGTCGGTCCACTCGTCGGCGTTGCCGATACGGTCATCGGCTGCCGCAAAACGGCAATACAGCAGGTAGTGAGCACCGACGGCACGGGCTTCGGCCATGGCCTGTTCAAGACCTTCGGGCTGGCGGGCGCGACGCACCATGGGGAAATATTCAACGAAGCCATTGAATGCTTCCTCGGCCACCACATTGGGCCGCGGGTAGGCGCTGCCCGGCGGCACGAAGGCACCTTGGGCAATAAATACAAAGGAATCCGGCTGTATGCGCACCGAGGCGGTACGGCGCGTATCGCTGTGATCGAGCAGCCCGGCATCGCTCATCTGATAGCGGGTGCCTTCGGCCATATCACTGACGGTCATGCAACCGCCCAGGGCCAATGACGCCAGCAGCAAAACCAGACTACGCATCCTAATCCTCCAGAGGCCGGTGACAGGAAACCGGCGAATGGGGCGTGGGATGCAGAATCCGCGCCATTCAGCTGCGCTACAAATCAAATGTGTGAACCCGCAATATCTAGCTTAGCCACCAATGATCTTCATGATCGTGGCACCGCCGGAGAACGCCACTTCCTGCTTGTCGGCCAAGGCCTTCATCAACAAGCCCTGCAACGCCGGCAACGCCTGGTGACGCGGTTGATCGAGCAAGTCACCGACATAATGGCGATTGCTGGACGACAGGCACCCATGCAGCCAACCGGTGGAGGACAACCGCAACCGCGAACAGGTACGGCAGAACGGTACGCTCTCGTTGGCGATCACACCGAAGAAGCCTTTGCCCGGCACTTCGTAGCGTACCGCCGTCGCATCGACGGGTGCGTTGGCTTGCAGGTATTCATGTTGCTCGCCAATCAAGCTGAGCAGCTGTTGCAAGCTGACGAACTGTTGCAGGAACGCGTTGGAGTCTTTGGCCAGGTGCCCCATGCGCATCAGTTCGATAAAGCGCAGCTCGTAGCCACGCGCCAGGCAGTAATCGAGCAACGGCATCACCTGGTCCAGGTTCTGGCCGCGCAACGGCACCATGTTGACCTTGATCTTGATTCCGGCAGCACTGGCCTGGTCCATGCCATCGAGCACGGTGGCCAGGTCGCCGCCACGGGCGATACTGCGGAAAGCGTCGGCATCCAGCGTGTCGAGGGAGACATTGATGCGCCGAATACCGGCTGCCACCAGCAACGGCAGTTTACGCGCCAGCAGTTGGCCGTTGGTGGTCAGGCTGATGTCGCTCAGGCCCATCTGCCCTACCGCCCCCATGAAGGCTTCCAACTTGGGGCTGACCAACGGCTCACCGCCGGTAATGCGCAAGCGCTCGATACCCGCCGCTTCGATCAGGTAAGCCACGCCTCGGGCCATGGCCTCGGCCGACAGTTCATCCTGGGCAGCCACCAGCCGCTTGCCGTCAGGCACGCAATAGGTACACGCATAATTGCAGGCTGAAGTCAGGCTGATCCGCAAATTGCGAAAACGCCTGCCTTGACGATCAACGATCATGGATCACTCCGGCAGAGGATAATTCGGGCGCGCTAAAAGCTGACTCATAACTCAGCTTTTAGCAAGGTCCTTGCCTGAGTATATTCCTGGGTTACTGCGCCTGGCAGTAAATCGTTGCGCCATCACTGTGGCGAATGACTTACGTGGCAGGGGTGTCGCCGCTCTTCTCGGCGCCCGGCAGTTCCGGGCTGTGCTTGCGCTTGTTGCCCATGCGCACGCCGATGTCCATCAGGAATTGGAAGAAACCTTCCTGGTCTTCCAGCACATTGCTCCAGAACGGCGAGTGGTACAGCGCCACAGCGCCATGCACCAAGGCCCAGGCGGCGCAGTAGTGGAAATACGGTGGCACGTCTTCAAGCTTGCCTTCGCTGATACGGCCCTTGATCAACAGGGTCAGGCGTTCGAAGTTCGAGGCGCGGATCTTGTGCAGCTCCTCGACCATCTCCGGCACTTGGTGACCTTTGACCACCTTCTCTTCCAGGCGGTCGAACAGGCGGTAGCGCTGTGGGTCACGCATGCGGAACTCGAAGTAAGCGCGGGACAGGGCTTCCTTGTCTTTGTCGACATCCGCCGAATGCAGCAACTCGTTCAAATCACGCTCGTAGTCGAGCATCAGGCGCAGGTAGATTTCGGCCTTGGACTTGAAATGTTTGTAGATCGTGCCTTTGCCGATACCCACGGCATCCGCAATCATCTCGACGGTGACGCTGTCTTCACCTTGTTCGAGGAACAGCTTGAGCGCGGTGTCGAGAATTTCCTGCTCACGGCGGCGAAATTCACGGACCTTACGGGGTTCTTTGTGCATGAGGAAGAGTCTGCAAAGGTCGGAAATAGGGAGGGTTGCGCAGGGCCATGGATACGTGGCGATACGATTTACCCGGTGCGAGGGATTATCCCGACTGAACGGTCGTTGGGCAATGTCTATGTGAACCCGTCAGGCACATAACTTTCAATGCGCCAACGATTTCGCCGTTATCAGTCAGAAATAATACGCAACACCTGAACCTGCCCACCAGCCCACTGAGAACTCAAGCGAAGGCCGCGTATTCCAAATCTGTTTAAAAAACGATCAATCACGACTGGACTGAATAGGATAGTGGTCAATACTTCAACTGTCGGCGCGACATCTCCCCCAAGTGACGCGTCGACCTGGGTACCGACGGACTGCGTGCCCTTGTTTTACTCCTAATGGTCTTAGCCCGGATTCACCCCCCAGAACCCGGGTTTTTTTTGCCTGGAATTCGGCCGCCCTAACCGGCTACGTGGGCCAGCGGGAACAGGCGCTTGAAGTTCTCGGTAGTCTGCTCGGCAAAGCGTTCGTACGATTCGCCGCGCAGCATCGCCAGGTAATCAGCCACGTCACGTACATATTCGGGCAAGTTCGGTTTGCCGCGATGGGGGATGGGCGCCAGGTACGGCGAGTCGGTTTCCACCAGCAGGCGGTCGGCGGGCACCTGGCGGGCCACATCGCGCAGCGCGTCGGCATTGCGGAAGGTGACGATGCCCGACAGGGAAATATAGAACCCCAGGTCCAGGGCCGCCTTGGCCATGTCCCAGTCTTCGGTAAAGCAATGCAACACGCCAGCCTGCGGCAACGCGGCTTCACGCAGCAAGGCCAGGGTATCGGCACGGGCGCCTCGGGTGTGGACGATCACCGGCTTGCCCGTCTGCCGGGCGGCTTGCAGGTGCAGGCGGAACGAGGCCTGCTGCAACTCGGCAGCTTCAGGCTCGTAGTGATAGTCCAGGCCGGTTTCGCCAATGGCCACCACTCGCGGATGGTTGAGTTCGCCCAATAGCCAGTCCAGAGCAGGCGCTTCGCCTGGCTTGAGGTCAAGCGGGTGAATGCCCACCGAGCAATCGACGTCGGCGTAGCGATCAGCCAGGGCTTTGACGTCGGCGGCGTTGTCGGCGCTGACGCCAATGCACAGGAAGTGCCCTACCCCACGCTGGCGGGCAGCTTCAAGGGCGACGTCGAGGGAGCCGCCGTGCTGGGCAAGGTCGAGGCGATCAAGGTGGCAATGGGAATCTACGAGCATAGGAATCTGAGCTTAAGTCACAAAAGAGGTAGGGCCAACGATACACCCGTCAGCCACGGAATTTAACGGCGCCCGAGCAGGCCGACCCACTGCACCAGCAACGCCTCGAGCAACAGCACGCGGTTGAGGTTGGCCTTGCCGAGGACTTTCTGGCGCTGGGCGAGGATCCAGTCCTGGATGTTCAGTACTTTGTCCTGGGCACTTTTTTGCGCCAGGTATTGCACGACCTTGCGCATATCCGCCAGGCCCAGGCCGTTCTCATCCTGGGTGAGCTGGTAGCGCAGGATCAGGCTGGACCAGTCGCAGAACCAGTCGAACAACAGCAACAGCGGAATATCCTTCCAGGCGCTTTCGGCCAGTTGCGTGGCGGACAATTCCTGCTTGAGCAGTTTCTTCACGCCATCCACGACCAGTGCACGCTGTTCGCGCACGCCCTGAGCCTGCAGCTTCACTGCCGCCAAAGGCGAGCCAGCCGCCAGGGTCAGCAACTCGCCTCGTTCTTCTGCGCTGCATTCCGGCAACGCCTGCGCCAGCCATTGCAGGCTCATGGCTTCGCTGGGCAACGGGCAAGCCTGCTGCACGCAACGGCTGCGAATGGTCGGCAACAAGCGGCTGGACTGGTGGCTCACCAGCAACAGCACGGTATCGCCGGACGGCTCTTCAAGGCTTTTGAGCAAGGCGTTGGCCGCGTTGATGTTCATCGCCTCAACCGGCTCAATCAGCACCACTTTGCGCCCGCCCATCTGCGCGGTCTGCACCACGAAGCTCACCAAGTCGCGCACTTGGTCGACCTTGATGGCCTTGTCCGCTTCCTCGGGCTCCAGCACATAGTTGTCCGGGTGACTGCCAGCCTTGAGCAACAGGCAGGACTTGCACTCGCCACATGCCTCCAGATTGACCGGGCGTTGGCACAACAGGCTGCCCATCAGGCGTTCGGCGAGGTGGCGTTTACCGATGCCCACCGGCCCATGCAGCAGATAGGCGTGGGCGTGCTGGGCGCGCCCTGCCAGTTGCTGCCAGAGGCCGTCCTGCCACGGGTAGGACTCAGCCACGGCTACGCTCCAACAGGGTGGGCAGCAGCGCGTCGATAGCCTGTTGCACCTGACTCAGCGGCTGGGCGGCGTCCAATAGGTAATAACGTGTGGGCTCAGCCTTGGCGCGCTGCAGGAAAGCGCTGCGCACTGCATCAAAGAAGGCCTGGCCTTCCAACTCGAAGCGATCCAGACGACCTCGCGCACTGGCGCGGGCCATGCCCACTTCCACCGGCAGGTCGAACAACAGGGTCAGGTCGGGGCGCAGATCGCCTTGCACGAAGGTTTCCAGGGTGGTGATGCGCTCCATGGACAACCCCCGGCCCCCACCCTGGTAGGCGTAGGTGGAATCGGTAAACCGGTCGCAGATCACCACGGCACCCCGCGCCAGGGCCGGGCGAATCACTTCGGCCAGGTGCTGGGCACGGGCGGCAAACACCAGGAGCAACTCGGTGTCCGGATTCATCGGCTCGTCACCCGGGGTCAGCAGGACGTCGCGAATGCGCTCGGCCAACGGCGTACCACCCGGCTCACGGGTCAGCACCACCTCGATGCCCTGCGCACGCAGGCGCTCGGCCAGGTAGTCACGGTTAGTGCTTTTGCCGGCGCCTTCCGGGCCTTCCAGGGTAATAAACAAGCCAGTCACAGGCAGTCCTTAGTCAGAGTCATTGCGGGCTTTGCGGCGCGGTCGTGTCCGGCGCGGGCTCGATCGGAGCGTCGGGGGTAGGCGCATCACTGGAAGGTGCCGAATCTTCAGGCGGTTTCACCACCGGTGCCGGGCTGGAACGGTAATCGGCACGGCGCTTGAGTTGGAACTCACGCACGGCGGCATTATGCGCATCCAGGTTATCCGAGAATATATGGCTACCATCGCCACGGGCGACGAAATACAGGCTGCTGCCCGGTACCGGGTTCAGTGCTGCATGGATCGCCTCGCGACCGACCATCGCGATGGGCGTGGGCGGCAGGCCAGCAACCATGTAGGTGTTGTAGGGGTTGGCTTCCTTGAGGTGGGTGCGGGTCAATTTACCGTTGTAGCGCTCACCCAAGCCGTAGATCACGGTGGGGTCGGTCTGCAGCAACATGCCGATCTTCAGGCGACGCACAAAAACACCGGCAATCTGCCCGCGCTCCTGAGGCACCCCGGTCTCCTTTTCCACGAGCGACGCCATGATCAGTGCTTGGTAAGGGTCGGTGTAGGGCGCGTCGGCGGCACGCTTGCTCCACTCCTGGGCGAGTACATCGTCCAGGCGGTTGTAAGCTTTTTTCAGGAACTCGACATCAGTCATGCCGCGGACAAAACGGTAGGTGTCGGGGAAGAACCGCCCTTCAGGAAACACACCTGGGTGGCCAAGCTTATCCATCACTTCGCTGTCAGTCAGGCCCGCGAGGGTCTGCACGATCTTTTCATGCTTGGCCAGGGCGGTGCGCACCTGACGGAAATTCCAGCCCTCCACCAAGGTCAGGCTGTACTGCACCACTTCGCCGCGCTGCCACAGGCCGATCAAACCCTCGGCGGTAAGGCCCGGGCTCATGCGGTACTCGCCGCTGTGCAGTGGCTGGCCTTCGAGGTTGAAGCGCCAGTACAGACGCAACCAGAATGCATCGTCGAGCACGCCGTCGGCTTCCAGACGATTGAAGGTGCCCGTCGGCGTAGCGCCAGCAGGTACATCGAGCAACTGCTCCTGAGGCAGCTTCAGGGGCTGCTTGAGGGCAGAGTCGAGTTTCCAGGCAGAAAAGCCCACGAGCAAAGCCGCCGAGATCAGGCTGATCTGCAGCAGTAACACCAGTTTTCGTATCAACTCAAATATCCAATAGCGCGCGAACAATGCCCTGCAGTTTACGGGTGAGCGGCCCAACCGGCCAGCTCATCGCAGCGCAGCCTCGCACCGGCCAAATGCCATAAACGCTGTTGCAGACGAAGACTTCATCGGCCTGTTGCAACTGCTCCAAACTGATGTCGGCCACGGCCACCGGGACGCCCAGCGCTTGTGCCTGGGCCAGAACTTCGGCGCGCATCACGCCCGCAACGCCACAACGGCTCAGATCAGCGGTTAGTAACAAGCCGTTGCTCACCAGGAAAAGATTGCTGAATATGCCTTCGATCACCCGGCCAGATATATCCAGCATCAGGCCTTCGGCATGTTCGGTATCTTGCCATTCGGCACGCGCGATCACCTGCTCCAGGCGATTGAGGTGCTTGATACCGGCCAGCAACGGCTGCTGCGCCAAGCGCGTGGCACACGCGAACAGGCGCACGCCTTCGACTTCATGGGTGGGCGGGTAAACAGCGGGCGCGCTGCCCTGCAAGATGCGGCGCACCGGGGCGCCAGGGTTGATCCCGTAACCGCGCAAGCTGTCGCCACGGGTGAGGATCAATTTGAGAATACCGTCGCCAAGGGCGGCGGCGAAGCTCAGCACTTCGTGGCGAATCAACCCGTGATCCACCACCAATGCCAAACGCCTGCAACCCTCTTCCAGGCGTTGCAGGTGACGGTCGAGCAGCAACGGCTGCCCGGCCTTGACGGCGATGGTCTCGAACACCCCATCGCCATAGGCCAGGCCGCGATCTTTCAGGGGCACGCTGTCCGCTGGCTGACCGTCGACCCAGCTGTGCATCACTCGGCGAACCGGCGGAACACCAGGGAACCGTTGGTGCCACCGAAACCGAACGAGTTGGAAATCGCCACGTCGATCGGCATGGGCTGCGCTTCGTGGGGCACGAAGTTCAGGTCGCAGCCTTCGTCCGGCTCATCAAGGTTGATAGTCGGCGGAGCGACCTGATCCCTGATTGCCATCACACTGAAGATCGCCTCGACCGCGCCCGCCGCACCCAACAGGTGGCCGGTCATGGACTTGGTGGAGCTGACCGCCAGCTTATAGGCGTGCTCGCCGAACACCGACTTGATGGCCTCTGCTTCCGCCAGGTCGCCGGTCGGGGTCGAAGTGCCATGGGCGTTGATGTACTGCACCTGGTTGGGGTTGACCTTCGCATCGCGCAGGGCATTGGTGATGCAACGCGCAGCACCCGCTCCGTCGGACGGCGGTGAAGTCATGTGGTAAGCGTCGCCGCTCATGCCAAACCCGATCAATTCGGCGTAGATAGTGGCACCACGCGCCTTGGCGTGCTCCAGCTCTTCGAGCACCAGCGCACCGGCACCGTCGGAGAGCACAAAGCCGTCACGGCCCTTGTCCCACGGACGACTGGCACGGGTCGGCTCGTCGTTGCGGGTCGACAGCGCACGGGACGCGCCGAAGCCGCCCATGCCCAGGCCGCACGCGGCCATTTCGGCGCCGCCGGCGATCATCACGTCGGCTTCGTCGTAGGCAATGTTGCGTGCCGCCATGCCAATGCAGTGCGTACCTGTGGTACAAGCCGTGGCGATTGCGTAGTTCGGTCCCTGTGCACCCAGATGAATGGACAGGAAGCCGGAAATCATATTGATGATCGAGCCCGGTACGAAGAACGGTGAAATTCGACGTGGGCCAGTCTCATGCAAGGTGCGGCTGGTTTCTTCGATATTGGTCAGACCGCCAATACCTGAACCCATGGCCACGCCGATGCGGTCACGGTTGGCGTCGGTGACTTCCAGGCCGGCGTTACGCACAGCCTGAAACCCGGCAGCCAGGCCGTACTGAATGAACAGGTCGAGCTTGCGGGATTCTTTGATCGAGAGATATTCCTCGACATTGAAGCCCTTTACCGAGCCGCCAAAACGGGTGGAATAGGCAGAAAGGTCCGTGTGTTCGATCAGACCAATACCACTGCGGCCAGCCAGAATGCCCTGCCAACTGCTCGGCACATCCGTACCCAGTGGCGACAACATACCCATACCGGTGACTACGACGCGTCTACGCGACACAGCACTCTCCTTTTTCTAATGACGACACTTTTCATCGCCGCTAAAGAAAAAACCGCACGCCTTTACAGCAGTGCGGTTTTTCCCTGACAGCAAGCGACGACTACAAACTATTACGCCTGGTGGCTAGTAACGTAGTCGATGGCAGCTTGAACAGTAGTGATTTTTTCAGCTTCTTCGTCCGGGATTTCGGTCTCGAATTCCTCTTCCAGAGCCATCACCAGCTCAACGGTGTCAAGGGAATCGGCACCCAGGTCTTCTACGAAGGAAGCAGTGTTGACCACTTCTTCTTCCTTAACGCCCAGTTGCTCGGCGACGATTTTCTTGACGCGCTCTTCGATGGTGCTCATACCTTGTTTAACTCCTAATGGACAAATTCAGGCAGCTGGCCAGTGGGTAAGTGTATAGAAAGCCATTTCAGCTTTTCAACTGAAAGCTTCACCCTGTACCCGGTCGGCCACCTGCCTATAAATTAAGTTGCAGCTTTATAACGGATTTTAGACAGCTCGTATGACATTTTTTTGAAGCGATCCGTCACAATTTAACTCATGTACATCCCGCCGTTAACCGGGATTGTAGCCCCAGTCACGTATGCCGCACCGTCAGATGCCAGGAAAGTGACCACATTCGCGATCTCTTGGGCCTGGCCCAGACGGCCCAGCGGAATCTGCGTCAGCAAGGCTTCGCGCTGTGCTTCCGGCAGTTCGCGGGTCATATCGGTGTCGATGAACCCAGGGGCCACCGAGTTGACCGTAATCGACCGCGAGCCGACTTCACGCGCCAGTGCGCGGCTGAAACCTTCCAGGCCGGCCTTGGCAGAGGCGTAGTTTACTTGGCCTGCGTTGCCCATGGCACCCACTACGGAGCCAATATTGATAATTCGGCCCCAACGCGCCTTGGTCATGCCGCGCAAAACGCCCTTGGACAGGCGAAACAGACTGTTCAGGTTGGTATCGACCACGTCGTACCACTCGTCGTCTTTCATGCGCATCATCAGGTTGTCACGGGTGATCCCGGCGTTGTTCACCAGGATAGCCGGTGCACCGAACTGAGCAGTGATCTGGGCCAGTACGGCAGCCACGGACTCATCGCTGGTCACATTCAGTTCAAGACCGGTACCTTGCACGCCGTTTTCCTTCAGGGTCGCGGCGATACGCTCGGCGCCCGAGGCGGAGGTGGCGGTGCCGATCACAACGGCGCCCTGACGGCCCAGCTCCAGGGCGATCGCCTGGCCAATGCCACGGCTTGCGCCGGTAACCAGTGCAACTTTACCTTGCAGACTCATGCAGGCTTCTCCTAAGTACGGGATTCAGGCCAGTGCCGCGCGAGCGGCAGCGAAGGCTTCTGGGGTATTGAGGTTGGCGGTCGACACACCGTCGGCGCAGCGCTTGTTCAAGCCGGCCAGGACTTTGCCCGGGCCGCACTCGACCAGTTCGGTGGCACCGTTGGCGGCCAGGGTCTGGACCGATTCAACCCAGCGAACTGGCTTGTACAGCTGCTCCAGCAGGTCGCGCTTGAGGGTGTCGAGGTCGGCGGCCACGGCCGCGCTGACGTTCTGCACCAGCGGGATCTGCGGCGCCTGCCAGTTGATGGCAGCGATAGACTCGGCAAAGCGCTCTGCCGCCGGGCGCATCAGTTCGCAGTGGGACGGTACGCTCACCGGCAATGGCAGCGCTCGCTTGGCGCCACGGGCCTTGCAACCCTCGATGGCACGCTCGACGGCCGCCTTGGCACCAGCGATCACCACCTGACCTGGGGAGTTGAAGTTCACCGCGCTGACCACTTCGCCTTGCGCCGCTTCGGCGCAGGCCTCGATCACCACCGCGTCGTCCAGGCCCAGGATAGCGGCCATGCCGCCCTGCCCGGCCGGAACGGCTTCTTGCATCAGTTGACCACGACGCTCGACCAGCTTGACCGCTTCAGCCAAGGTCAGGCTGCCCGCGGCCACCAGGGCGCTGTATTCGCCCAGGCTGTGACCCGCGACGAAGGCAGGGCGTGCGCCGCCTTCTGCCAGCCACAAGCGCCACAGGGCGATCGAAGCGGTCAGGATGGCCGGCTGGGTTCTATCGGTTTGGTTGAGCAATGCTTCCGGCCCTTGCTGGGTCAGTGCCCACAGGTCATAACCCAGGGCGTCGGAAGCTTCCTTGAAGGTGTCCAGGATCAGCGGGTATTGCGCGCCCAGCTCGGCCAACATGCCGAGGGACTGCGAACCCTGCCCTGGAAAGACGAATGCGAGGGATGTAGACATGTAACAAGCCCCTAATGATCTGGTCGTCAAAAATGCTCGCGCCTACGGTGGGCGCGAACGAAACTGACTGATTGGATGGTCAATTGAACTGGCCGGTCACATTTAAGCACTCCCGGGCCAATTCGCCTAAGGCAACAGATCCTCGAGACGGCCGTGCAAGCGTTGCGGCAGGTTCTCCTGAATCTCGATCAAGGCCCGCGCAATTGCACTTTGAAAGCCCAGCACACCGGCCGAGCCATGGCTTTTTACCACAATGCCCTGCAAGCCAAGAAAGCTTGCACCGTTGTGCCGTGCTGGCGCCAGGTCAGCCTGCAAGCGTCGCATCAGGGGCAACGCCAAGGCTCCCACCATACGCGCCCCCAGGTTGCGCTTGAACAAAGCTTCAATACGCGTAGCAATCATGGTTGCCAGGCCTTCGCTGGACTTGAGCAGGATATTACCGACAAAGCCGTCGCACACCACCACATCAGCTTCACCACGGTACAAACCATCACCCTCAACAAAGCCGATGTAGTTCAAGCCCCGCGCGCTTTGTAGCAAGGTGGCGGCAAGCTTGACTTGCTGGTTGCCCTTGATGTCCTCGGTACCGATATTCAGCAGGGCAACCCTGGGTCGGGCCACGCCCAGCGCTTCGGCGGCCACCGAGCCCATTACGGCGAACTGCAGCAGGTGCTCGGCGCTGCAATCAACATTGGCGCCCAGGTCCAGCAGTTGGCAATAGCCCTTCTGCGTCGGGATCGCCGCCACCATTGCCGGCCGATCAATACCCGGCAGGGTTTTGAGCACGTGCCGCGACAAGGCCATCAACGCGCCGGTATTACCGGCACTGACACAGGCGTGCACCTTGCCATCACGCAACAGCTCAAGGGCCACCCGCATTGAAGAATCGGGCTTGCCACGCAGGGCAACCGCCGGCTTTTCATCCATGCTGATGGTTTCGCTGGCTGGCGTAATCGTCAGGCGCGCGCGATCCACCGCCGGATGGCTGGCAATCAGTTCTTCAAGTAGGGAGGGTTGACCGACGAGGGTCAGATGCAGCGAGGGCGTGGCAGACAGGCTGGCAATGCAGGCCTGAACAATGCTGCGGGGACCGAAGTCCCCGCCCATTGCGTCAATCGCGATGACTTGAGCAGACAAGTGATTACTCGTCAGCGCCCTTGTCGATCACTTTACGGCCACGGTATACGCCTTCTGGCGATACGTGGTGACGCAGGTGAACTTCACCAGTGGTCTTTTCCACGGACAGGGTGCTAGCCTCGAGAGCGTCGTGCGAACGGCGCATGTCACGGGCGGAGCGGGATTTTTTGTTCTGCTGAACAGCCATAATTGATTAACTCCTAAACGTTTGGGTCACGCTTTAACTGCGCCAATACACTGAACGGGTTGGACCGCGTTACCTCGTCCTCGCTCGGCTCGGCCTCGTCATCGAGACCCTCCGGCTGCTGGCATTCTTCCGGATGATGAGCAGGCACAATGGGCAAGGCGAGCAAAAGCTCCTCCTCGATCAGTGCATGCAGATCCAATGGATCTTCGCCCAGTTCCAGCACGTCATAACCTTTCGGCAACGACTGGGTATTCGCACCCTCTTTCACCACAGCATAACTGCATTCGCTGTGGATCGGCAGGGTGACCAGCTCAAGACAACGCTGGCAAACCATTTTGACTTCGGTGTCGATAACGCTGTGGATTACCACAGATTTACGTTCATCTCGTTCAAAAACGAATTTCGCCTGCACCGTACCGACAGTGTCGGAAAGCGGGTCGCAGAGTCTCTCCAAATCGGCCAGCAGCACTTCACCTTGAAGGGTGGTGCCACGATCAGCCAATTTGCGCGGGTCAACGTGAGGTGGAATCGGGTCATTCAACATAGGCGCAGCATTATAGGGATGCACCCGGCCATGTCAAAGGAAATTCAGCCCTGTGCGTCAGCCGGTCACGTCGCTAGAATCGGCGACTGCCTTGAGGAGACATATATGCTGCCTTTATTACTCGCGTCCAGCTCGGTTTATCGCCGGGAATTACTGAGTCGCCTGCACCTGCCGTTCACCTGCAGCTCGCCGGATATCGACGAAAGCCACCGCCCGGATGAATCCGCCATCGAACTGGTCAAGCGCCTGGCCGAACAAAAGGCCCGCGCCCTCGCCACCAGCCATCCTGGCCATTTAATCATTGGCTCGGATCAGGTCGCCGCACTGGAAGGCCGGATCATCGGCAAGCCGCACACCTTCGAAAATGCTCGCGAGCAACTGCTTGCTGCCAGCGGCAAGCGTGTGAGCTTCCTCACGGGCCTGGCACTGCTCAACAGCGAGACCGGGCGCTGCCAGGTGGACTGCGTGCCGTTTACCGTACACATGCGCGAACTGGATGCAGAGCGTATTGAGCGCTATCTGCGGATCGAGCAGCCTTATGACTGTGCGGGCAGCTTCAAAGCAGAAGGGCTCGGTGTGAGCTTGTTCCGGAGCACCGAGGGACCGGATGCGACCAGCCTGGTTGGGCTGCCACTGATTCGACTGGTGGACATGCTGCTGACCGAAAGCGTACAGATCCCTTGAAACCTTCGTAAAGCAATGTGGGAGCTGGCTTGCCTGCGATAGCGATGTACCAGGCGACACTTATATCGACTGATCCATCGCTATCGCGGGCAAGCCCGCTCCCACAGTTGATCTACACCTAGCTTGGAATTTCAGCGCAGGGACGGCCCCTGGAAGCCCATGTACAGCGCCAACTTCTCCGCCACACTGGCACCGAGTTTCTTGGAGAAGCGATCAAACGGCGATTCCTCGACCGTAAAATCCACCAACTCCTTCTCACCCACTATATCCCGCGCCACCGAGCTGGCGCTGCCCAAGCCGTCAATCAAGCCCAGCGGCAATGCCTGCTCGCCCGACCATACCAGGCCGGAGAACAGCTCCGGATGCTCTTTATCTTTCAAGCGATCCCCACGCCCCTGCTTGACGCTGGCGATGAACTGACGATGGGTAGTGTCGAGCACGCCCTGCCAGAACGCGGTTTCATCCGCCTTCTGCGGCTGGAAAGGATCGAGGAACGACTTGTGCTCACCCGAGGTGTAGGTGCGACGCTCGACCCCCAGCTTCTCCATGGCACCGACAAAACCGTAACCGGCCGCCGTCACACCGATAGAACCCACCAGGCTGGCCTTGTCGGCATAGATCTGGTCTGCAGCACTGGCAATGTAATAGGCACCCGAGGCACCCAAGTCGGAGATTACGGCATAGAGCTTGGTATCCGGATGCAAGGCGCGCAGACGACGAATCTCGTCATACACATAACCCGACTGCACTGGGCTGCCACCTGGGCTGTTGATGCGCAGGATAACGCCCTTGACCTTGGCATCCTCAAAAGCCGCGCGCAGGCTGGTGACAATATTATCGGCACTGGCGGGCTCCTTGTCGGCAATCACGCCGCGCACTTCAATCAAGGCGGTGTAGTGACTGCCACGGGTGGCGCTCTTTTCCATGTCCATCAGCGGACTGAACAGCGCCAGCATCCCAAGCAGGTACACAAAGGTCAGCAGCTTGAAAAAAATCCCCCAGCGCCGCGAACGCCGCTGTTCCTGGACGCTGGCCAGGAGGGTCTTCTCCAAAAGCTTCCAGCTTTTATCATCACTGCTCTGTGCCTTTTCAGGCGCCTTCCACTCGTCACTCATGCCATCAACCCCAGCAAAGACTTATCGGGCCCGGCTGAGCCAGACCTGCAGTTCGGAAAAATGATCAATCGTCAGCCTCGGCTCGTACTGCTGCAACGCCTCGGCAGACTGGGCGCCGTAGCTGACGGCGACACTATCCATGCCTGCATTGCGCGCCATCATCAGGTCGAAAGACGCATCACCCACCATCAATGCCTCGCGTGGCGTAACGCCACAGTGCGCAAGGATCTGCTCCAGCATCAAGGGATGAGGCTTGCTGGCGGTTTCATCCGCAGCGCGGGTGATATCAAAGTAATCTTCCCAGCCGTGAGCCTTGAGCACACGGTCCAGGCCGCGACGAGCCTTGCCGGTGGCGACCGCCAGGTGATAGCCCTCGGCACGAAACGCTTGCAGCGATTGCACCACGCCTTCAAACAGCGGCGAAGGGGTAGCTTCCAGCGCAATGTAGTGGTCGGCGTAGTGCTCGCGAAACGCTACCAACTCGGCGTCGCTGATGTCGGGGTACAGGGTGCGAATGGCTTCAGGCAAACCCAGGCCGATAATGCCCTTGACCGCCAGGTCCGTGCACAACTCAAAGCCCGAGCGGGTCGACGCCATGTGCATGGACTCGACGATGCGGCCAATGGAATTGGCCAGCGTCCCGTCCCAATCGAAGATCAGCAGCTTGTAGTCAAGGTGCGACACTCAAACGCTCCACGGTCTTGGCCCACATTTCATCGACCGGCGCCTGCAATTTCAGCTCGCCGCCATCGGGTAGCGGCACGGTGAGCATGTAGGCGTGCAGGAACAGGCGCTTGCCGCCCAGGTCGCGAATTTCCTTGGAGAAATCTTCGTCGCCGTACTTGGTGTCGCCCGCAATGCAGTGGCCCGCATGCAGGGTGTGCACACGAATCTGGTGAGTGCGGCCAGTGACCGGCTTGGCCTCGACCATCGTGGCGAAGTCACCGAAGCGACGCAACACCTTGAACAGGGTCAGGGCTTCTTTGCCCTCCTCGTCCACTTCGACCATGCGCTCGCCGGAGCGCAGATTGCTCTTCTGCAGCGGCGCACGCACGCTCTTGATCGAGCTGGCCCAATTGCCGCGCACCAGCGCCATGTAGCGTTTGTCCACACCATCGCCACGCAGGGCGGTGTGCAAGTGGCGCAACATGCTGCGCTTCTTGGCGATCATCAACAGGCCGGAGGTGTCACGGTCCAGGCGATGCACCAGTTCCAGTTCCTTGGCATCCGGGCGCAACTGACGAAAGGCTTCGATCACGCCGAAGTTCAAGCCACTGCCACCATGAACCGCAATGCCACAGGGCTTGTTGATCACGATCAGCTTGTTGTCTTCGAACACGATCGACGCTTCCAGGCGCTGCAACAACCCCTGGGCCAGCGGTACCGGTTCGTCGCGTTCAGGCACGCGCACTGGCGGCACACGGACGATATCGCCCGCCTGCAGCTTGTACTCAGGCTTGATGCGCCCCTTGTTCACGCGCACTTCGCCTTTACGCAAAATGCGATAAATCAAGGTCTTGGGCACGCCTTTGAGCCTGGCCAAAAGAAAGTTGTCGATGCGTTGGCCGGCATATTCCGGCGAGACCTCAAGCAGCTGGACGCTGGGGGTCGGGGGGGTGGTAGTCGTCATGGCGGCGATGATAACAATTTTTTATGGAATTGAAGCACTTAATCATTACTGCTATAGTCGCGAACGCCGCCAAAAGCGGCCTGGACAGAGGACATGCGGCAAACTGCCGGCCCTGACCATCGCAATTCATCAGGACGCGAGGCCGTCCTACGGGGCTTTCGCCACCCAGGAAGGCTCAAGATTGTAACAAGCGCAGGTGACATGAGGCCTGAAGCGAGTGCAGAAAGCAGAGTGAATACTCGCCTTTTGCGCCGATATTTACGGCCAGTTCACAAAGTGCAGTCAGTTTTGAGCCAGACCATGGCGAATGCTTCGGAAACAACGCCTGTTAAGAGCTGAGTGAGAGCGCAACCGCCCACACCTAGTCTTGTTTAGCCATGAGCGTGGACTCCCCATTGGAGAACACGGTAAATGCCAACCCGCTGCGGATTCTGCGCGCGGCAGCACCCGAATTATCAGGGATACGTGTAGGGTGGAGATGCACAACCGTCGGACCGTGTAGCACTAGGCTTATATTTAGACGCTTCATCTCGTCCACAGTCGCCGGTTGATTCCTCCTCCTGACCTTAGCTTTTGTTGAAGTGGTGCCTTTGTCACCACCGCTAACAAGCAGGACGCGTCCGTCGCGATACCCGCCCAATTGGCAGGTTTTGCTGGACACTGGAGTGGCCAACCACTCTTGACGCACCTGACACCGACCGTGAGAAGTCGTGTGTGCCGAACGCCGTTTCCGGCAGCCCGGAAACCGACGGTACAACATGAAAAGAATGCTGATTAACGCAACTCAACCCGAAGAGTTGCGTGTTGCACTGGTAGATGGCCAACGCCTCTACGACCTGGACATCGAATCCGGTGCACGCGAGCAGAAAAAGGCCAACATTTATAAAGGCCGTATCACTCGCATCGAACCAAGCCTTGAGGCTGCCTTTGTCGATTTCGGCTCCGAGCGCCACGGCTTCCTGCCCCTCAAAGAAATCTCCCGCGAATACTTCAAGAAAGCCCCTGAAGGCCGCGTGAACATCAAGGACGTCCTGAGCGAAGGCCAGGAAGTCATCGTCCAGGTCGAAAAAGAAGAACGTGGCAACAAGGGCGCAGCCCTGACCACCTTCATCAGCCTCGCCGGTCGTTACCTGGTGCTGATGCCGAACAACCCACGTGCAGGCGGTATTTCCCGTCGCATCGAAGGCGAAGAGCGCAACGAACTGCGTGAAGCGCTGAACGGCCTGATCGCACCGGCCGATATGGGCCTGATCGTGCGCACTGCAGGCCTTGGCCGCAGCAGCGAAGAAATGCAGTGGGACCTCGACTACCTGCTGCAACTGTGGACCGCTATCAAAGAGGCGTCCCTGGATCGTTCCGCGCCGTTCCTGATCTACCAGGAAAGCAACGTGATCATCCGCGCCATCCGCGACTACCTGCGCCAGGACATCGGCGAAGTGCTGATCGACAGCGTTGAAGCCCAGGACGAAGCCCTGACCTTCATCCGCCAGGTGATGCCGCAGTACGCCAGCAAGATCAAGCTGTACGAAGACAGCGTTCCGCTGTTCAACCGTTTCCAGATCGAAAGCCAGATCGAGACCGCTTTCCAGCGCGTGGTCGAGCTGCCTTCCGGCGGCTCCATCGTGATCGACCCGACCGAAGCCCTGGTGTCCATCGACATCAACTCGGCACGTGCGACCAAAGGCAGCGACATCGAAGAAACCGCCCTGCAGACCAACCTGGAAGCGGCTGAAGAAATCGCCCGCCAGCTGCGCCTGCGTGACATCGGCGGCCTGATCGTGATCGACTTCATCGACATGACCCCTGCCAAGAACCAGCGCGCCGTGGAAGAGAAAGTCCGCGAGTGCCTGGAAGCTGACCGCGCTCGCGTGCAAGTCGGCCGCATCTCGCGCTTCGGCCTGCTGGAAATGTCCCGTCAGCGCCTGCGTCCATCCCTGGGCGAGAGCAGCGGCATCGTCTGCCCGCGTTGCAACGGCACAGGCATCATCCGTGACGTTGAATCGCTGTCCCTAGCGATCCTGCGCCTGATCGAAGAAGAAGCCCTGAAAGACCGTACCGCCGAAGTTCGCGCACAAGTGCCGATTCCGGTTGCCGCCTTCCTGCTCAATGAAAAACGCAACTCGATCACCAAGATCGAACTGCGCACCCGTGCCCGTATCGTCATCCTGCCGAACGATCACCTCGAAACGCCGCACTTCGAAGTACAGCGCCTGCGTGACGACAGCCCGGAAGCCCATAGCGGGCAGTCCAGCTATGAAATCGCCGCGGCTGCCGCCGAAGTCGAAGAAGTCCAGCCAGCCGCTGCGACCCGCACCCTGGTTCGCCAGGAAGCCGCGGTGAAGACTGCACCGGCCCGTGCCAACGCACCGGTACCGACCGAAGCTGCCGCCCCGGTTGCCGCGCCGGCCGCGCTGCCTGAGCCAAGCCTGTTCAAGGGCCTGGTGAAGTCGCTGGTCAGCCTGTTCGCCACCAAGGAAGAGCCTGCTGCCCCGGTTGTGGTTGAAAAACCTGCCACCGAGCGCCCGGCGCGCAACGAAGAGCGTCGCAACGGTCGCCAGCAGAGCCGTAACCGCAACGGCCGCCGTGACGAAGAGCGCAAGCCTCGCGAAGAACGTGCCCCGCGTGAAGAACGCGCACCACGTGAAGAGCGTGCGCCTCGCGAAGCCCGCGAAGAAACCCCGACCGTCGCCCGTGAAGAACGTGCACCGCGTGAAGAGCGCGCCCCACGTACCCCACGCGCTCCACGTGAAGACCGCAAGCCACGTGGCGAGCGTGAAGAACGCGTGCGTGAACTGCGCGAGCCTCTGGACGCGGCACCTGCCGTTGCCGCTGCCGCAGCCGTTAGCACCGAAGAACGCCCGGCCCGCCAGCCGCGTGAAGAACGCGCACCACGCGAAGAGCGCCAACCGCGCCCGCCACGTGAAGAGCGTCAACCACGCGCCGAGCAAGCCGCTGCTGCCACCGAAGAAGAAGTACTGACCGGCGAAGAGCAGTTGCAGGAAGACGGCCAGGACAACGCCGAAGGCGATCGTCCACGCCGCCGCTCCCGCGGCCAGCGTCGTCGCAGCAACCGTCGTGAGCGTCAGCGTGATGCCAACGGCAACGTAATCGAAGGTTCGGAAGAAACCGGCGAGAACGCAGAAGCTGCCAACAACGAGCCAACAGGCGCCGAACTGGCTGCCGGTTTGGCCGTTACCGCTGCCGTTGCCAGCTCAGTCATCAGCGCACCTGCTGAAGCCCAGGCTCACGAGCAAGCCGAACGTGCTACCGCTGCCATCGAAGACACTGTTGCCGTAGAAGCGCCAGCCGCCGAAACCCCAGCGGTTGAAGCGCCGGTTGTTGAAGCGCCAGTCGTTGAAGCCACGACCCCTGTCGAAGCCCCAGCGGTTCCGGAAGTGGAAGTTGCCCCGGTTCGCGATGCACAGCCAGAAACCGACGTGGTTGCCGTTGAACCAGCTCCATCGGTTGAGCCTCAGCCAGTAGTCGAAGCGGCTGTAGAAGCTCCGGTGGTCGAAGAAGCTGCCCCGGCTGTGCGTGAAGTTCGCGAAGAACAGACCGCCTTCCAGTGGACCGCCGAACCGGCTGCACCGGTTGAAGCGCCAGCGCCTGCCCCAGTGGTAGAAGAAGCACCGGCACCGGTTGCTGAAGTCGTCGCCGAGCCAGCCCCAGTGGTTGAGCCGACGCCGGTTGCTGAGCCTGCGCCCGTGGTTGAAGTTGAAGCCCCAGTGGTTGCCGAAGTGGCCGCCCCTGTGGTTGAAGCTGCACCTGCAAGCGCCCTCACCGAAAACGGCCGTGCGCCGAACGACCCGCGTGAAGTGCGTCGTCGCCGCAAGGAAGCCGAAGCTGCTGCAGCCGCAGCCAAGGCGGTAGAGCACGAGGCCCAGGAAGCAGAGCACGAGCCTAAACCCCTCGTCTGATTCCATAAGCCACTAAAAAGCCCCGCCTGAGTGATCAGGCGGGGCTTTTTAGTGGCTGATTATCTCAACCTGGAATGCGATCACTGCGGGAGCTGGCTTGCCTGCGATAGCGTCGATTCAGCCAGCGTGGCGGTGACTGACACACCGCTATCGCAGCAGAGGTATCTACACAACTTTGTGGGCTGTAACGGCAGACGGTAACCACGATGCGAAGCGAGTCGCTCTTGATCTGCTTTTGATCTTAGGCGCCCCGTCAAACCACGCCGGCCGGTATTCGACAGGGATTTTGGGGGTGAACCGGCAGCGATTTAGCCGCCGTCAGGGCGGAACCTTAAGTGGCCGTTACCGCAGGAATGGATATGTACACAATCCAACTGTGTTGACTGTCAGGCCGCTATCGCAGGCAAGCCAGCTCCCACATTGGACGGTGGTGCGTCAGGTAGATAAGCGCCGGCTATCAGGCCGTTACGGGAGCAAGCTCCCTCGCCACAGGTCCAACGTCGGCTCTAAGTAGATACCTATGGCTATCGCAGGCAAGCCAGCTGCCACACTTAACCTGCAGTAAAACTCAACCGTTGCGGCACATCCACATCCCAATGCACACCAGGATCATCTACCTGCACTTCTCGCACCTGAGTTTGTGCAAACAACGGCCTGGCCCCACGATCCCCACTCAGAGCCATCAGCGCCGGCCCAAACCTGTGATGGAAAGCCACCGGGTGCCCGTACTGCCCGGCAGATACCGGCACAGTGATGCCCTCCACGCTGGCAATCACCCGTTCGATACTCGATGACTGAATAAACGGCATATCCCCCAACACCACCAGCCACCCATCCGCTGCACCGCTGGCCTTGACCGCCGTCGCAATGCTGTCGCCCATACCGCTCGAATCCAGCAGTACAACCTGACAGCCATAAGCCTCTGCCAGGCGGATAACCTCCCCGCGCTCCGGCGACGTCACTAGCCAGCGCGTTACAACACGCTTAGGCAAGTTGCGCAGCACCTGCTCGATGACCGGCCGGCTAACACCATCCAGCCCCACACACGCGGCGAGCAATTTGTCTTGATCAGCTCCAGCTTCAGCACGAAAACGACTGCCCTGCCCCGCCGCCAGCACAATCGCCGCCACAGTCACTCGGCCACCACTGCCATCGGTTTCTTCTGCATCGGTGCCACACCGTTCTTGATCGCAACAATTTCCGCCATCAGCGACAGCGCAATTTCCGCCGGCGTATGGCTGCCGATGTGCAGGCCGATCGGCCCGTGCAAGCGCGCAATGGCCTCCGCCGACAGGCCCAGCGCGGCCAGGTTCTCCCGACGCTTCTGGGTATTGACCCGCGAACCCAGGGCGCCGATATAGAACGCCGTGGAGTTCAGCGCCGTCAGCAACGCCATGTCATCCAGACGTGGATCGTGGGTCAGGCAAACAATAGCCGTGCGTTCATCGGTATGGATATTCAACACCGCCTCGTCGGGCATGCCCGGCACAAAGCGGCCATGCTGGTCTTCCCAGCCATAGACGAACTCTTCGCGGGGGTCGCAGATCAGCACTTCGAAATCCAGCAGACGTGCCATTTCCGCTACGTAGCGCGACAGCTGCCCGGCGCCGATCAACAGCAGGCGCCAGCGCGGGCCATAGATGGCGCGCAAGCGTTCGCCGTCGAAGCTCACCACGTCGGTCTTGCTGGCGGCGCTCAAGGTCACTTCGCCGGTGGCCAGGTTCAGCTCGCGAGCGACTATCTGATGATCTTCACAACGCGCCAGCAGCGTTTCGACCCAACCCCACTCTTCCACGCGCTCCTCGGTGAGCCGCAGGGTGCCGCCGCAGGGCAGGCCAAAACGCGCCGCCTCGTCGCGGGTGACGCCGTAGGTCACCAACTGCACGGGCGGGCCGTCAGCGGGTAAGCGGCCGTCCTGCAGGCGCGCGATCAAGTCATCCTCGATGCAACCGCCCGACACCGAACCAATCACCACACCATCACCGCGCAGGGCCAGCATCGCTCCCGGCGGGCGCGGCGCGCTGCCCCAGGTTTGCACCACGCTGTACAACATCACGCGCTGCCCGGCGCGGCGCCATTGCAGCACGCTGCGCAGGACGTTCAGATCCACACTGTCCATCAGGCCTCCGGTAAGTACTGTCGCGCTCACTGTAAACCAAAAATATCGGTTGTATCCCGCCAGAAACGCAAACGCCCCGAACCAGTCGGGGCGTTTACGGATAGCGCTGGCGTCAGTTCACGCCCGCAGCCACTTACTTGACGACAGGCGCCGGGCCTTCAGCCACGCCCAGGTCATCGAGCTCGCGGGTTTCGGAGATACCGGTACCGCCAGACGCCAGCTCGCTTTGCAGCTTGTCGGTGTCCAGTTCCTTGACCCACTTGGCCACAACGATGGTGGCAACTGCGTTACCCACCAGGTTGGTCAGCGCACGGGCTTCGGACATGAAACGGTCGATACCCAGGATCAGCGCCAGGCCGGCAACCGGCAGGTGGCCAACGGCCGACAGGGTGGCGGCCAGTACGATGAAGCCCGAACCGGTCACGCCAGCAGCGCCTTTGGACGACAGCAGCAGCACCAGCAGCAGGGTGATCTGGTGCGTGATGTCCATGTGGGTGTCGGTCGCCTGGGCGATGAACACGGCCGCCATGGTCAGGTAGATCGACGTACCGTCGAGGTTGAAGGAGTAACCGGTTGGAATCACCAGGCCGACCACGGACTTCTTCGCGCCCAGGCGTTCCATCTTGATCAGCATACGCGGCAGTGCGGATTCCGACGACGAGGTGCCCAGTACGATCAGCAGTTCTTCACGGATGTAGCGGATCAGCTTCAACACGCTGAAACCGTGAGCGCGGCAGATAGCGCCCAGCACCAGCACCACGAACAGAATGCAGGTGATGTAGAAGCAGATCATCAACTGGCCCAACTGCACCAGGGAACCGACACCGTAGGCGCCGATGGTGAACGCCATGGCACCCAGGGCACCGATTGGCGCGAGCTTCATGATCATGTTGATGATGTTGAACATCACATGGGCGAAGCGATCGATGAAGTCCAGCACCGGCTTGCCGTAGGCACCCAGGCGGTGCAGGGCGAAACCGAAGATCACCGAGAACATCAGCACTTGCAGGATGTCGCCGTTGGCGAAGGCGCCGACGATGGTGTTCGGGATGACGTTGAGGATAAAGCCGACGATGCTCTGGTCTTTACCGGCGGTGACGTAGGCCGCCACTTTGGAAGCATCCAGGGTCGCGACGTCGATGTGCATGCCGGCGCCCGGCTGCACCACGTTGACCACGACCAGGCCAATCAGCAGGGCGATGGTGGAAACGATTTCGAAGTACAGCAGCGCGTAGCCGCCGGTCTTGCCCACCGACTTCATGCTTTGCATGCCAGCGATGCCGCTGACCACGGTACAGAAGATGATCGGGGCGATGACCATTTTGATCAGCTTGATAAAGCCGTCACCCAGTGGCTTGAGGGCCACGCCGGTCTGCGGGTAGAAGTGGCCGAGCAAAATACCGATAACGATTGCAACGATCACCTGGAAATACAGGGATTTGTAGATTGGCTGACGAGTCGTCATTGCAAAGTTCCTCAATCGTCCCGTGTGGCAAATATCCGCCATTGCCCACGGCACTTGAATTGCGAACCCTCCTGCACTGGAGGGATTTGTTGTTTGCGAAGCCTGTAGGAGCAAGCCTGCGCTGTAATCCTTATCGCAAACAGCGTGCCACTTTGCTTAAACGCGCTGAAGGCCTTTAGACATGAGGGCTTTGGGTTCACGGGCGACTCCGGAGAGTGCAACACAGTGGCGGATTTCCGCCCACTCATCCTGTCTCGTCCTACAATTTGGCGGATATCCGCCTTGTCGCCCCACTGGGTGATGGCTACCATCCGCCACTCCATGGATGAGGCCCTTGCATGCGTGAACGTACCATCGCCAGCCATTACGCCCGAGCGGCCCTCGGCGGTGCGCGCCGAGCCGGTTTCGACTACTCGGGGGTGTTGCAGCAGGTGGGCATCACCCCGGAACTGCTGACCGAACCCCGCGCCCGCATCGCTCCAGAGCAATTTGCCCGCTTGCTGCAAATGCTCTGGCTGGGGTTGGATGACGAATACCTGGGGTTTGCCGAAGGGCCGAGCAAACGCGGCACTTTCGCCATGATGTGCCACGCGCTGATCCATTGCCGCACGCTGGAGAAGGCGCTGGAGCGCGGCTTATTGTTCTATAGCCTGTTCCCCCAAGGCCCACGCTGGCAGCTGACCAAAGAAGGCGACATGGCGCGCCTGAGCCTGGACGACTCACAGCTATGGGACCCGGACCACTTCCTCAGTGAATGCCTCCTGGTGATCTGGCATCGCCTGGGCAGTTGGTTGATCGGCCAGCGTATCCGGCTGCAGCAGGCCACCTTCAGTTACCCGATGCCGGCCCATGCCGGTGAATATGACCTGCTGTTCCCCTGCCCCCAGGTGTTCGGCGCGCCGACCAGCAGCCTGGTGTTTCCCAGCCGCTACCTGAGCCTGCCGCTGTTGCAGGATGAACGCACCCTCAAGCACTTCTTGCAGCGCTCCCCTGCCGACTTGTTGTCCCGGCCGGATGAAGGTGACAGCCTGAGCAGCCAGTTGCGCCGCCTGCTGAGCCGCGACCGCACGCCCTGGCCAGACCTGGAAGCCGTCGCCCAGCACTTGCACATCAGCCCACAGACCCTGCGTCGGCACCTGCGCGAAGAAGGCACGAGCTTTCAGGCATTGAAAGATGAGTTACGCCGGGATATCGCCATTTACCACCTGGGGCGGGCGGATTTGTCTTTGCAGGAGATCGCCGAGCAGTTGGGGTTTTCCGAACCGTCGGCGTTTCATCGGGCGTTCAAGAAGTGGACGGGGCTGACGCCGGGGGCCTACAGAGCGCAGGAGAGTTAGCGGTGTATTGCCTGCGATGAGGCCAGTGCAGATCACAAGGCAGGAAAGTGAATCCTGAACGCCGCCCCACCCAACGCTGAATCCCCCAACGTCAACCGCGCGTGATAGCTTTCGATGATGTCCTTGACCACCGCCAGCCCGATCCCCTGCCCCGGGTGCTGGCGATCTAGCCGTTCGCCGCGCTGCAGGATCCGTGCACGCTGGTCCGGTGGTACGCCGGGGCCGTCGTCTTCGATACACAGCTCAATGCCATCGAGGTTTTCCACCAGGCTGATACGCACTTGCTTGAGGCACAGGCGGTAGGCGTTTTCCAGCAGGTTGCCGAGCATTTCGAGCAACGCGCCCTTCTCGATGGGCACTTCGCAGGCCTGCGGTAAATCGAAGGTCACGGTGACCCGCTTGTCGCGGTAAACTTTTTCCAATGTATCGCACAGGCTTTGCACCACCGGTTCCAGGCGGACCTGGTGGCGCACCAGGCCACTTTTACGCAGGCTGGCACGCTGCAGTTGGTAACCGATCTGCTGGCTCATGCGTTCGATCTGCGATTGCAGCACCCACGCCTGGCTACGTTCTTCGGGGCGCTGGGCCATGTCTTCGCTCACGCCCTGCAACACCGCCAGTGGCGTTTTCAGGCTGTGAGCCAAGTCATCGAGGGAGTCGCGGTAGCGCGCACGCTGTTCGCGCTCGCTGTGCAGCAAGCGGTTCAGGGAGCCGGTCAGGCGCAGCAGTTCGCGGGGGTGTTCTTCGCTGAGGCTTTCGCGGGTGCCGCCTTCGATCTGGTCGAGTTCATGGCTCAGGCGTCGCAGGGCTTGCAGGCCCCAGGTCAGGCCCAGCCACAACAGCGTCAACAACACCAGCAAGGCCGCGCCGAACCCGAGGTAGAGGTTCTCGCGCAGGCCTTCGAGGGTCAGTTGGTATTCGCGTACCGGCTGCAGGGCGACAATGCTGAACGCCGCGCTCTTGCCTCCCAGCAGCCGGACCTCGACGTCATACACGAAAAATTCCTGGCCATTGGCCTCGCGAATGCGCGCAAACTCGTTGCCGCGCCCGTCGTAGCGCGGTTTGTAGTTGATGTTTTCTTCCTGGGTCGCCCGCGAGCGCCATACCAGATGGCCTTCCCGGTCGTAGATATAGCCCAGCAGCCGACTGTCGGTGAGGTTGAAACGCTCATCGGGCAACTGCGCCGGCATCAGCAGGCGGTTATTGTCGACCCGCGCCGCAGATATCAGGGTGGTCACATCCGACGCCAGGCGCTGTTCGATGGAATCCTGCAACGCCAGGCTGAACGCGCCTTGCATGGCCGGCAACAGGCCGAGCATAAACAGCACGGCCAGGGTGGCGGCCGCCAGCATCAGGCGCACACGTAGCGAACGAATCAACGGCAGCGCTCATTGAACAGGTAGCCCAGGCCACGCACGGTGTCGATCGGCTTGAACCCGGCCGGGCCTTCCAGCTTGCGGCGCAGGCGGCCGACCAGCACTTCGATCACGTTTGGATCGCGCTCGTCGTCATCCGGGTACAGTTGCTCCATCAAACGGTCTTTGGCGACCACTTGTTGATGATGACGCATCAAGTATTCGAGGATCCGATACTCGTAGGCGGTCAGCGCCAAGGGTTGCTCGTCCAGGGAGGCTTGCTTGCGGTTGAGGTCCAGCAGCAGCGGCCCGGCAACGATAGTCGACTGGGTAAAACCGCTGGAGCGGCGCAGCAAGGCGTTCATGCGTGCCTCCAGCTCTTCGAACTGGAACGGCTTGACCACGTAATCGTCGGCCCCGGCCGCCAAGCCTTCAACCTTGTCCTGCCAGTTGCCGCGGGCGGTGAGGATCAGGATCGGGAAGGTCTTGGTCTGGGTGCGCAACTGGCGAATCAGGTCCAGGCCGCCCATGCCGGGCAGGCCAAGGTCGATGATCGCCAGGTCATGGTTGAACTGGCCGGTCTGGTACAGGGCTTCTTCGGCATTGGCCACGGCTTCGACCACATGCCCGCTGTCGGTCAGGCGGGTAAACAGGTGATGACGCAGCAGCGCCTCATCTTCCACCACCAGCAATTTCATAAGGTTCTCCACTGCAATTCAACTAGCCGACAGGGGGATATCATAGCGGCCCTGCAGCTCTTGGGGGCGCAGTTTTATGCCATTGTAGTGGCCAGTCAGGTGCGCGTAGCCGCTGCGATAGTCGGGTTGCGCAGGGGTAGCGCCCAGGGCCTGGCCCCACGGCGCGGCCTGGGTGCCGGCGTCTTCGAAGCTGACACGATGGATCAGGTTGCTGGATTTCTTGGTTTTCTCGCTGCCAAAGGCCGCAAAGGCGCCATCGGACGCCTGCACGCCGGCAGCGGCGCCGAGCATGGTCAAGGCCAACATCAGCTTTTTGATCGCAGTCATGGTGGTTACCTCATACGCATTTAGGCTGTGGGGCCCAGACTACGCAGGCGCCCCTGAACTCCCCCTGAACGGGCTCTGAACCGCAGCTGAACCGCATCGGGCTATCCACTGGCGCACCAACTCGGCAAAATACCGCGCATGACGCCCCTACCCGCTTGCTGCACCCCACTCGATGATCATTGGCCGTTGCCGGTTTCTTTGCCGGGCACGGTGTTTTTGAGCACGCGATTCGACCCGGCTTTATTGAGCCACGGCGATTTTCAGCGCTGCGATGTGCCGCCGCCCGCGAGCATCCAACGCTCGGTCGCCAAGCGCCAGGCGGAATTTCTCGCCGGCCGCCTGTGCGCGCGCGAAGCGCTGCAACGACTCGATCATCTGCACTGCATCCCGGCCATCGGCGAAGACCGTTCCCCGGTCTGGCCAGGGCATATCAGTGGTTCCATCACCCACAGCACCGGGCACGCTGCGGCGATTGTCGGGCACAAGGCGCAATGGCGCGGGCTGGGCATGGACCTGGAGCATCTGCTGACGGTGGAACGGGCCGAACGCCTGGCCGGGGAAATTTTGACGGCCGATGAGCTCCAGCGCATGGCCGCCCTGCCCCGTGAGCAACACGCCTTGCTGGTGACGCTGACGTTTTCGGTGAAGGAAAGCTTGTTCAAGGCGCTCTATCCGATCGTGCACAAGCGCTTTTATTTCGAGCATGCCGAGGTGCTGGAGTGGTCAGCGGCTGGGAGGGTGCGGTTGCGGTTGCTGACCGATCTTTCGCAAGAGTGGGGCCATGGCAAAGAGCTGGAAGGGCAGTTTGTGGTGCAAGGGGAGCAGTTGTTGAGCCTGGTGGCTATCAGCGCCTGGTAGGCCACCATCGCGGGCAAGCCCGGCTCCCACATTGGGAACGCATTCACCTGTGGGAGCTGGCTTGCCTACGATAGCGGTTTCAGGGTTTATTCTGATCCCTGGGCCAGCTCAGGCTGAAACACGCCCCACCCAGGTTATTGCTCTTGCTGATCAACGCCCGCCCGCCGTGCCAATAGATAATCCGCCGCACGATCGACAAACCCAGGCCATGCCCGCCAGAGGCGCGGGTACGGCTGTCATCCAAGCGCAGGAACGGCGTGAAGATCCGCTCCCAGGCGCCTTCCGGCACACCGGGGCCGTCGTCTTCCACATCGATGCGACAGCGCACCTGCCCCACCTGATAACTGATCAACACCTGGCCTCTGGCGTGGCGCATGGCGTTACTCACCAGATTTTGCAGGGCACGGTGCAAGTAGCGCGGTTCAGCGTCGACCCAGGCGTCATCCCAATGTGCCGAGGACAGGCAAATACCCCGGGTGACGGTGACCTGCGGGCGCAATGGCGATAATTCGCCAATCACCTGGTCGAGCAATGCATTAAGGTCCACGCGCTGGAAATTCAGTTCCGGCGCACCCTGTTCCAAGCGGGCATAAGTGAGCATCTCGTCCACCAGGCCATCAAGGTCCTGGATATCGCCATCCATACCCTCCAGGTACTTGCGCCGCGCCTCGGGCGTGGCGGCGTCACCGATCATCTCCAGGCCAAAACGCAGGCGCGCGACCGGAGTGCGCAGCTCGTGGGAGACCGCCCGCACCAGCTCACGCTGAATCGCCAGCAATTGCTGCAGGTGCTCGGCCATGCCATTGAAAGCTGCCGCCAGCCGCCCGACCGAGTCTGCACCGCGAGCGGGTACGCGCACTTCCAGGTTGCCCTTGGCGATACGCGTAGCCGCCGCCTCAAGACCTTTGAGCCGGCGCTCAAGTTGACGCACCAGCAAATAGACGATCAAGCCGATCAAAGTCAGGCCGATCAAGGTGATCAGGATCAGCCATTGCGCCGGGTACGGGTTCATCTGGTACAGCGGGCCGATCTCCAGTACCCATGGGGTGCCGACCATGCCGGCAAACACGCGAATCGAATCGCCGCCCTTGCCCAGCGCCATCACCGTATCGCCCTCCGCGACGCGACGACGCTGGTCGTCGTCCATGTCGGCCTGGTCAAGGGCCATCAGGTGCATTTCAAAACCAAAACCCTTGGCGTGTTTGATGTCGGCCAGGCGCTGGGGCTGTTCGGCCACCGGGAAACGCACCAGTTCGTCGGCCAGCAGGTAAATAGTCGCACGGGCCAATTGCTCGCTGATCTGCTGCACTTCGCCGGTGAGCACCAATTGCTCTTGCTCGCTGACCAACCGCAGCACCCGCGCCGCATGAGGCCCGGTCTGCTCAACCAGGACCTGGCCGCGTTGCAGGCGGTTGCGCTGGCCCAGGTCCAATTGCGCATCGGTGAACGTGCGCAGCTCCAGCGGGATGCCCAGCAAGCGCTCCCACACCGCCAAGGCGCGCTGCCGTTCAATGGTGCTCATGGGTTGCAGGTTATCGCCCATCAACGCAAAGGTGCCGTGGGCCAGGCGCTCACGGTACTGGCCGCTGCGCACGTCATTAAGCAGGTGCAGTGCCAGGGCGCCGAGCAACGCCACCAGGATCAGCGCCGCGCACATGCCGCCGTAGATGCGCAGGAAGATCGAGTTCACAGCGGCATATCGGCAGCGGCTTCGGGGACGAACAGGTAGCCTTTGCTGCGGATGGTCTTGATCAGGCGTGGGTGGAGCGGATCGTCGCCGATCTTTGGCCGAATGCGCGAGATACGCACGTCAATGGAACGATCCTGGCCGTCATAGCCGATACCACGCAGCGCTATGAAGATTTCTTCGCGGGACAGGATGCGCCCGGCGTTCGCGACCAGCAGCCACAGCAAGTCGAATTCAGCGCTGGTCAGTTCGATGCTGCCCTCATGCAACCAGGCTTCGCGCAAGGCATTGTCCACCACCAATGGGCCAAACTGCAGGCGGCGTTGATGTTCCATTGCGGGCGGCAAGACCGGCTCGCTGCGGCGTAGCAGCGCCTGGATACGCGCCAGCAACAACCGCGGGCGCACGGGTTTGCACACGTAGTCGTCGGCGCCCATGTCGAGGCCCAGCACCTGGTCCATGTCGTCGGTGCGCGCGGTAAGCATCAGGATCACGCCGTCATAGCGCTCGCGCACTTTACGGCAGATGCTCAGGCCGTCTTCGCCGGGCAGCATCAGGTCGAGGATCACCAGGTCCGGCTGCTCGGCGATGATGCGCGCCGCGGCCTTGGCACCATCGCCTTCCACGGACACACGCAGGCCATTGCTTTCCAGGTACTCACGGGTCAACTCGGCGAGTCGCTCGTCGTCCTCGACGATCAGTATCTGCCAGGCTTCTTGCTCCATGCAGTGTCCTCTTTTTTATAAGACGTTCTTCTGGCCGACACAATCGAATGTGAAATACGGTCGGTGTGGGAGCTGGCTTGCCTGCGATGGCGGTGGGTCAGCGCGCCTGTTGGTGGCTGATACACCCCCATCGCAGGCAAGCCAGCTCCCACATATTGATCCTGCGCAGGCATAGCCTGTTTGTCATGTTTTGAAGGCATAACAAAGGCCGATTGTAGCCATGCACCGGCCCTTGAACACAAGCCGGGAAATCCATTCGGTCATGGCGATTTTTTGTGGTAGGGTTCGCGCCCTCAAAATTCCCGCCGGCAGTTTCTACCCGGGAATATTCGGTGACAAACGGTGTAATCCAGTAGTAATGCGGCCTACACGGGTGTTCCATGATTCATACACATTTTACCCACAGCGTTATCCACAGGTAGTGCGTTGCTAAGCCCCCGAAAACGCATTATCTTGTACCTCGGCGCTAAAAAAACCCTACATGTAGGGTTTTCAGCGAAAAGACCAAACACAGATCAGACAAGAAACTCAAGCGCTTTCTTGCTCGTGCTTGGTTGAACCAAAGCATTTTTTGAAAGCCCAAACCGCGCACGCGGATGGCAACCGTTTTCCAGCCCGATTGGCAGAAAACGGTACGGGTGTTGCAGGGCTTGAATGGGGCCACTGTTACCCACCAGGAATACGGCTAAGGGCTCCCCGGCCCCGAACCAAAGACTTCGGCATGGAAGCGGCGCGATGAGCTCCCTTCCTCCTGTCCCGAAGTTGTTATGCCAGGCCCAGGCCTGCTGTAAGTGCTTCAGGACGGAACGGTGGGCACCGTGATGGTGCCCAAATAAATATAGAATGTGGAGACCCCCCCTCATGCAAACCGACACAACTCGCGAGAACCCGCAGGGCTCCGTGCCGCAGGCCGCTGATTCGAACCTGGATCTGTCCGCCACTGCACCTGGCCAACTGCGCGTGATCAAGCGTAACGGCACTGTCGTTCCTTATACCGATGACAAAATCACCGTCGCCATCACCAAAGCGTTTCTTGCAGTTGAAGGCGGCACCGCTGCCGCTTCGTCGCGCATCCACGACACCGTTGCACGCCTGACCGAACAGGTCACCGCGACCTTCAAGCGTCGCATGCCATCGGGCGGCACTATCCACATCGAAGAAATCCAGGACCAGGTAGAACTGGCCCTGATGCGTGCCGGCGAGCAAAAAGTGGCCCGCGACTACGTGATCTACCGTGACTCGCGCGCCAAGGAGCGTGCCGTACGTTCCCCGGCCGAAGAAGCCGCCGTACAAGCGCACCCGTCGATCCGCATCACCCTGGCCGACGGCAGCTTTGCCCCGCTGGACCTGGGCCGCCTGAACACGATCATCACCGAGGCCTGCGAAGGCCTGGAAGAAGTCGACGGTGACCTGATCCAGCGCGAAACCCTGAAGAACCTGTACGACGGCGTGGCCCTGACCGACGTCAACACCGCGCTGGTGATGACCGCCCGTACCCTGGTCGAGCGTGAGCCGAACTACTCGTTCGTGACCGCCCGCCTGCTGATGGACACCCTGCGTGCCGAAGGCCTGGGCTTCCTGAAAGTCGCCGACAGCGCCACTCACCACGAGATGGCCGACCTGTACGCCAAGGCCCTGCCGGCCTACATCGCCAAAGGTATCGAATTCGAATTGCTGAACCCGGTCCTGGCCACTTTCGACCTGGAAAAACTCGGCAAGGCGATCAACCACGAGCGTGACCAGCAGTTCACCTACCTGGGCCTGCAAACCCTGTACGACCGTTACTTCATCCACAAGGACGGCATCCGCTTCGAACTGCCGCAAGTGTTCTTCATGCGCGTGGCCATGGGCCTGGCGATCGAAGAGAAGAACAAAGAAGACCGTGCGATCGAGTTCTACAACCTGCTGTCGTCCTTCGACTACATGTCGTCGACCCCGACCCTGTTCAACGCCGGCACCCTGCGTCCACAGCTGTCGAGCTGCTACCTGACCACCGTGCCGGATGACCTGTCGGGCATCTACCACGCGATCCACGACAACGCCATGTTGTCCAAATTCGCCGGTGGCCTGGGCAACGACTGGACCCCAGTGCGTGCACTGGGCTCGTACATCAAGGGCACCAACGGCAAGTCCCAGGGCGTCGTACCGTTCCTGAAAGTGGTGAACGACACCGCCGTTGCCGTGAACCAGGGTGGCAAGCGCAAAGGCGCTGTATGTGCCTACCTGGAAACCTGGCACATGGACATTGAAGAGTTCATCGAGCTGCGCAAGAACACCGGTGATGACCGTCGTCGTACCCACGACATGAACACCGCCAACTGGATCCCTGACCTGTTCATGAAGCGCGTCTTCGATGACGGCAAGTGGACCCTGTTCTCGCCATCCGAAGTGCCGGACCTGCACGACCTGACCGGCAAGGCCTTCGAAGAGCGCTACGAGTACTACGAAGCCCTCACCGAGTACCCAGGCAAGGTCAAGCTGTTCAAGACCATCCAGGCCAAAGACCTGTGGCGCAAAATGCTGTCCATGCTGTTCGAAACCGGCCACCCATGGTTGACCTTCAAGGACCCATGCAACCTGCGCAGCCCGCAGCAGCACGTGGGCGTGGTCCACAGCTCGAACCTGTGCACCGAGATCACCTTGAACACCAACAAGGACGAGATCGCCGTTTGCAACCTGGGCTCGATCAACCTGCCGAACCACATCGTCAACGGCAAGCTGGACACCGCCAAGCTGGAGCGTACCGTCAACACCGCCGTACGCATGCTCGATAACGTCATCGACATCAACTACTACTCGGTGCCACAGGCGCAGAACTCCAACTTCAAGCACCGTCCGGTTGGCCTGGGGATCATGGGCTTCCAGGACGCGTTGTACCTGCAGCACATCCCTTACGGTTCCGATGCAGCGGTCGAGTTCGCCGACAAGTCCATGGAAGCGGTCAGCTACTACGCGATCCAGGCTTCCTGCGACCTGGCCGACGAGCGCGGCGCCTACGAGACGTTCCAGGGTTCGCTGTGGTCCAAGGGCATCCTGCCGCTGGATTCGCAACAGATCCTGATCGAAGCCCGTGGCCAGAAGTACATCGACGTCGACCTGAACGAAACCCTGGACTGGGCACCGGTACGTGCCCGTGTGCAGAAAGGTATTCGTAACTCCAACATCATGGCCATCGCACCGACCGCCACCATCGCCAACATCACTGGCGTGTCGCAGTCGATCGAACCGACCTACCAGAACCTGTATGTGAAATCGAACCTGTCGGGCGAATTCACCGTGATCAACCCGTACCTGGTTCGCGACCTGAAAGCTCGTGGCCTGTGGGACTCGGTCATGATCAACGACCTGAAGTACTACGACGGTTCCGTGCAGCAGATCGAGCGCATCCCGCAAGAACTCAAAGAGCTCTACGCGACCGCCTTCGAAGTGGACACCAAGTGGATCGTTGACGCCGCCAGCCGTCGTCAGAAGTGGATCGACCAGGCCCAGTCCCTGAACCTGTACATCGCCGGCGCTTCGGGCAAGAAGCTGGACGTGACCTACCGCATGGCGTGGTACCGTGGCCTGAAAACCACTTACTACCTCCGTGCCCTGGCCGCCACCAGCACCGAGAAGTCGACCATCAACACCGGCAAGCTGAACGCAGTGTCCAGCGGCAACCACGGTGATGACTCGGTACTCGCAGCGCCAGCCGGCCCGGCACCTGTGCCAAAGGCCTGCGCGATTGACGAGCCGGATTGCGAAGCTTGCCAATAAGCTGAACCTGCCCTGGGTTTAACCACCCGAGGCAGAAAAGCCCCCGATACACCTAGGGTGTATCGGGGGCTTTTTCTTGGGCGGGCATAAAGCCCTTGTTGCGGTATTGCTGTTCGGTCAATACCTGGATGGACAGCATGAAGCAGATGCAAATGTGGGAGGGGGCTTGCTCCCGATAGGGTGTCAGTCAATGGATACTTGGCTGATTCACCGCTATCGGGGGCAAGCCCCCTCCCACATTTTAAAGCGCTAACCTATCAGGTCATCTGAATGATGGTCTGCATGATGGTGCTTTGGGTGGAGATGGTCTTGGCGTTCGCCTGGTAGTTGCTCTGGGCCTTGATCAGGTCCACCAGCTCGTTGGTCAAGTTGACGTTGGAGTTCTCCAGGGAGGAGGCCTTGATCGACCCCAGAGTGCCAGATTCCGGGGCGTCGTAGCCCGGCTGGCCCGACGCGAAGGTCTCTTTCCAGGTCGTACCGCCGGCGGGCTGCAGGCCCTGCTCGTTGTTGAAGCTGGCCAGGGAAATCTGGCCGATGGCCTTGCTCTGCTGGTTACTGAAGGTGGCGAAGAGCACGCCGCTGCCATCGATCTTCAGGCCGGTGATCTGGCCGGTGGCGTAACCATCTGTGACCGGCGGGTTACGGTAGCTGGCCGAGTTGTACTGGGTGACGGTGCCCATGTTGATGGCGATGCCGTCCTTGTTAGCCGTCGCATCGTTAGCTTTCCATACGCCATCGGTCACCGTGCCAGGTATCCAATCCTTGATGGTCAAGGTGTTACCGGCAACACCGCCGGTCACGATGCTCTTGAGGTTACCAGCACCATCGAAGCTCAATGTCGACGGCACAGGCGCCTTCACGTCAGCACCGGTACCGGTACCGGTAGGAGCCGAACCATCAGGATTGCGGCCATCGATCAAGGTGTAGGCCTGCCACTGGTTGGCATCGGTTTTGACCAGGTACTGCACCATCGGGTGCGCATTGCCCTGGGAGTCGTACAAGGTGGTGCTGTATTGCGTGGTGAAGCTTTCGGACTTGGTTGGATCAAACGGGTTCTTGGACTGATCGATCACCGGCGACGAGGAGTTCAGGTTGCTGGAAGAGTCCACCTTGGTAGACGCCTTCGGCGGCAGGTTCGCCAGGTTCAGCTGCAGGTCAACCAGGCCGCCTTTGGTGATTTTGCCATTCTCGTCCGCGGCATAGCCTTGCAGGCGCGAGGTGCCGGTATTGTTGGTGATATAGCCGTCTTTGTCCGCACGGAAAGCACCGCTACGGGTGTATTCCAGCGAACCGTCGCTGCCCTTCTGCACGAAGAAGCCACCACCCTGGATCGCCATGTCGAGGATGCCGCCACTCCCGTTGACGTCGCCCTGGGTGAACTGCTGGGACACCGCCGCCAGGTTCACACCGTTGCCGATGCTGTTCTGGCCGGTGCCCAGCTTGGAGGCCGCGTAGATATCCGCGAATTCCGCACGGGATGACTTGAAGCCAGTGGTCGCGACGTTGGCGATGTTGTTGCCGGTCACGTCCAGTTGTTTGTTGGCCGCATAGAGGCCGCTAAGGCCGATGTTAAAAGACATGTTTCTCTCCTCTGCCGTATTTAGCCGGCTCTATGTACCGATAGTCTGAATTTGCGACAGCTTGACGCTGCCCATGCCGCCTGCAAGGTTGAGCAGCATTTCGCCGCCGGTCTTGCTCAGGGTCACGCTGGTGACCGTGGCTGGTAGCGAGGTGGTCAGGGCCACCGCGTCACCTTTGTCGTTCTTGGTGGAGGCATTGAAGGTGTAGGTGCCGGCTGGGGCGACCTCACCCTTATCGTTCTTGCCGTCCCAGATAAAGCTCTGGCTGCCGGCACTCTGCGCGCCCATATCCACGGTACGTACGACGTTGCCGTCCTTGTCGGTGATCTTGACGGACACGTTGCCCACCGCCGATGGCACCGCCACTGAACCGTTCATGCTCTTGCTGGTATCCACCATGGCTTTGTCGGTCTGGATAATGATCGACCGCCCCACCAGCGACGAAGCCTGCAGCGCTTGAGAAGAGCTGAAGTTGCTGGAGATGTTGTTCACCGAGTCGTTCAGGGTGTTGATGCCTTCCAGGCTGCTGAACTGGGCAAGCTGGGCCACGAACGCGCCGTTGTCCTGGGGCGACAGCGGGTTCTGATTTTTCAGCTGGGTCACCAGCAACTGCAGGAATGCGTCCTTGCCCAGCGCCTGGTTACCCGTGGCAGCTTTGGAAACATTCGATACATTGTTCGAAGCGTCCTTGACCTTGGAGTTGAACAGGTCCTGGACAGCCGTGTTGTTTGACGTATCAACGATGGCCATTATTTGGCGCCCCTTATCACTGACCCAGGGTCAGGACCTTCTGCATCATGGTTTTGGCGGTGTTCATCATTTCCGCGTTGGTCTGGAACGAGCGGCTGGCGGAAATCATGTCAGCCATTTCCTCGACCACGTTGACGTTGGGGTAGTAGACGTAACCCTTTTCGTTCGCGGCAGGATGGTTGGGCTCGTAACGGGCCTCCAGGTTGCTCTGGTCTTCGACCACGCCCAACACCTGCACGCCGGAGCCGGCGGCGTCCTGATTCTGGAACAGCGACTCGCTGCCGCCTGCCTGGCCACCCTGGAACATGGTGGCGAATACCGGATGGCGGGCGCGATAGGTCTGGTCAATACTCGAGGAGACGGTCTCGGCGTTGGCGATGTTACTGGCGACGGTGTTCAAACGCGTGGTCTGCGCGCTCATGCCACTGCCGGCAATATTGAAAACACTGGACAGGGACATGGCTTACTCTCCGCGCAGGGCTGACATCAGCCCTTTGAATTTGCTGTTGAGCAGGGTGAAGCTGGCCTGGAAGTTCACCGAGTTTTCGGCGTAGTTCGATTGCTCCAGCTGGGCGTCAACGGTGTTCTGGTCGATCGACGGCTGCATCGGCGTGCGATACAGCAGCGACTCGTCACCATTGCCCAGGCCTTGCGCTTCGATATGACGGCTATTGGTCATGTTCAAGGCGAAGGTGCCGTTCTTGGTCTTGTCCTGTTGTGCGGCGAGCACGGCGGAGAAGTCCAGGTCCCGAGCCTTGTAGTTCGGGGTGTCGGCGTTGGCGATGTTGTTGGCCAGGACTTCGGCACGCTGGGCGCGGAAGCCCAGGGCTTGTTCGTGGATACCGAGCGCTTTATCGAAGCTGATGCTCATGGCGGAAACCTTTAGGCTGACCTGCTGTTCGTTAGCAGGGTTATAGCAAGGTGTATGCCAAACTTGCGAAAGCCCCGTATATAAAGGGTTTCGAGGGAAGTTGCCGGCGACTATGCCAGAAAAGCGGCAAGCGATTTCCGCGTAGTGCCAGTAAAGCGGCAATGGGCAGTTGCCGCTTTACGCCAGCTTGCCGAGAAAACAAATGTGGGAGCTGGCTTGCCTGCGATGGCGGAGTGCCTGCCGACCTATTCGTCGACTGACAAAACGCTATCGCGGGCAAGCCCGGCTCCCACAGTTTTATTGCATACACCCAGGCTACTTGGCCTGGTAGATGATCCCTGGGCTGCATTGCACCATCTGGAAGTGATCCGGCAGCCCATTGAGCGCCTCGGAAGCACCGAGGAACAGATAACCTCCGCGCTTGAGGGTGCCGTGGATGCGCAACAGAATGTCTTTCTTCACTTCAGCCGAGAAATAGATCAGCACGTTGCGGCAGAACACCATGTCGAACTTGCCTAGGCTGGCGTAGCTGTCGAGCAGGTTGAACGAGCGAAATTCGACGCGGTTCTTGATCGGCGCCTTGATCGCCCAACGCCCCGCCCCTTTGGGATCGAAGTAACGTTGAAGGCGCTCCTGGGACAAGCCTCGGCCCAACGCCAGGCTGTCGTACTCACCGGTCTTGCAATTGGTGAGCATAGTGCCGGACAAGTCCGTGGCCACAATTTGCGCGCCGGCTTTCAACTGGCCCATGTTGGTCCGCTCGAACTCGTCGATGGACATCGAGATCGAGTACGGCTCCTGCCCCGAGGAACAGGCCGCCGACCAGATACGCAGGCGCTGGCCCGGGCTGGCCTTGATGGCTTCCGGCAAGACTTTGTTCTTGAGCACTTCAAAGGGATAGGTATCGCGAAACCACAAGGTTTCGTTGGTAGTCATGGCATCGACCACCATTTCCTTGAGCCCACTGCGCGGCTGCCCCTGGATCCGCTGGACCAACTCACCCAGGGACTTGATGCCCTGCTGTTCCATCAGCTTGTTGAGACGGCTGGATACCAGGTACTGCTTGTTTTCACCGAGCAATATGCCACAGGCTTTTTCCAGGAAGACCCGGAACTGTTCGAAATCCAAATTACCCGTAGACAATGATGCCGCCTCTTAAATCGTGTGACCGCCGGGGGAAATCCCCTAGCCGTGATCTGCTGCCTTGATCCGGTCGACTACCCGGGATGCGAGGTCATCAGGACGGAACTTGGCCAGAAAGTCATCCGCACCGACCTTCTTGACCATTGCCTGATTGAATACCCCCGACAACGAAGTATGCAGGATGATATGCAACTTTTGCATGCGTGGATCGTTACGTATTTCGGCCGTGAGCGTGTAGCCATCCATTTCCGGCATCTCGATGTCAGAGATCATCATCAAGAATTCTTCTTCAGGCCTCTTGCCTTCGTCTGCCAGCTTGCGCAGGTAATCCAAGGCCTGGCGGCCATCATTGAGGGCTACCACCTCAACCCCGACCGTTTGCAGGCAACGCGTGACCTGCTTGCGCGCTACAGAAGAGTCGTCCACGGTCAACACCCGCAGCGAAACCGCCTTGTGTGCCGTTTCGGCATCCACCACCCCGACGGAAATGGTTTCCGAGGTGGGGGCCACTTCGGCGAGGATCTTCTCCACGTCGATGATTTCCACCAACTGGTTATCGACCCGCGTCACCGCCGTCAGGTAGTGATCGCGCCCCGTGCCCTTGGGCGGCGGATGGATCTCTTCCCAGTTCATATTGACGATGCGCTCCACCGAGCGCACCAGGAAACCCTGGGTCTTGGTGTTGTATTCGGTGATGATCACGAAGGGGTTCTGGCGGTCTTGCAAACCCGCGGCCCCCGTGGCCATGGCCAGGTCAAGAATCGGAATGGTCGCGCCACGGATGTTGGCCACGCCGCACACCACTGGACTGGACTTGGGCATGATCGTCAACTTGGGACATTGCAGCACTTCACGCACTTTAAACACGTTGATGCCATACAACTGTTTGCCATCCAGGCGGAAAAGCAACAACTCCAGGCGATTCTGCCCTACCAGCTGTGTGCGCTGGTTTACTGAATCCATTACACCTGCCATGCCCAGACTCCTAAATCCTAGGGGTACGACGCGTACCCAACACTAAACGGCACGAGCTTTGCTATTTACTGAGTATGGATATTAAAACGACAGTTTCCCGACACCCTGGCCGCTCACGCTACCGTAGACTGCTCTGCGCCGCGATGGCACTGCTTGTCTCGGGCCTGGGCGTCACGGCCCGTGCCGACAACGTCACCCTGCCTGATCTACTTATCGGCGTCACCCAAGGCTTTCTTGAGTTCACTGTAGAAGATTATCTGGCGACTACCCAGACGCCGGGGCGTTATGAAATTCAGGTCAACCAGTTGGACCCTCGCTTGCGCATGCCAATGTGCGACAAGGAATTGACAGCCACTCTGGAAAGCCCCGCCCAGCCCATCGGCCGTGTGACCGTAAAGGTACGCTGTGAGGGCGCCTCGCCCTGGACGGTTTTCGTACCAGCTCAGGTCAAGCTGTATCGCGATGTGGTGGTAGTGGCGCGACCATTGAAGCGCACGGGTATCATCGGCTACGACGACGTGGCGTTGCGCGAGCGGGATATCAGCTTGATCAACCAGGGCTACCTGACGTCGCTGGACCAGGCCATCGGGCAGAAACTCACCCGGCCAGTGGTCACCGACCAAGTCCTCACGCTGGTTCATCTGGAACAGGCCGAGGTGATTCGCAAGGGTGACCAGGTGGTAATTTCCGCCAGCAGCGGCGGCCTGAACGTCAGGATGCCGGGCGAGGCGCTGTCAAATGGCGGCATGAGCGAACAGATCCGCGTCAAGAACCTCAACTCCAATCGCGTGATCAAGGCGCGGGTCACGGCACCAGGCCAGGTCGAGGTGGCGCTATAGATGACTGGAATCAAATGCCAGCTTTTCCTACACTGTGTGCTGGATATTGAGCCGTACAGGTTTATTGTCAATCGAGCCTAAAGTTTGCCTGGGTATGGCCGAAAACATGGCAAGCGTCCAAATACCCAGAGGTTTTTCAACATGGTCATTGATTTCAGTCGTTTGAATAACACCCCGGCCTTGCCCGGCAATACGCGCACCGCCGGTGCCAAGGACAGCGTAGAGGCCAAGCCGCAGCCCTTGCCTGCCAAAGCAGAACAGGCCGCCGCCAGCCAGAGTGGGGAATCGGTACACCTGAGCAATGAGGCTCAACAGTTGCAGAAGGTCACTGACTCGCTGCGCGATCAACCCGTCGTCAATAAAGCCCGCGTGGCCGAGTTGAAACAGGCTATCGCCGATGGCAGCTATAAAGTCGACAGCAACCGTGTAGCCAGCAAGCTGCTCAACTTCGAAGCCGAGCGCTAGGCAAACGCCTGCGCTGGGCTTTTGGACGCTTAAAACCCAAGGCCAGCCATGCACCACGACGAACATTTGCTCCAACTGATCATTGATGATCTGGCGCCGACGCAACAATTGCTCGAGCTGCTCAAGGAAGAATCACTGGCCTTGTACGGCCGGGATATGCCCTTGCTGGAAGAAATCCTGGCGCGCAAACAGTCCCTGATTGTCTTGCTCGAACAGCACGGCAAAAAACGCAGCGAGATTCTGATCAGCCTGGGCCTGCCCGCCGATCATGATGGCCTGGCACAACTGGCCAGCCACTCCTCAGTCGGCGATCAACTGCTGGCACAAAGCAAAGAACTCAATCATTTGCTCGCCCAGTGCCAGGAAGCCAACCTGCTCAACGGCCAGTCGATCCAGCTTCAGCAAGCCACCACCGCCAATCAGTTGCGCATACTGCACGGCGGAGAACCTCCGGCCCTGTATAACGCCCAAGGCTCCACCTCACGCCTGATCAAACCAAGCACCCGCAGCCAAGCCTGACGCCGGTTTACAGCGCGACCTATCCAAGGCGCGCTACATACTGGCAAAATGCCGGTTCTTGCGTGTAGTCGTATTTTGCCTGGAGATGGAAGAACCGTGTTCAACGCCCTTAATGCGGAAGATGCACCGCAGCCACCCAAGGTGCTCACCACGCCTCTGGAAATCGCCAGCACGTTGCGGATGCTGCAAGAAAGCCATGACCCGCTGATCATCACCTTCCACGAACGTAGCCAGCGCTTCCAGAGCTACCTGGTGGACATCGACCGGGACAGCAAGACGCTGGTACTGGACGAAATGATTCCCCGCGACGGTGAACGCTATCTTGAGAATGGCGAAGCCTTCCGTATCGAAGGTTTCCATGAGGGCGTGCGGGTTGCCTGGGAAAGCAACGGCACCTTGACCATCAGCGAGAAAGGCGGCCACCGCATCTACAGCGGCAACCTGCCCGGCGAAGTGGTTTACCATCAACGACGCAATGCCTTCCGCGCCGCACTGAAACTCGCGCAATTGGTGGATATTCAGTTAGGTGGCGAGAAGCTCAAGGCCCCTGTCAGCGGTAAGCTGTTGGATATCTCGGCAACCGGCTGCAAATTGCGCTTTGAAGGCGACATCTCTGAGCGTCTGCAGTTGGGCCAGGTCTATGATCGCTTTATCGCCGCCCTGCCCTTCGGCAGCATGTCCACCTCCGTGGAACTGCGCTATCTACACTTCGAAGACAAGATCAACACCACCTTTGCCGGCGTGCGCTTTCATAACATGAGTGGCTTGGTGCAGCGACAAGTGGAACGCTTTGTCTACCAATTACAGCGTGAAGCTCGGCGCTTCGATAAAGACGACGATCTTTAAGCGTTAGACGCTGAGATAAAAAAACGGGCAGATCCTGATGGGATCTGCCCGTTTTTTCGTTCAGGGGCGTGCCCTGCTCAAGTCATGGGGATGTTCGTCCGGGTCTGGTGGCTCGTGCGGCTCTTCGCTCGTCGGCTCATCGGTTTCAGGGGCAGGCTCTGGCTCGGGCACAGTGACTTGCATCTGATCCTGTACCACCTGCTCATCCACCCGCGGGTCAAGGGCAGCCACCAAAGGCGAACTGGACATGCTGTCGGGCATCGCCACGTGATGCAGCGGCGCGTCATCGACCTGATGCAGGTTGGTCACCGCCTTGGGGCGAATGCGCCACACCAGGATCAATGCACACAGGCTGAAAAACGCATAGAGCATCTGGCTGCCGAATAGCTTCATTACCACACCGGCCAACAGCGGCCCTACGCTGGCGCCGATCCCGTAGGTCACCAGCAACATGGCCGTCAGCGATACCCGACGATCGCCTTCCACATGGTCGTTGGAAAAGGCCACTGCCAAAGGGTAAAGGCAGAACTGCACCAGCGAACAGAAGAAGCCTGCCACGAACAACACTTCCAGCGGAACCTGCGTCATGATTGCCAACGGCAAGGCCGTCACCGCCAGGCACAAGGCGAAGCAGCGAATCAGCAGCGCGCGGTCATAGCGGTCCGACAACCACCCCAGTGGCCACTGCACGACCAATCCAGCAAAAATGCAGCTACCCATGAACAGGCCGACTTGCTCGGTCGTCAGGCCCTGCTGAGAGGCGTACAGCGGTGCCAAGCCGTAGAACGAACCGACGATCAACCCAGCGCCCAACACGGTGCTGAGCGACTGCGGCACACGCTTGATAAAGAAACGCGGCTCCATCGGGGCCGGGTGCAGTGGGGCCGGGTGAATGCGTCGAGTCATTGCCACCGGGACCAGGCACAGCGCAAAGCACAACGCCACGAGCATCAACAGCTCAAGCCCAAGATGGGGATGCATGACCAGGATCAGTTGGCCCAGCACCAACCCAAGGTAGGACGCAATCATGTAGCCGCTGAACACTACACCGCGCTGCTTGGCATCCGCCTGCTCGTTGAGCCAACTCTCGATGACCATGTACTGGCACATCATCCCCAGGCCCACGATCATCCGCAGCACGATCCAGGCTGGCAGCCAATCAATCAAACCGTGCCCCAGCACCGCTGCACCGACGATGCCCGCGCAGGTGGCGTAGGCGCGAATATGCCCGACCCGGGCGATGAGGCGGTGTCCGAGCTTGCCGCCCAGCACCAAGCCAAAATAGTTGGCGGCCATCAGCGCACCGACCCACAGGCTGTCGACATTGTCTGCTGCCAGACGCAAAGCCAGATAAGTACTAAGTAGGCCGGAGCCGATCAGCATCATCAAAGAGGCGAAATAAAGGGCTCGAAAAGATTTCCAGATCTGGCGCATCGGCGTTCCGAGCGGCTCCTTGCGGTGAGGGGTAGGGCTATCAGCATGATAGTCCGGGGCGGTTGGATCCGGACAGGCAGCAGGGCCTGTTCCCGGCGATTATTTTGTTTCACAGCTCAGACGCTACGTGGGTGTCTGCGAGGTACATAACCGTGGAGATAAATACATGGCGCACCACCTGTGAACCTTGATAACACGCAAGGTTCGACTGGTATTCGGGTATCTGTACAAAAGGTTTCAATGGAACGCTATGCAGGCTTTGGAAGTTGGCGTGCTTTTAGAGCGCCCAAAACAAAACCCCAACTGCTTTCGCAATTGGGGTTTTGGAATTTAATCTTGACGATGACCTACTCTCACATGGGGAAACCCCACACTACCATCGGCGATGCATCGTTTCACTGCTGAGTTCGGGATGGGATCAGGTGGTTCCAATGCTCTATGGTCGTCAAGAAATTCGGGTACTGAGTCGTGGCCAGCTGGCCTCGCTTCAGCAAATTGGGTATGTGATAGATCGTGGTGTTTTGTGAGCGTCGAACTTTCGGTTCATTGCGTCTTCACACACCGCAATCTGGCCTTTCGACTCAAATTGCTTGGGTGTTATATGGTCAAGCCTCACGGGCAATTAGTATTGGTTAGCTCAACGCCTCACAGCGCTTACACACCCAACCTATCAACG
>NZ_JAEKCY010000049.1:0-1823 GCF_016405475.1 Pseudomonas sp. MF6767 | reverse complement strand
CGAGAGTTACCTTTGTTAAAAGCGTGATTCATGAGCAAAACCGGGTACGTGGCGAGTCTTGTGATGGCTCAGCGCTTTGCGCTTACCTTGACGTGTGGGCTTATGAGGAAAGGCCCTGGACCGGCGAGGGCCTGCCGCCTGTTGGAACGGTGTGCGAGCATCGAAAACTGATCCCTGGCGAAGAATGGACGGAGGTTGAGATAGTCGCCCACCGAACCTTTGTTGGCGACGACTACCCCTGCGCGGTTTTCGTCTACTCGCAAAGCTCAAGCCATTCAAGCTCTGGAGACCATTTCAGGCCTTGCCGCACGCCCGAACAGATTGCAGCGGAAGAGCGTCTTGCTGCGATTAACTACATGGAAATTGACGCTGGCATGTGCGCCACCGCGTTCGACGGTGATCCAGAGGCAAGGGCCTGGGTCGAGAACCTGATCGACAAGGGTTGGCGTAAGCCGGTGTCTGAATGACCTCCTACCAAAGAGCCAAGCGCTACTGCTTCTGGCGCGGGTCTGCCATAGCGCTATCTATCCTCACCTTCCTGATGTTGCTCAGCGCCCTCGCTGATCGAATTACTCAATAACCAATGCCTTCAATCGCTGCGAGCATCGCGGCAGGGAGTCACCGTGTCCGCACAACAGCAAGTAATCACCATCGACGACATCAGCGCCGACAACGCGCCGGCCATCTACGTTGCCGGTGGCCTGGGCCAGTTCTTCGACGCGGTGAAGGCCGAAGTAACTACCGAGGTTCCAGACCTCAAGACCGCTAAAGGCCGTGCCCGCATCGCCAGCCTGGCAGCAACCGTCAGCAAATCTAAGGCGGCAGTCGAGAAGCCGGGCCGCGACTACCTGAAACGCCTTAAGGAAATGCCGAAGGTGGTCGAGGCGGAGCTGCGCGAGTTCGTCACCAAGATGGACAATCTGCGCGATGCCACCCGCCAGCCTCTGACGGATTGGGAGGGTGCCGATCAGGCACGCAAGGACAGGCACGTTGACGGCATCCAAGCCATAAAGGACTTGGCCGTTTTTGAAGCCCCCCCGGCCGCCACCCATGTTGCCAAGATTATTGCCGACCTTGAGTCGGTCGAAATCAACGACTCCTGGGAAGAGTTCCTGGCCGAAGCCGCCCAGGTGAAAGACCAGACCCTGGCGAAGCTGCGCACCCTGCACACCGAGCGCATCCAGTATGAAGCCGAGCAGGCAGAGCTGGCCCGCCTGCGTGCCGCCGCCGAAGCCCAGGCCCAGCGCGACCGCGATGCAGAGATTGCACGGGTAGCCGCCGAACAAGCCCGACTCCAGGCCGAGCAGCAGGCACAGGCCGAGCGCGAAGCTGCCGCCAGACGTGAGCAGGAACTGCTGGACCAGGCGGCCGCCACTAAGCGCGCCGCCGCACAGGCCGCACTGGATGCAGAGGCTGCCGCCGAACGCCAGCGCCTGCAACTGGAGCTGCAAGCCGAACAGTCCCGCGCAGCAGCTGCACAGGCCGAAGCAAGCCGCTTGGCTGCCGAGCAGCGCGCCGAGCAAGACCGACTCGCGGCCATTCGCCGCCAAGAGGAAGCCGTGGAGCAGGCGCGACTGGATGAGGTTGCCAGGGCGAACGCAGCGGCAGATGAAATCCTGCGCCAGCAGCAGGAGCGCCAGGCTGACGTAGCGCACAAGTCGAAAATCCTGGGCGAAGCCAAAAAGGCTTTGATCGACATGAACATCAGCGAAGAGCTGGCCAAGGCCATCGTCCTGAAGATCGCCCGCGGCGAAGTGCCGAACGTATCCATTCAATTCTGAGGTTGCCATGACTAACTCAGCACTGGCCGAGCGCACCGAGAC
>NZ_JAEKCY010000047.1:0-1910 GCF_016405475.1 Pseudomonas sp. MF6767 | reverse complement strand
GTTGTATGTGGTGAGTATTTCACTTTTTGTGACTGGTGGGAGTCCCACCGTAGCTGCTGTAGTCTCTTCGTCTTCAGCTTTTGTTTTTTAATAGTGCCGCGACCAGAGAGATCTACACAGAGTAGATCGTCGGCAGCGTCAGATGTGTATAAGCGCCAGTCCCCATTGTTCAGGCTGCGAATGGCAGCATGAAAACTCCTGCTCGCCGTACCATCGTTGTCTTCCATTTGCGCGCGCTTGGCGCTGACGGCAAAAAGAAACTGCGCATCCTTGAGCATCTCTTTATCGGGACCTATAAACCGCGAACCTTGTGCTGCTTGCGCCAACTCCGAGTCGGTCAATCTCAGCTGAAAATCGTCGTGCATGACCACGTGATAACCGCCAGGCTCTTTTCTCACTGAGCGAAAAATGTCCGTAGGGCTTTGACCAAATCGGTACATGGCTGCCTTGATGGCCGATACGGTAACGCAGTTGCCACTTGGCCCTTGGCGAAAGCCACTCCAGATGTTGTCCGGCTTAGCCCCATTACGCTTTATCGAAAGACCCGGAATGTTTGCGGCGACCTCAGGCTTTGGTGGTAGCGGTTCAGGTATGACCCGAGGCGGAACCTCAGGCTGAACCCTGGGCGGAGGAGGAATATCAGGAACTGTCGTATCTTTTTTATCGGACAATAGAGAAATCAACTGTGAAAAAAAAGACGCAAACAGCCCCGACAATGTAGTGACTAACTCTCTATTAGTACCAATGCTTTTTTTAGCTGTCTCGACAGTTCCGTAATTAACTGGAGTGCACTGAAGAGTGTCATTAATGGGTTTCAACGTATCAACAGGTGCCACCTGACGGACATCTATCACGCGCGCAATATTATTAATCGAACAGCACGACACAAGTTTCTCCTTAAACAGTACTTCTCCGAGTGGTATACCTCGGAGAAGCCCCCGTTTTATTCAAGCGTTCTTATGAGCCAGTGGATTTCAGGATCTGGATGAAAGTCGAGCATTGAAGCGCCAGTTTTTGTCGAATTTATTCTCATCAGGACCTGGGCTGGTCAAACCCGGAACAAACTTATCGGGCTGTGGCGCGGGTGTAGGTATCGGGTTGGTATCCGGATTCGGGCCTGGCTGTGGCATCGGGTTCGATTCCGGCTTCGGACCGGGCTGGGGCACGGGGTTCGATTCCGGCTTCGGACCGGGCTGCGGCACGGGGTTCGATTCCGGCTTCTGACCGGGCTGTGGCACGGGGTTCGATTCAGGCTTCGGACCCGGCTGAGGCACGGGGTTCGATTCAGGCTTTGGACCGGGCTGTGGCACGGGGTTCGATTCAGGCTTCGGACCGGGCTGGGGCACGGGGTTCGATTCAGGCTTTGGACCCGGCTGGGGCACGGGGTTCGATTCCGGCTTTGGACCCGGCTGGGGCACGGGGTTCGATCCCGGCTTCGGACCCAGCTGGGGCACGGGGTTCGATTCCGGCTTTGGACCCGGCTGTGGCACGGGGTTCGATTCCGGCTTCGGACCTTGCCTGGGATTTAAGTCCGGGGTTGGCCCGTCCTTTGTATCAGGGCAGTGACAGTGAGCGACATTGATGTTCACATGCACATTTGCTTCAGCATCATTAGTGACATTCACTGAAGGCATCGGCACTGACGGCTTCACTGGATGATCGTTTCTACCCGGTTTCGGCGTCAATCCGCCGTGATCTATTAGCACCCTCGGACCTTTTGCATCCGGCTTCACCGCTTGATCCGTCGTACCTGGCTTCACCGGCTGGTCTTTTGCATTCGGCCTCACCGCTTGATCAGTCGTACCTGGCTTCACCGGCTGGTCTTTTGCATCCGGCTTCACCGCTTGATCAGTCGTACCTGGCTTCACCGGCTGGTCTTTTGCATCCGGCTTCACCGCTTGATCAGTCGT
>NZ_JAEKCY010000046.1:0-2713 GCF_016405475.1 Pseudomonas sp. MF6767 | reverse complement strand
CGGACCTTGATGTCCTTGCGCTCAATGTCGGCCAGGGCCTTGCGTGCCTTTGGCGCATGTCGTGGCCCGTCGATGAGCGCGCAGGCTGGGCTGCACACCGCCTGACCCATCCGCGAAGGCACGAATGAGGCCCTGCACGCAGCGACACGGCATTTCTTCGGTTTGGCCGGCTTCCGTTCGATGGTCATAGCGCCTTCCTCGCTTCCCGCTCTACTTCGGCCTTACGGTCGCGGCGCTTGCGTTCGAAGTCTTCTACTGCGCGCTTGCGTCGGTGATCGAGCACCACACCAATGACCAGGGCCAAGGCAATCAGGACTCCGTAAATGTCTGCGTAATCCATCAGTACCTACCTCCCCAGTTGTCCTTCTGCGTCCACCGCACCTGGTGCTCGGAGCCGAAACAATGAACCCACTCGATCAGCTCGCCGCACTGCTTCACGGTGAGCTTGCTGGTGCGCTCGTAGATGACGTCGAATCCGTTACCGTCTACCGCCGGTATCATCTGCGGCTGGTCGCCTGACTCGCGCAGCCAGGCGGCCGTCAGCAGGCGCTTCCAGATCAGGACGTCCCACTTCTTCCCGGCGTGTTCGACCTGGGCGGCAATATCGGCCAGGGCCGCGTGCAGGGCCTTGTTTTGCTCCCCGCTGCGGTCAACTTCGGTGATGGCCAGCTTCTTGGGCTTGGTGATGTCCATACCAGCGATATGGCCAAGCACCCTGGCTCGGTCGGATTCATTGCGGATCTGGAGGCTAGTCATTTGCGCATCACCTTTTTCCAGAGCTGAGCCGCCGGGTACAGGATCGGGTACGTCAGCGGAAAGCTCACAATCAGCAGTGAGGCACCAAGATCAGCAAATGCGAACGCAAGGTCTCGGCAGTAGGACGGGAAGCCAGTGAAGGTCTTCTTGTACATCCTCAGAAATTCCTTCATGACTGCTCTCCCTGGCCCAGGGCGGCGTCGATCTGCTCCATGACCAGTTTCCGGAGAGGAAACATTGGCGATATGTGCCGGGCTCCATCGGTCATGCGCCGCACCTTGGCATCACGCATAAGGAATTCTCGGGAGGATGTGAGAGCCTTGCGCAGCCCCTCAACCTCAGCCTTCAGCTCAGCATTCACCCGCTCGTAGGCTTCGTAGCCGGTGCGTAGGCCGGCGATTTCGGCCTTGAGCGCTTCAACCTCCTGCCACAAGCGGTCTGCAAGTGGGTCATGCCAGCCTGGCATCTTCTGCAAGCTGCGCATGTGCACAGCGAGCTCGGTAGATGATTGCTCTCTGACGTAGGTCATGGCTTCACCTCAAACAGCTCAGGATGTAGTTGGCGTGCTGGACCTGCCATCCAGGGGCGCCGAATGACTACGTGGAATCTCCACGCCCAAATCGATAAGTGATTCGCCCCTCGGCTACGCATAAAGCTCCTGCATGCCTGATAGCGCCATGGCAGGAAGGTGACCTTCAGAAGGCAAGACTTCGGCAGGGCCTTGTGCTTGACCGTTGCGTCGTGTGGCATCGAATGAATGTTCATGACTTCACCTTCAGGCCGGCAGCTTCTAGGACATCAACAACGTCACGCTTGCCTTGGCGATGGCCTTTGGCGTAGTCGCTTTGGGCGTCTGCGTATTCGCATTTTTCGGGAAGTTTGATCACTATCGCCCCGATAGCGGCATCAGCCTCGGCCCACACGGAATGGTCGGCGCCAATGTCCTCAAGCTCCATGTCGCACCGGTCTTCCTCTTCGCGACGGATATTCCAGATTGCTCTCGCAACCGCTTCACGCATCTTGTCGCTCATGTCCGTTGCTCCGCTGCTTCTGCGATCAATGCGATGCGCTCCAGGCGCTCGGATTCGTCTTTTCGGATAGCCCGGACCATCGTGAAGATGCAGTAGCCGAGGCAGATCGCGATTGGCGCGAAGAGAATCCAGCCGTTGAAAACCCAGGCTTTGCGCCACTCAAAGGTGCCAATTGTGGTCCCTTCATAGATCCATGGGCCGATCCAGATAGTGTTCACCGGCCCCCAAATCACGAAACAGAAAACCAGCATTGCCAGCACTGCAACGGCGCATCGAATACCAGCTTTGTCGATGTGATCTTTCATCAGAATTTCTCCGCGCCGCGCTGTGCTTCGCGCTTGATGTTCATTTTTGCCAGCAGGAGCGCACGCGCCGATTTGCCGTCGGCCGGGATGCCTTGCTGAAGGATTCGCGCCTGGGTTTGCTGGTCGGCCAATTCGTCAGCCAGTTCCAGCGCCGTCTTCTGGCTGTCGTGGCCGATGCCGGTGAGGATCTTGCCGTCCAGCGGCTGTCCTTCCTGGGCGCGGCGGATCACCACGGCGTAGTTGTGGTCGAAGCGCTGGCGCAGGCCCTTGTCTTCCTGCTTGGCTGAACGCAGGTCGAAAAGGCCCGTGGCGACGGCCGCGATCTTCACGCCGTTGTGGCTGTAGGTCTCCATGAGCGCCTCCATCCATGCCCCTGCGACCGATGGCATTCCGAAGTCTTCAGGGCCAGGCACGCACATAGCGATGAACTCACCAACGCTCGGCGCGAACGGCTTCTTGAGCTTTCGGCACTTCTGGATACCGAACTCGATCTGCTCCAGAGTGCGGATGCCCTCGTCGGCAAACTCCTTGATCCATTCGGCCTTGGCGGAATCGAGCGCTTCGGTGGACGGCCATGCTTGGCGCCACGCCGGGAAGATCCCGCGCAGGCGGCGGAACAGG
>NZ_JAEKCY010000045.1:0-2997 GCF_016405475.1 Pseudomonas sp. MF6767 | reverse complement strand
ACGAAAAACCGGGCCAATTTCCGCTTGAGCCCGAACCATAGCGGCGTTGAAGGCTGCCGCCGCCGTACGATCCGTGTGGCGCTCGTACATCTCCATCATCTTCTGCATTTTGTCTGCATCGAATGCCGGGTCGGTTGCGGCCCGCTGGATCATTGTCAGCATCGCGGTTGATTCGTTGGTGGCCGCCGGGCTGGCGACCTGCCGAGTCTCGGTGCGCTCGGCCAGTGCTGAGTTAGTCATGGCAACCTCAGAATTGAATGGATACGTTCGGCACTTCGCCGCGGGCGATCTTCAGGACGATGGCCTTGGCCAGCTCTTCGCTGATGTTCATGCCGATCAGGGCCTGCTTGGCTTCGCCCAGGATCTTCGACTTGTGTGCTACGTCAGCCTGGCGCTCCTGCTGCTGGCGCAGGATTTCATCTGCCGCTGCGTTCGCCCTGGCAACCTCATCCAGTCGCGCCTGCTCCACGGCTTCCTCTTGGCGGCGAATGGCCGCAAGGCGCTCTTGCTCGGCGCGCTGTTCGGCGGCAGCACGACTTGCTTCTGCCTGGGCCGCTGCTGTGCGCGCTTGTTCGGCCTGCTGTTCCAGTTGAAGGCGCTGGCGTTCGGCGGCTGCCTCTGCATCCAGTGCGGCCTGCGCGGCGGCGCGCTGTGTAGCTGCGGCCTGATCCAGCAGTTCCTGTTCTCGGCGGGCTGCTGCGTCACGTTCGGCCTGGGCCTGCTGCTCGGCATGGAGCCTGGCTTGTTCGGCGGCAACGCGGGCAATCTCTGCATCACGGTCGCGCTGGGCCTGAGCCTCTGCCTCGGCACGCAGGCGCACCAGTTCGGCCTGCTCGGCTTCATACTGGGTACGCTCGGCCAGAAGGGAGCGCAACTTTACCAGTGTCGCGTCCTTCACCTGGGCAGCTTCGGCCAGGAACTCTTCCCATGTATCGCTGATTGCGACCATCTCAAGCTGGTTGATGGTGTCGGCGACACGGGCGGCGGTCGGGGGCGCTTCGAAAACGGCCAAATCCTTGATGGCCTGGATACCGTCGACGTGCTTGTCTTTACGGGCCTGTTCAGCCTCTTCCCAGTCGGTCAGGGGCTGCCGGGTGGTATCGCGCAGGCTGTCCATCTTGGTCACGAACTCGCGCAGCTCAGCCTCGACCACCTTCGGCATTTCCTTAAGGCGCTTCAGGTAGTCGCGGCCAGGGGTTTCGACTGCCTTTTTGGACTTGCTCACCGTCGCGGCCAAGGAAGCGATGCGAGCACGGCCTTTCACAGTGGTCAGGTCGGGCACCTCGCCGGTGACTTCGGCCTTCACCGCGTCGAAGAATTGGCCCAGGCCACCAGCTACGTAAATGGCCGGCGCGTTATCGGCGCTGATATCGTCGATGGTGATGACTTGTTGTTGTGCGGACATGGGGATTCCTTGCCGCGATGCTCGCAGCGATTGAAGGTGTTGGTTATTGAGTGATTCGGTCAGCGAGGGCGCTGAGCAACATCAGGAAGGTGAGGATGGAGAGTGCTATGGCAGACCCGCGCCAGAAGCAGTAGCGCTTGGCTCTTTGGTAGGAGGTCATGGCTGCGACTGCTTGCGGTAGCCAGAGTCGTAGAGCTGGCCCGCCATAATTCGGCGATCCCTCATGATGCCCGTGAGGATGTTGGTGTCGGCGATCATCTCCTCGATCGCTTTCTCGCGTTCTTCCACCGCGATCTGCTCGGGCGTTCGGACAGGTCGAAAGCATCCATATGCGCCTTGAGCGACCTGCAAATATTCGAACTCAGGAGGCGCATAAAAGGTGAATGCAGCCACCTCGAAAGACCCGCTCATAAAGTGGGCTATAACCGTTACTTGGTCGCCAACACGCGGGTCCGTCGGGATGGTTTCCTCGGGATTGAACCCGGCAAACTCGCAGAGCGTTCCAACAGGCGGCAGGCCTTCGCCGGTCCAGGGCCTTTCCTCATAAGCCCACACGTCAAGGTAAGCGCAAAGCGCTGAGCCATCACAAGACTCGCCACGTACCCGGTTTTGCTCATGAATCACGCTTTTAACAAAGGTAACTCTCGGGAAATGGATATTCCCAACACAGGCGACAAGCGCGCCTACGCAGTCTTCTGGTGCACCACCCCAATCAACAATCATGCTTTCACCTCATAAGCGACAGTCCACTCACCACACATGCAGGCCCGACCACTCCATGCGTGCACATTCGGGATGCCAGCGTCATGTGCCAGCGACAGGGCGCCCAGCCACTTGGTGTGGGTGAAGGCCAGTATCATGCGGTCGGCGGGCAGCTCTTCTATTTGCTCGTCGACTAGCGATTTCACGACTGGAGTGGTCATGCTGCGGCCCTCTTAAGCTCTGCATTGCGCTCGACGAACTTGGCGTCCAGCGCATCGCGGTAACGGTTGGCGGTAGGGGAGTCGACCAGATCGGCGAACTCGGCCATTTCGATCATGCCCATGACGAAGGTGCGGTCCGGTACCGGCGTGCAGGACTTCTTCATCTTGGCGATTTCCAGGCCCAGGCGGGCGAGGGCGGTAGGGGTATTCATAGTTCTTCGTCCTCGGCCTGGGCCGCCAATGCATCGTCTGCCAATGGCTCAACAAGGCTCTGAGCGATGATCCTGAGCTGTTCTTTTGGGTCGGCTACCGCCAGCAGGTCCTCGGCGCCGTCTCGGGCCAGGAAGCGATCACCGAGCAGCCCAGCAATGACCATCTCGCCAATGGCACATGGGCTCTTGCTGTCACTGTTGATCGCGAACTGCTCGACCTCGGCGGCGAAGGTCTTGAACGTCACGCCCTGCGCGGAATGCAGTCGGCGCTTGAACTGCACGTCGCTGCGCCGATCAACCAGCGTTTCAACTGCGTTATCGATCCACTCCTTGCGGGCAATCTCCACCGCCGACTCGCTCACTGGAGGCGGCAACTGAGCGTCGTAACGCTCCTGGCATATCTTCAATGCTGCGTTCATGGTCGCCTCCAGGGTGGCGGGTCAGTCGTAATAGTCTT
>NZ_JAEKCY010000044.1:0-3880 GCF_016405475.1 Pseudomonas sp. MF6767 | reverse complement strand
GCACTCGTTGTTGCGGTGGATGTACTCGACCGAAGACTAAGATCGTTCCCACGCTCCGCGTGGGAATGGATCCCGTGACGCTCTGCGTCACTGTGGACGCAGAGCGTCCATGGCGGCGTTCCCACGCAGAGCGTGGGAACGATCAACAAGTGTGCGTAGGCCTGCTGGCCGGGCGCACCGCGCCGGAGTTGGCCGAGCAATTGGCGTTGAAGGTCAACACCATCGAGAGCTACCTCAAGCGTGCGGCGATCAAGTTGGGGATCAGCGGGCGGCACTCGTTGTTGCGGTGGATGTACTCGACCGAAGACTAAGATCGTTCCCACGCTCCGCGTGGGAATGGATCCCGTGACGCTCTGCGTCACTGTGGACGCAGAGCGTCTATGGCGGCGTTCCCACGCGGAGCGTGGGAACGATCAGCAGCTCCCTCAGGTCAGTCCCGGGCCAGTGCCTCTATCGGGTCCAACCGCGCCGCATTCCGCGCCGGTACAAAACCAAACACAATGCCGATCAACGTCGAACAGGCAAACGCGGTAATGATCGAGCCCACCGAAAACACCATCTCCCACTCCTTCACAAACAGCGAAAACAGGTAGCCGATGGCGTAGGACAACGAGATCCCGATGATCCCGCCGATCAGGCACACCATCACCGCCTCCACCAGAAACTGCTGGCGAATATCCGATTGCCGCGCCCCCACCGCCATGCGAATCCCGATTTCACGGGTGCGCTCGGTGACCGACACCAGCATGATATTCATCACACCAATACCGCCCACCAGCAAAGAGATCACCGCAATCAATGACAGCAACAGCGCGAGGGAGCGGCTGGTTTTCTGCACCGTCTGCATGATGCTGTCGAGGTTGTTGGTAAAGAAATCCTTGGTGCCATGGCGTTGCAGCATGAGCTTATTGACGTTGTCTTCCACCACCTTGCTCGGCTGGCCGTCCTTGATGCGCACGGTGATGCTGTCCAGATGACGCTGGCCCAGCAGACGGCCCGCCGCGGTTTCGTATGGCACCCACACGTTCAGGGCCTTGCTGGCGGCGAACATGTTTTTATTGTCCGCCGTCACCCCGATCACCGTGCACGGCAGGTTGCCTATCAGGATCACCTGGCCCAGCGGGTCGATGTTGGGCCCGAACAGGCGCTGGCGAGTATTGTGGTCGATCACCACCACCTGGGCCTGGCGCCGCGCATCGCTTTCGCTGAAGGCAATGCCGGCTTCAAGCTTGAGGCCCTTGACCTTGAAGTAGCGGTCACTGACACCATTGACCTGTGCATCCACGTCGATGTTGCCAAAGCGCAGCATCAGGTTGCGGCCCACCACCGGCGTGGCGCTGTCGACGTAATACAGCTGGTTCAGCGCGTCCACATCCGAGGGCATCAGCGTCTGGATCGCCGAGGCTCGACTGTCGCCAAAGCTGGTGCCGGAAAAGATATCGATAGTGTTGCTGCCAATCGCCTGGATGTCCTTGAGCACATAGCGCTTGGCGCCTTCGCCGATGGCCGAGATCGACACCACCGAGGTGATGCCGATGACAATCCCGAGCATGGTCAGCAAGGTGCGCATGCGGTGGGAAATCAGCGCCACCCACGCCATGTTGAACGCTTCCTTGAACAGCCCCAGGCTCGCCACCAGGCGCCGCGCCCCGCTGCGTCGGGGCTCGACCGGCGCCTCGACGGGCAATTCCAGGCCGACGCTGTCGTTGGCCTTGTCGCTGATGATCTCGCCATCACACACCTCGACAATGCGCTGGGCGTTCGCCGCGACCTTGGGGTCGTGGGTGACGATAATCACCGTGTGCCCCGCCGCGTGCAGTTCGGCGAGGATGCGCATCACCTCCTTGCCGCTGTGGGTGTCGAGGGCGCCGGTGGGTTCGTCGGCCAGGATCACTTCACCGCCATTCATCAAGGCCCGCGCGATACTCACCCGCTGCTGTTGCCCGCCGGACAGCTGGCTGGGCCGATGGCTGGTGTGGCACGACAGGCCCAGGCGTGCCAGCAATTCCCCGGCGCGGCTATGGCGCTGGCTTTGCGGGGTGCCGGCGTAGATCGCCGGCATCTCCACGTTGTGCAAAGCGCTCAGGTGCGCGAGCAAATGGTAACGCTGGAAGATAAACCCAAAGTAATCGCGCCGCAGCTCTGCCAGTTGCTCATCGCCCAGGGAGCGGGTTTCGATGCCATTGATCTTGTAGCTGCCGGCGGTGGCGTAATCCAGGCCACCGAGGATGTTCATCAGGGTCGATTTACCCGAACCGGAGGCGCCGATGATCGCCAGCATTTCCCCGGCATGGATGGTCAGGTCGATGCCCTTGAGCGCGATGAATTCACGCTCGCCGGCCATGAAGCTGCGGGTGATGCCCTTGATTTCCAACAGAGGCTGGGTCATGACTCAACTCCCCGCCACGGCAGGTGTAGCATCGCCGATCACCACGGTGTCGCCCTCGGCCAGGCCGTCCAGGATCTGCACCTTGACGTTGTTATTGATACCGGTCTTCACCGTGCGGGCGACCGCCTTGCCCTTGGCATCCAGCACCCGCACGTCGTAGCGGCCATCGGCATTGCGCACGCCCAGCGCCGCCACGGGCACTATCAGCGCGGCCTGGGCGGTGTCGAGCACGATGCGCACCTGGGCGGTCATGGCGATGCGCAGGCGGTGCTCTGGGTTGGGCACGTCGAACAACGCGTTGTAAAACACCGCGGTGTTTTGCTTCGGCGTGCCGGCGGTCTGGGTTTCAAGGAAGTTCTGCGGCGCCGGCTCGGTGCCGCGCAGCTTGGCGTAATAGCGCTTGTCCGCCTCGCCGAGAATGGTGAAGTACACCTGCTGGCCGGGGCTGATATGAATCACATCCGCTTCCGACACTTGGGCCTTGACGGTCATGGTGTCCAGGTCTGCCAGCTTGAGCAGCACGGGCGCCAACTGGCTGGCGATCACGGTCTGGCCTTCCTGGGTGACTATACCCACCACGTCGCCGTCGATGGGCGCGTTGATGCGGGTATAGGCCAGGTTGACCTTGGCGGTGTCGATCTCGATGTGCGCGCTTTTGATCTGTGCGTCCAGGGACAGCAGGTTGGCCTGCTGCACCTGGTAGGTCGATTCGGCGTCTTCGAAATCCTGGCGTGACACCGACTCATCGGCCTGCAAGCCTTTGTAGCGCTCATATACGGACCTGGCCTGCTTGAGCTGCGCGGCTGTCGCCCGGCGTTGGGCCTGGAGGTTTTCTTCATCGACCTGGGCTTTGCGCAGGGTGTTCTGCAGGATCAAGGGGTCGATTTCAGCCAGCCATTGGCCCTTCTTTACCTTGTCGCCGACTTTGACTTTCAGCGACTTGAGCTGGCCAGAGACCTGGGCACCGACGTCGACTTGTTTGACGCCTTCGAGCAGGCCGGTGGCCAATACCGCGTTTTCGATATCGCCGCGTTCTGCGGTCGCGGTGAGGTATTGGGGGGCGTCGGCGGGGGCGTTTACGGTGTAGATGGCCAGGCCGATTGCGACGGCCACTGAAGCCAGAATGCCGATTTTGCGGAATTTAGACGTTTGCATGGTTGGCTTCTTGATTGAGTACAAATATGGTTGCGCGCTGACGCTGGCCTGGGTAAAGACCTGACAGCCGACCCCTGTCTACCTGACGCTCCCCGGTCCAAATGTGGGAGCTGGCTTGCCTGCGATGGCGGCCTTCTGGTCGACCATTTAGTTGGGTTGGAATGCGTACATATCCATTCCTGCGGTAACGGCCACCTAGGGTTCCGCTCTTACAGCGGCTCACTTTTGAAAAGCGCAAAAGTAAGCAAAACGCTCTTGCCCCACCACTCGGCACCTCGCCCAGGCTCGGTGTGCCCGTAATCCGCCAGTGATTTGGGGGGCCGCCGCCACGCGCCA
>NZ_JAEKCY010000043.1:0-4318 GCF_016405475.1 Pseudomonas sp. MF6767 | reverse complement strand
GTCTGCCCGGCCACCAGGGGCTGGCGTATGAGGTCCCACCGGAGGTTTTGCTGCATGGCGTCAACCAGCAGCAGGCACTGGCGGGTGTCAAGATCATCATTCGCTACTGGCTAAACATGCGCGCTTATGACCTGATCACTCTGGCCTGGGGCTCGCAAGTGGTTCAGCACCGGGTCCAGCCCGGCGAAGTGGGCCGTGACATCACCTTGACCGTCGACTACGCCACTATCAGCGCCGCGGGCAATAACCGGCTTACGCGCGTGGCTTACCAGGTGCGGGACGCGGGCGGCAATCTGCCGGAGGAGCGGGCGCGCTGGTCGGCGGTTTCATTGATTGATGTGCACCTCAATGAGGTGCGCCCCGAAGCGCCGTGGCTGCAGTTTCCAGACACCGGTACGAAAATCGACCTCGCGGAACTGGGCAGTTGGGATGTGGAAGTGGCCCTTTGGGTCCTCTCCCAGGAGGCTAGCGCCTATTCCCACGTGACGCTGATCTGGGCCGGTTTGGACAGTGAAGGCAATTCGATCCCTTATACGCACACCGAAGAACTCAGTAGAGCAGGCCTTTATACCTTTGAGGTTCCCAACGCGCTGGTGAGCGCGATTGCCGAAGGCAGCGCGAGCGTGCATGCCCTGTATCAGAATGGCTCGGTGCAACAGCCTTCCGAAAAACTCTATCTGGAGGTCGTGGGGCAAGTCGTCAGGTGGCCGGCGCCGACGATAGACGAGGACCAGGGTGGCCATATCGAGCCGGATGTCGACGCGACCGTACGCTTCCCCCTTCAAGGGAGCTGGCCGAAGGACGGTTATATCGAAGTCATCTTCCGGGTCAGCAGCGCCGATAACACCATCGAACATCGCATCGGCCGCGAGGTCGACGATATTCCGCCCACGGCCGGTGGGGATTTGTTGTTTACGGTATACCCCGACGAACTGCGGCGTTTCGACGGCCACCTGACCGACGTGTTTTACGCCCATACCCGGCCCGGCGGCCGCCCGCAGGAGTCCCTGCGGTTGCAGATCGTGGTGGGTCAGATCAAGCGTACGATGCCCAAGCCGATTGTCGACAAGGCGATCAGCGGCCAGTTGAATCCGGATGATGTAGGTGCCTACGCCACCGTGTTTGCACCGTTTGGCGAAACACTGCGCGGCGACTGGATCCGCATGTACTGGCTTGGCCGGGGCGCCCGCACCGAAGTGCCGGTGGAGGTGGCCGTGAATGGCGCCACCACCGCCCACGACATCGAAAAATACTACGTGGAGAACAACCTGGATGAGTCGGTGACGGTGTTCTATACGCTGACACGCGCTGATGAGGCGATGCCGCGTTACTCACAGATCACCGAGGTGCTGATCAGCCGTGGCGTGGGCGAACTGCCGTCGCCGACCTTGCTTGAAGCGCAAACCACCGGCCCCGACACCGCCGACCTGGAACCCCTTAAGGTGCAACAGGGCACCCAATTGGTGGTGAGCTACGTGGGCATGCGCAACGGTGACTCGATCAAAGCCAGCATGGTAGGCGCCGGCAATGGCGGTTCGCCAGATATCCCGGCCAAACCTGGGAATGAAGCCTTGCAGGAGGTGGCGTTCGATATTTCCAGGGCGGCGATTGCGGCGAACATTCGTGACCACGTCACCACGGTGAAATACCACTATGTGGTAACCCGTGCGGGAGTCTCGGTCACGTCGGCAATTTTGACGGTGACCGTGAGGCCGATACCGCAATCGGAGCTGGCCAAGACGGTCATCAGGCTCAACGAGGCCAATAGCGCGACAAAGGTGTTGGACCTGGATAGCTTCGTCGGCAACGCGATGGCGCATGTCGGCACCTGGCCGTTTATCACCGCCCCTTATCCGGTCTCGTTGAAGTTTTTTGGTAGAACAACCGCTAATGTTGCTCATGACCTGACGCTGTTCAGTTTCAACAGCTCGTATGTCAATCCGAACTGGGTTGCCCAAGGCCGTTATGAATATCGCCTGTTGCGCACTTACCTCGATGGGTTGGGCCATGGCACAAAATTGAGGATGGAATTCAAAGTCGCCGTCAGCCTTAGCAAGGTTGAAGCCGAGGCGATCAGCTTTCCGGTGGTGGAGTACACCGTCAATACGCTCCCGGCAGAATTCCCTGTTCCCAAGTTGACCCAGGCCACGGGGACGGGTACCTCCGTTACCCTGGCGCCGTTGAATGCACAAAACGGTGGCACCGTGTCCGTGGAGTACACACCGATGTACACCACAGACAGCATCAAGGTGACGATGGTGGGGACAGCCGGTGCGGGTTCTCCGGTGATCCCGGCCAAGAATGGGGTAACGGCGGGCAAAGTCACGTTCGATATTACCAAGGCCGCGATTGCCGCCAACGTCGGCAATGCCAACAAGACGCTCACGCTTAAGTACGACGTAACCCGTAGCGGCAAGGTGGTTGCGTCCAAGGTGTTGACGGTGACGGTGACACCGATACCGACAACTGAGTTGGCAAAGACAGTGATCCGGATAAATGAAGCGGATGCTGCTACCAAAGTCCTGGATTTGAGTGGATCGGTTACCAATAAAACTCTACGCGTTGGGTCATGGCCGTTTATCGCGAGCTTCCAACCGGTAGCCATGTTATTGAGTGGCTTCAAGGCCGATGGATCGGTACATGAGCTGCAGGTATGGACTCTGGCGAGCAACGCGGTGACTGCTGGGTGGTTCAGCAATGGTTTCTATGATCAACGCGTCGCCGCCTCGTACTTCCTTGAACTGGGTCATGATACGAAACTGAAACTTCAGTTCAAGGCGACGCTTTCATCTAGTCAAGCCGAGGCTGACGCCATCATCTTCCCGATAGTGGAATACACTGTTAACACACTGCCGGCAGAATTCCCTGTTCCCAAGTTGACCCAGGCCACGGGGGCGGGTACCTCAGTTACCCTGGCGCCGTTGAATGCACAAAACGGCGGCACGGTGTCGGTGGAGTACACACCGATGTACACCACAGACAGCATCAAGGTGACGATGGTGGGGACAGCCGGTGCGGGTTCTCCGGTGATCCCGGCCAAGAATGGGGTAACGGCGGGCAAAGTCACGTTCGATATTACCAAGGCCGCGATTGCCGCCAACGTCGGCAATGCCAACAAGACGCTCACGCTTAAGTACGACGTAACCCGTAGCGGCAAGGTGGTTGCGTCCAAGGTGTTGACGGTGACGGTGACACCGATACCGACAACTGAGTTGGCAAAGACAGTGATCCGGATAAATGAAGCGGATGCTGCTACCAAAGTCCTGGATTTGAGTGGATCGGTTACCAATAAAACTCTACGCGTTGGGTCATGGCCGTTTATCGCGAGCTTCCAACCGGTAGCCATGTTATTGAGTGGCTTCAAGGCCGATGGATCGGTACATGAGCTGCAGGTATGGACTCTGGCGAGCAACGCGGTGACTGCTGGGTGGTTCAGCAATGGTTTCTATGATCAACGCGTCGCCGCCTCGTACTTCCTTGAACTGGGTCATGATACGAAACTGAAACTTCAGTTCAAGGCGACGCTTTCATCTAGTCAAGCCGAGGCTGACGCCATCATCTTCCCGATAGTGGAATACACTGTTAACACACTGCCGGCAGAATTCCCTGTTCCCAAGTTGACCCAGGCCACGGGGACGGGTACCTCAGTTACCCTGGCGCCGTTGAATGCACAAAACGGCGCCACGGTGTCGGTGGAGTACACACCGATGTACACCACAGACAGCATCAAGGTGACGATGGTGGGGACAGCCGGAGCGGGTTCTCCGGTGATCCCGGCCAAGAATGGGGTAGCGGCGGGCAAAGTCACGTTCGATATTACCAAGGCCGCGATTGCCGCCAACGTCGGTAATGCCGACAAAACGTTCACGCTTAAGTACGACGTAACCCGTAGCGGCAAGGTGGTTGCGTCCAAGGTGTTGACGGTGACGGTGACGCCGATACCCCAGGCTGAGTTGGCCAAAACGGTGCTCAAGATCAATCAGGCTAACGAGGCGACTCAAGTACTGAACTTGACTACGTTTACCGGCGATGCCACAGGGCAAATTGGTGTCTGGCCGTTTATCACTGCGCCTAACCCCGTCTGGTTGAGGCTGCTGGGGAAAACGAACAAGGGCGTTGATCATTCGCTGACGGTGTACAACGGGGCGGGCAGTGCAGCTGTCAATCCGACCTGGATCGCTAACGGAAAAATCGAACCAGGGATTGCTCGTAGTTATTTGAATGGATTGGGTGATGGCACCAAGCTGCAGATGGAGCTCAAGGCAGCGGTCAGCACAAGCAAGGATGAAACCCTGGCCATCAGCTTTCCGATAGTGGA
>NZ_JAEKCY010000042.1:0-5272 GCF_016405475.1 Pseudomonas sp. MF6767 | reverse complement strand
CTTCCCAGATAGGGGCCATCGTCATTACTGGGCGCATTTCTGATTCCTCAGTGGTTGGTTCACCTGTATTCGTCAATACTCATGCCTCCCGCTGGTTGCCGATGGGCGCGGGGGAGGAGTGCTGACGTAATAGAGGCGCGTAAAAAAGCCCGAACATTGCCCGGGCTTTCGGTGCGACACATAGATCTCCCTACGTGACGCCTGGGTGAGTTTTTGGCGGGACCGTCAGCGCCAGAACGCCAACAGCCCCGATCTGGAACGCCAGCGCTCACGATGGAAGCGCAAGGGACCGGTTGGCAGGCCGTCATCAGTTGGCGGTTCTGGCCGCGCATGGCTGAGCGCTGCGCCGATCAGGAACAGTAGGAGCATGGTGATCTCCGGTTGAGGTGGTTGATGCAGATGACCGGAGCTGATCCCGGCACGACTATTAGCGGCCTTAGTGACACCGGAGTTTCACCGGGGCGAAGGTTTCAGCCGCTTATTCTCGGACTCGCCGTGGCCATCTGGGCGCTTACTCACTCTATCGGCCACGATTCCCGCGATCCCTCAGGTCTTACACTTGCCCGTCAGCCCGGGCATTCATCTGCGTGTTGCGGTGATGCAGGTGGGCGGTTATAGGCCGCAGTTTCGTCCGCATCCCAAAGCCCACTCATTGAATGGGCAGAGGTGATGCTGGTTTTCCGTTGGCACCGCGTATCGGGTCATTCACTCGGTTCGAGCATTTCGCTCTAGTCAGCCGCCGAGGTGGTCCTCGCGTTGGTAGCCTTTCGGGGCTATCTGATCTCCGGTCGCCGTAGAGGCAGTGCCGTCTTTGTTCGTATTGCGCATGTTGTTAAAGAGCGGTCAGGCCCTGAGGCCCTGGCGAGTCCCTGTTGGGTGACTCGATGGAGTGACTATACGAATCCTCATAATTTACGTCAATACGTTTATGCATAATATTTTTCATGGGCGTAAAAAAAAAGCCCGCTCGGGGCGGGCTGGGTCACTCAATAATGAATCAGCGTATTGAGATTCGATATCGCCTATTAGACTGATTGAGTTGGGCCTGCACGATCACTGGGATATTCCCGTTGACTGTGGGGCGTATTGCCTCGTATGAGCACGGCACGATTGGGTAGAAGGACGAAACGTCGGCTTTGTTGGGGATCAGCTTAAGGTTTACCAGGTCATACTTGAGCGCGATATCTGCCATGAGCTTGGTGCAGATTTCCGAACCATTATCTGGCAGCTTAAGGTCTCGTGCCTTTCCTTCCTGGGCGTGCTGCAGTGAAATAACCTGCAGCCTCAATGGCGCCAAGTCAGGACTTTCAACATAGCCAGAGTCGTCGCAGCGCATAGCCTTCACGGAGACTGCAGCCTGATTTGATCTGGCGTTGAGCTCGCCGATGCGGGAGCAAGCGGAGCTGGCATAGTTGCCACTGGCGATACAGGCTGGAGCAGCCTTTAGATATTGCTGGTCTATGTCATGGAACTCTGACATATCGCAAGAGGCAGCCAGCGCTGCGCCAGGTGAAAGGAGGGCGACCAGCAGAGGGATATTCTTCATCAAGCGGCCCGCACCATTAATTCGTAGTAGAGCGCGCATTATAGACTGCTTTGGTGCGAGCTACAGAACCGAGCGCGGCCACTTAGCATCGACCACTCGACCAACTACAGACCAGGTATCGTCTATCTCTACCGTGGGGAATGCTGGGTTCAGAGGCTTCAGGTACGCCTTTCCAGAGTCCCATATGAACTGCTTGAAGGTCGCCTCGTTGGTATCAATTAATTTGGCGACTACATAATGGCCATTTTCTACATCGCATCCAGGCGCCACAAGGATGAGCATCCCCTCGTTGAAGCTCGTTCCGTTGCTTGATGTCATTGATGGACCGCGAACCTTTAGCCAGAATCCATTTGGGCCTGCCCATGCATCGGATGGGTGCATGGCCTCGAAGTCTCCAACATTGAACAGGTCCATTGCTTCGCACGCGACTCCTGCCTGCACCCAACTGATCTCCGGATATTCATAGTAGCGATTAGGGCCCGTAGCGGACTCAACGTTAGCGTCAAACTTTTCTTCGCCTGTGCCATACATGAGCCATTCTGGCGAGACCCTCAGAGCTTTTGCGAGCTTGGCAATAGTGGGCATGCGAGGGCTTGCGCTTTCTCCAGAGAGTATTCGGTTGATCGTCGGCTGAGGAACTCCAGACCGTTTTCCGAGCTGGGTTTCGTTCAGATCGGCATTGGCCATTTTTGCGCGAAGGCGCCCAGCGATATCCATTGCTCACCAAAATATACAAATGTGTGTATGCGAATTCTATTGCATGGAGTAATGCATATTCGTATGATCTACCATGCAAAACCTCATAGGATTCCAGTCATGACAGTTCAAGAGATGTTGAATCGCCTTTTCCAGCTCGGGCTGTCGCAGACAGAAGTGGCTGAACACTGCGGCACCACCCAGGCCACGATCTCTCGCGCAGCAAGCGGGACGATGGTCGGCTACGGAACCGGCAAAGCCATTGAGCTGCTGCTGGCTGATCGTGAAGAAGCCGCCAAGAACACCGAAATCCAAGCCGCCTAATCACCTTGCATGCTCAAAGGAGCAAAACAATGCACTTCGACCCAAGCCACATGCACGACAAGCCCACAAAGGTCCGTCTCGACGAGGTGGCCGACGACCTGCTGACAGCGATGGCTCGTTTTCAGCGCACACAGAAAGCAGTACTCGCCAGGGAAATCCTCGAGCGCGGCCTGAACCAGATGATGGAAGAGCTTAACGCGAAAACTGACGTGGCCTGAAGTGGCCCAGGAGGCCCTGTGCCTGAAAGAAAACCGCTGGAAATCCAGCTCGACTGGCAGGGACTCGCTGATCTGGAGCTATTGGCCAGACGCAACGGGGTAACACCAGAAGAGATGGCCGCAACAATCATGAACCGGGCGCTGGATCGCATGACGCGACCACCAAAGAGCCGGAGCAACGTCGCTTCCATAGGACGAAAGGGCTGATTAGCCCCTCAGGGACTATTGAGGATCTGCCAGTGAAACAACCAAGCAGTAAATCGGACGCACAAAAAAGCCACCGGGCAATGGTGGCTTTTCGTGCAGCACATACAAATCAGTTCTGGAGCGAATAATGCCTATTCCCCAATCAGTCGTCAACACTAACGAATCCGCGCCACGTTTTCTGCAATCGCAAAACGTGGCGCGCACAGTTTCCATGACCAGTCTTGAGCTGGTGGATTTCATCAACTCAACCAAAGAGGACGGGCAGCCTGATCTTCGTCACGATCACTTCATGGCGAAAGTGCCTAGGGTCATCGGGAAAGCAGCTCCCAATTTTTTGGGAACTGACTCCTACGCCAATGGTAGCGGCGGCCGGGTAATTCGTCGCATCTACACCTTCCCAAAACGCGAAGCCTGTCTGATGGCTATGTCGTACAGCTATGAGCTTCAAGCTCTGGTGTTCGACAAGATGACAGCACTTGAAGAGTCTATTTCTTCCGGGGTCTTTTCAGTCCCTAAAACGCGGGCTGATGCACTGCGCCTGGCTGCCGACCTTGAAGAGCAGAACGTCGCCCTCGCTATCGAGAATCACCAGCAAGCCGAGAAGATCGCCAGCCTTGAATCCATCTTCCAGGTGGGCATGACCCCTACGCAGTTCTGCAAGCGCCTGAATGGCGTGAACTGCCAGCAGGTCAACAACGCGCTACTGGCCCGCAAGTGGATATTCAACTCGGAGCGAGACGAGAAGCGCTCGGTCAAGTTCCGGGTCGGCTCAATCGCCCGCGACAAGTACCTCACCGAGAAGGTGACCAACATCTCGAACGAGGGCATGGACACCTTCGCCAAGTACACGCCGATCCTGCTCAAGGAGGGCGCAAAGCGCCTGCATGACCTCTACATGGCACAGAAGCTCCCTATGAAGAAAACGTGGGACGGCCAGTTCTGCCACTGCAAGGCGACCGAGGAGGACCTGGCATGAAAGCCCCTACCTACCAGCAACTGATCGAGCGCGCAGCCCTGACAGCCCTTGAGCTGTTCCAGGCGCAGACCACTAAAAAGGCCCTCAAGGCTGAATTGCGCTCGTTGTACGACACCTACTTCCGAGCCCATGGCCGACCTGATGGGAGGTTCGACCCCTACAACGACGACTTCCTCCCTGTGATGGATTTCACCGAGGCGCAGTTCCAGCGTGTTCGCGCCGCCAAGAAGGCCGAGTACAACGCCCAGCGCCGTCACCACACCGCGTTGCGGGCTCTCAACGCATACCGGCCTGCCAAGACCAAGGAGGCCGCGTAATGGCCGGAGACTGGATAAAAATGCGAATCGACCTCCAAACCCACCCGAAAGTTTTCCGCATTGTGTCCGCATTGAAAGCGGACAGGTTGCGGGTGATTGGCGGACTGCATGTCGCTTGGAGCATCTTCGACACTCATTCTGCTGATGGCGTGCTGCTGGGCTATGACTGCAATGCGATGGACGCTGTGATCGGCTGGCCAGGGTTCACGCAGGCCATGATCGACGTGCAGTGGGCTTCTATCGATGAGGCTGGAAGCCTTGTAATGCCTCGCTTTGACGAGCACAACGGGGCAAGCGCCAAGCGCCGTGCGAACGACAATGAGAGGAAGCGCACCGCACGAAAGTCGGGAAGTGTCCGCAAAATGTCCGCAAGTGATGCGGACGAAATGCGGACCAGAGAAGAGAAGAGAAGAGAAGATCAAAACCCTCTCTCTGCGCGGGAAGCTGTCGACCCTCGCATGCCCAGCGAAATGACCCTCGACTGGCACCCGGACGACAAGCTGCTGAAAACCTACTCGGTTCACTCAGGCGTAGCGCTGGACCTGTTCACCGAAGATGCGCGCCGAGCATTCACTGCTCACTACGAACCTCGGGGCCAGGTGAACACCCAGGCCGAGTGGGTGCAGATGCTGGTCAAGTGGGTGCTCAATGATCGGAATAGGGCAGCAGCGTCGAACGTCAGGCAGTTCACGCCGCGCCCAAGCACAGAGCCTGACTTCGACAGCAATGCCTGGGCCGAAGGCCTTGTGGTGAGCCCATGAAGCCAGCCAGCCAACTGATGGCGACCATGGGCAACCTGCCGCCAGCCGTTCACGCTCAGCCGCTCCAGGTAACGCCGCAGACGGCGGAGGTGGTGAACGACCTGTTCCGCCGCCTGCGCGGGATCTTCCCGGCGTGGCGCCAAGCATGGCCGTCCACCGAAGCGCTCGATTCCGCCAAGGCCGAATGGATCAAGGAGTTTGCCGACGAGGGCATCCGCACTCTGGAG
>NZ_JAEKCY010000041.1:0-6323 GCF_016405475.1 Pseudomonas sp. MF6767 | reverse complement strand
CCAGTTCTAGCCTTTTAAGCGGGTATTTCATGCAGCCAACACGCCGTTCCTATTCCAAATCCTTCAAAGCTCAGGTCATTCAAGAGTGTGCCCAGCCCGGTGCTTCGATTGCCAGCATCGCACTCAGCCATAACCTCAACGCAAACCTCGTCCACAAATGGATTCGCCTGCAAGCGCAGAAAAGCACAGCGCTGCAACCTGCATTTATTCCGTTACCCGTGCCGCTGGCAGGGGCGAAATCCCACACATCATCATCGAATATTTGCGTTGAAATACAGCACCCGCGTGGCACCGTCACAGTGAACTGGCCCACTGAAAATGCTGCTGCCTGCGCGACCTTTCTTCGAGACCTTCTGCGATGATTCGCATCGACTCCATCTGGCTCGCCACCGAGCCGATGGACATGCGCGCTGGTACCGAAACGGCATTAGCCAAGGTGATTGCGGTGTTCGGTGCGGCGCAGCCGCACTGTGCTTATCTTTTCGCCAACCGCCGCGCCAATCGCATGAAAGTGCTGGTGCATGACGGCTTCGGCATATGGCTGGCGGCGCGCCGGTTGAGCCAGGGCAAGTTCCACTGGCCAAGCATTCGTCATGGCTCTGAAATGCAGTTGGACACCGAGCAACTCCAAGCCTTGGTATTGGGCCTGCCATGGCAACGAGCAGGTTCCGGCGGCTCGATCACACTGCTTTAACGGCTGCCATTAGCCTATCGGTCTATCGCCGCGAAGCGCCTGCTCTGGCAAAATTCGGCGCATGACTTCTTCTCCCAATCTCGACCAAATGACTCCCGACCAACTGCGTGCCTTAGCTGCGCAATTGCTCTCGCAAGTCGAAACAATGGGTAAGACGGTCGAAACCATGGGCAAGAAGATCAACCGCGATCAGACGGTGATCGAGAAGCTGACCTTCGAAATTGCGCAGCTCAAGCGCTTGAAATTTGCCAAGCGCAGCGAGCAGATGAATCCTGAGCAGGCCAGTTTGCTCGATGACCTGATCGATACAGATATCGCAGCGATTGAAGCAGAGCTTCAGGCCTTGCAAACAGTGCCAGCGGCGACCGAGAAAAAGCAGAAGCCCAAGCGCACTGCATTGCCGGCTGAGTTTCCACGCACACTGATCCATCACGAACCTGACAACACTCACTGCCCATGCGGCTGCGCGCTGAAACGCATCGGTGAAGATGTCAGTGAGAAGTTGGATTACACACCGGGCGTGTTCACCGTCGAGCGTCATGTACGTGGCAAATGGGTCTGCGATGACTGCGAAACGCTTATCCAGGCACCGGTTCCGGCTCAGATCATCGACAAGGGCATCCCAACCGCTGGGCTGCTGGCCCACGTCATGATTGCCAAGTTTGCTGACCATTTACCGCTTTACCGTCAGGAATCGATCTTCGGTCGAGCGGGCCTGGCGATTCCACGCTCAACCTTGGCCGAATGGGTTGGCGTGACTGGGGTTCAGTTGCAGCCGCTGGTCGATGCGCTGCGCGAAGTGGTACTCGGGCAGCAGATTATTCATGCCGATGAAACACCCGTGCAAATGCTCATGCCGGGAACAAAGAAAACCCACCGTTCCTATGTTTGGGCCTACGCCACCAGCCAGTTCTCGGATGTGGCAGCGGTGGTTTATGACTTCAGCCCCAGCCGTGCCGGAGAGCATGCTCGCAACTTCCTGCAAGGCTGGAGGGGCAAGCTGGTCTGTGACGATTTTGGCGGTTACAAAGCCAGCTTCGAACTCGGCGTGACCGAAATCGGCTGCATGGCCCATGCACGGCGCAAATTCTTCGAGCTGCACGCTACGAATAAAAGCACGCTTGCTGAGCAAGCCCTGCGCTATATCCAGTTGTTGTACGAAATCGAGAGCGAAGTCCGCGATCTGGAGCCGGATTTACGGCGGCGAATACGGAAAGAAAAAGCCGTCCCGGTAATGGACATGCTACATGTCTGGATGAGCGCCCAGCGCGACCTTGTGCCCGAAGGCTCAGCCATCAGCAAAGCACTCGATTACAGCCTGAAACGCTGGGCAGCGCTGTCGCGCTACCTCGATGACGGGGCTGTACCCATAGACAACAATTGGGCAGAGAACCAGATCCGACCATGGGCTCTTGGACGCAAGAACTGGCTCTTCGCAGGGTCGCTACGCAGCGGAAAACGGGCGGCGGCGATCATGAGTTTGATCCAGTCTGCGCGGCTCAACGGTCATGATCCGTATGCCTATTTGAAGGACGTGCTCACACGCCTGCCGACGCAGCGGGCGAGTGAAATCGATCATTTGCTGCCGCATATTTGGCAACCGGTCTAATTGCGTAAGACGTGATGCTCGGATGCAAACGTTCAGTTGCGCCCAGTAAGCAGCGATGATGTCATATTGGACAAGCACGCTTATCGTGAGAAATTGGAACAGCCTTACGAGGTTGTGCCCGATACAGTTACATCAGAGCTCTTCCTTTGCCTCGGCGAACTGGCGCACGGCGTCGACTACTTGCCGTGCTCCGCTCTGAATTTCCTCTATCACAAAGCCGGCTTGGCTGACCAAATCGACGCCTTGATCGACCTTTTGGCGACTAGCCTGCATGCTCTCCACAGCATCCTGCGCTAGTTCATGGTTGCGCTTCACAACATCGACGATTTCCACGGTGGCCTGCGCCGTGCGGGCTGCAAGGTTTCGTACTTCATCGGCGACCACCGCAAAACCTCGGCCTTGTTCACCCGCCCTTGCAGCTTCGATAGCAGCATTTAGAGCAAGTAGGTTGGTCTGCTCGGCGATACCTCGGATGGTCTGCACGATGCTGCGGATCATCTCTGACTGCTGATTGACTGCAGTGATGCCTTCAGCCGCTCGTGAGAGCTCGGCTGCTATGCCTTGTACCACCTCGACCGTTTCACTAATGACCTTGGCACCATGGCGAGCGCTTCTGTCCGTCTGCTGGGATATATTGTAGGCGAGCGTGGCTGCATCGGATTCTGCCTGCTGCTGGCGCACTTGGGACGTAATATCACGGGCAAACTTAACTACTTTGTAAAGCCGGCCACTGGCATCGAATACCGGGTTGTAGGTTGCGCTCAGCCAGACGGTATCGCCATGCCGGTTGAGTCGCTGGAAGCGTCCAGAGAAGAACTCACCACGGTTCAGTCGCTCCCAGAAATCGCGGTATTCAGGAGAGTCCGCTTCACCTCGTGTGCAGAACATGCGGTGGTGCTTTCCCCGAATCTCATCCAGGCGATAGCCCATGGCCTGCTCGAAGTTTTCGTTGGCGTCGAGAACCTCACCTTTCAAGTTAAAGGAAATCGCAGCCATCGAGCGACTGATGGCCTGAACCATGCTGCTCTGCTCCTGCTCACGGATCACCTGAGTAGTAATGTCGGTGGCCAGCTTCAGCACGCCTTCGACGCGACCATCGGCGCCTCGGATAGGGTTGTAGCTGGCTTCGAGCCAGACCTCCAGGCCTTGCTTATTACGCCTCAGGAAACGTTCACGTATGTACTCGCCACCAGCCAGGCGCTGCCAGAACTTACGATAGTCGGCACTCGCCTGGTAATCAGGAAAACAGAAAATACGATGGTGCTGTCCGACGATCTCCTCCAGTCGGTAGCCCATGGTGGTAAGAAGGTTCTCATTGGCACCTATGATGGTGCCATCGGGTTTAAATTCAATTGTTGCCGTCGAACGGTCAACGGCCACGGCCCTTGCTTCTGCGGCCTGAAGCTTTTGCAGAGCCTCAGCCAAGGTCTGCTTGATTGCCTTGTTGAACATTGATTAGCCTTAGAGTGAATTTTACTATCGGACGAATGAGGAGAAGCCGTAAATCCCAATTCGAATGTTTAACTGATGCTTAAATCAGGTGATGTAGCGGGTCTGCAAATTGCACCAGCAAGCACCAACTTGAATCTATGGCTTGTGCAGTATCACGCTAGAGTCTTGGTCGCGCTTAAGCTTTCCAGCATCCTCTCTGCGCTCATCGGCTTGCCCAGCAGGTAACCTTGCAAAATGTCGCAACCCAACTCGGTAAGCATCTGTTGTTGTTCAGCGGTTTCCACACCCTCTGCAACGATCCTCAGCCCCAGCGTTTTACCGAGCGCTACTATGGCCGAAACGATAGCCGCGTCATCGTTACACTTAGCCAGCTCGGTGATAAAACCTCGGTCGATCTTCAGTTCGTTGGCTGGTAGGCGCTTAAGATAAAGCAGGCTGGAATAACCGGTACCAAAATCGTCGATGGAGATATTCACGCCCAATGCTGCCAATTGATCAAGAGCAATCAAAGCAGCTTCAGCGTCCCGCATCGCCGTAGATTCGGTAACTTCCAGTGTCAGGAAACGGGGGGGCAGGCCACTGCTTTGCAGGGCATTGCGCACGACATCAACGAGCTTTGCATGGGCCAGTTGTACCGTCGAAATGTTGACCGCAATACTCCATTCGTCTTTACCTTCGCCTAACGCTTGCCATTCGGCCATCTGCCGGCACGCCTCATGGATTACCCAGCTACCGATTGGCACGATCAATCCAGTACGCTCTGCCAAGGGCAGGAAACGGACGGGCGGCACCAAGCCAAAACCTGGCTTGTTCCAACGCAGTAAAGCTTCAACGCCGATCATAGGGCCATTTGGGGCGAGCATCTTCGGCTGGAAGTGCAGGATAAATTCATTCCGATCCAGTGCGCACCGCAGATCCTGTTGCATTTCCAACTGCAGGTGAGCGTTAACGTTCATAGCTTTTTCAAAGAAGCAGCAGCCATCGCGGCCCTGCTCCTTGGCGTGGTACATAGCCGCATCGGCATTGACCATCAGCTCATGCTCGGTTAGGCCATTTTCTGGGAATATAGCGATACCGATGCTAGCGGACACATGCACTGTCTGCCGCCCAAGTACGTAAGGTAATCGAATATTTTCCACCAAGCGTTGCGCCAACATCGCAGCGTCTTCAGGTTCGCCGGGATCGATAAGCAGAACGAACTCGTCGCCTCCGAGGCGAGCCACCGTATCTTCGCCGCGTTTGGCGTCGTTGATTCGCTTTGCTACTTGCAGAAGCAACTGGTCGCCAGTGTGATGACCGTAAGTATCGTTAACAGCTTTGAAACCATCCAGATCCATGAAGAGTACGGCAAAGTGGCTCTTCTGCCTGATGGCTTTATGAATCGCTTGCTGAAGACGGTCGTTTAGGAGGATACGGTTAGGGAGGCGAGTAAGATTGTCGTGAAGAGCTAGCTGCACCAGTTCACTGTTTGCGAGGTCAAGGGAGCTGGCAAGTATGCTGGTGCGGACGTCAAGCATTGATACGATCAAGGCAATAGCGCAGACAGCCAGCGTGATCAGAATCACCAAAACCATTAGCCAGTTGCTATCAATGCCTGCATTGACCGCTCCGCACACGCTCCCGATAGGAAATTGGGCAGCCGCCATTCCGGTATAGTGCATTCCAACAATGGCACACCCCATAATTAACGAGGCGCCGATGCGTGTACGATTGATGTACTGACCTTCGCCACGCAGGCGGAAAGCGATCCACAAAGCCACGCCCGAAGCAAGGATAGCAATCAGCACCGATAGCGCGAACAAAGACGGAACGTATTCCACTACAGGATTCATCAGCAGCGCCGCCATTCCAACGTAGTGCATGGATGCAATTCCGATACCCATGAGCACCGCACCAAGCAGCAAACGCGGCAGTGGCATTTCCGTCTGGCATGCTAGCCACAAAGCAAAGGCGGAGGAGGCGATGGCGATCAACAACGATAAGCCAGTCAGCGTCGGGTCGTAACCCAGCTCGATGGGCAGTTGGAAGGCCAACATGCCAATAAAATGCATCGACCAGAGGCCCGTGCCCATGGCGGAAGATCCACCGGCAAGCCAAAGTGCCGATGCTTTGCCTTCGGTACGGGTGACTCGACCAGTCATGTCCAGCGCGGTATAAGACGCCAGGATCGCTACGGCGAAGGAAAACAGCACATACACGCTGTTATAGCTGCTTACTAGCATTGAAACCCCGAAGGTTGAATTTGGCTCCTCTGGGCCATCGGCGGCACGAGCAGTTTCTGAAGAGTACGCTTCATCCTATCGTCAAAAATTTTACAAAAAAAAGCGTCATGCCAGCCTTGCGACTTCCACGGGCACGCTTACGGCTGAATGCGATGCTGGCAATTGTAGTGCCGTGCTGGGCACCCATATTGAATGACCTGGGCTTTGAAGGCCTTGGAATAGGAACCGAGTGTTGGCTGCATGAAATACCCGTTTAAAAGGCTAGATCTGGTGCTCACTTAAATTTGAGTGCACACGATGTCTTGGCTTTGCGGGGCTGGGTAGATGACATGGCCGGACGGTTACG
>NZ_JAEKCY010000040.1:0-7666 GCF_016405475.1 Pseudomonas sp. MF6767 | reverse complement strand
CTCCAGAGTGCGGATGCCCTCGTCGGCAAACTCCTTGATCCATTCGGCCTTGGCGGAATCGAGCGCTTCGGTGGACGGCCATGCTTGGCGCCACGCCGGGAAGATCCCGCGCAGGCGGCGGAACAGGGCGTTCACCACTTCGGCCGTCTGTGGCGTCACCTGGAGCGGCTGGGAGTGAATGGCTGGCGGCAGGTTGCCCATGGTCGCCATAAGTTGGCTGACTGGCTTCATGGGCTCACCACAAGCCCTTCGGCCCAGGCATTGCTGTCGAAGTCGGGCTCATTGCTCTGGCGCGGCGTGAACTGCCTGACGTTCGACGATGCTGCTCGATTCCGATCGCTCAGCACCCACTTCACCAGCATCTGCACCCATTCGGCCTGGGTATTCACTTGGCCGCGCGGCTCGTAGTGGGCAGTGAATGCCCGGCGCGCATCTTCGGTGAACAGGTCCAGCGCTACGCCTGAGTGAACCGAGTAGGTTTTCAGCAGCTTGTCGTCCGGGTGCCAGTCGAGGGTCATTTCGCTGGGCATGCGAGGGTCAACTGATCCCCGCGCAGAGAGAGGGTTTTGATCTTCTCTTCTCTTCTCTTCTCTGGTCCGCATTTCGTCCGCATCGCGTGCGGACATTTTTCGGACACCATCAGACTTTCGGGCGGTTCTTTTCCTCTCATTGTCATTGGCTCGACGCTTAGCGCTTGCCCCGTTATGCTCGTCAAAGCGAGGCATTACGAGGCTCCCCCCGCCATTAACGGATGCCCACTCCACATCGATCATCGCCTGCGTGAAGCCTGACCAGCCAACTACCGCATCCATCGCGTCAACGGTGTAGCCAACCAGTACTCCGTCACTTGAGTGGGTGTCGAAGATGCTCCAGGCCACATGCAGTCCGCCGATGATCCGCAATCTGTCCGCTTGCAATGCGGACACCATGCGGAATACTTTCGGGTGCGTCTGAAGGTCTATTCGCATTTTGATCCAGTCCCCGGCCATTACTTAGCCTCCGAGTCGTCGTAAAACACGACTGCGTTATCTGTCATTCGTACGAACACGGCGGAATCGCCTACCAGTTCTGATAGGGCCGTCATGTATTTGGAGACGCGCTCAAGCGGCATGCCTGAGAAGCCCGTGCCTTCCAGGCAAAACGAAAGCTCTTTGATTGGCTTGGCTGAGCTTTCTTGGGGTGGCATAGCCGAAGTTGCGGGCTCAACTTCACCAAAAGCAAGCCAGTGAATATCGGAGCTACATGCTCTAGATATTTCGGGGAGGTATGCGGTTCTCGCGGATTCGCCACGCTCAATTTCGCTAATTGCCGCTTGTGAGACGCCAACGATCACAGCAAGCTCTGACTGGGTCAGCCCTGCTGAATTGCGTGCGGCCCTGATGCGGTCGCCAAGACTCACGGATTTCATAGCGCTATCCATCACTTGACCCCCTTGCCTACCAAGCCGGCAAGTTCGAGGAATCGATCGACGTACCAGTGGGGGGCAGTCTCGCGAGGGTTGTTTGGGCTGGTCAGGTTCTTGCCGTAACGAAGGCCCTTATCGGTCACCGACCAGAAGTCGACGACGCCGCGCTTGGTGCTGTTGCGCTGGCACTTTTTGATAAAGCCGTTGGCGGCCAACAAGCGATTTAAAGCCGTGGCTGTGCTCGCAATTCCGTTTTCTTTGATGAGGTCGGTGATTGGCTTGGTTTCCATCGAAGATCCGCCAGTAGCGTCTGGAGCAGCGTCGATGGCATAGCCAGGCAGGAATTTCGCATCCAGTCCGTTATTGGCGGCGATCTTGGTCAGCATCATCATTTGGATTGATGGCGCCGGCTTCAGTAGCCTGGTGAAGCACTCCATGATCGCCAGCTCCCCGATGACCTTAACGCTAGCGGGCAGCTCAGGCTTTTGAGCCTGCTTTTCAAGGTACTGCCAGCGATCAACCAACTTGCCGGTGAACTCTGGCGAGAGCTGCGCGACGATGACGTAGCTGTCACGCTCGCCCACGTTGTAGATCCTGGTAGCGCGAGGACGGCCAAGTTTGTCCGTGGACCATTCATCCTCAGATTGAGGGTGGACCAATCCGCCAATGGCCAAGTCCTCAATGAGGCGCTTCACATTGTCGTGACGCTTCTTGGTCAGCTTGGATATTTCTACTGATGACATTGTTCGCGCCACGTTTTGCGATTGCAGGAAACGTGGCGCGCTATTTCCAGGGGTATTGATGTTTGTTTCTAAGCTATGCATAATCTTCCCCGCATATAGTCATTTAGAGAGCCGGGTCACTACCCCGGCTTTTTTTCGCCTGGAAGAAAGCTTTAGCCCCTTCCGTTTCCACAATTAGTCCCTCTGGAGGGCCTTTTTGTGGTCTATCAAAGCGAGTCTTGCTGGAGGTCTTCGCATCAGCTCAAGCTGACGCTGAATTGCCAGTGACTCGCCCGCTTCGATGTAGCGACGTACCGCGTATTCGAGGGTCCAATTGAAATCGGAAGCTAGTTCCCGAATTTCGATTTGGGCCCCTTCATCCAGGTCGTCGAAGACGATTTCGGGCATTGGGACTCCTGCGGGCCTCTAGGCCGACTTATCCTGCGCATCCATTTCTTCCATTCGACGGATCAGGTCAGCAGCTCCAAGACGGCGAGCAAGAAGTGTCAGTTCGCGCATATAGGTAGCCAGCTGCTTGCCTGCTAAACGTGCGTCCATGCGGAACTGGCGCATCTCCTCGGGCTTGTACCGAAGTTTGCAGACCTCACTTCGCTTGTGGTGGTCGTCGAAATACATGTATTGCTCCTGTGGCTGATGAATGGGTTTAGGCGGCAGAAAGGGATTCGACCGGGTACAGGTCAGGCCGAAGCTCATGGCGGGATACGCCAGTAGCTTTTTCGATAGATAGCGCGTGGCGCGCAGGGACACCCCTGGCTTTCCAGTAGGAGACCGCCATAGGGGTCACGCCCAAAAGTCCAGCAAGGGCTTTTCCTGATCCGGCGGCAAGGATTGCGCGCTCAAGGGGTGTAGGTTTCATAAACAATTCCGCCGTCGGCGAGTAAACACCAGTCAACGATACGTTTATTTAATAAACAAGACAAGCCCGGTAAACTTTGTGTTTATGGAAATCAAGAATTCAGGCGACCGCCTTAGAGAGCTAATGACTGAAAGGGGCATGAACCCTAAGTCGCTAGCCGAGAAACTGAATGTGTCCCCCCAGGTTTTGAACAATTGGTTCAAGCGGGGACTGCCGGCGCGCGCGGCTTTTTTGGCTGCTCGAGAGTTTCAGGTTTCAGTGGAGTGGCTTGAGACTGGAAACGTCTCATTTGATGGACCTCCTCCACCTCTTGCGCCATCATCCAACGCCGCTCTCATCGGACCTATAGATGTTTGGGATGACGAGACGCCATTGGACGATGATGAGGTTTATGTGCCGTTCCTTAAGGAGGTAGAGCTTTCCGCTGGAAGCGGCCGCACAGCGGTGGAGCAGTCATCGAACAGGAAGCTGCGCTTCGGTCGAATCAGTCTTCGTAACCAGGGTGTAGATCCAAGCTGCGCCAGATGCGTGACTGTCGCGGGTAACAGCATGGAGCCAGTGCTGCGCAATGGTGCGACTGTTGCGATTGATTCGAGCAGTACTCGAATTGTGGATGGCGATATGTACGCCATAGATCACGATGGGCAGCTGCGCGTTAAGCAGCTTTATCGTCTGCCAGGCGGCGGAATTAGGGTTCGAAGCTTCAACAGGGATGAGCATCCTGATGAGGAATACACCGCCAGCCAGGCTCAGGAGCAGGAACTAGTCATTCTCGGCCGAGTCTTCTGGTCGGGAGGCTTCCACTGATTGCTTTCACCAAACACCACAAACAGCTGCGCCTGGCTTCTTATATCTCATCCCCTCGATCTTAATCCGCTGCGTCAATGGTGGCCATACGCCTCGAATGATAGAGTTCGGGCTTAATTACGGGAGGGATACCATGCTAAAAAATAGACCATTGACCCTTGCTTTTTCGGGGCTCGTCACAGCACTTCTGCTCCAGAGCTGCACTCCAGTCCCGACTAGGCTTGATAAAAGCGCGTACCGCCTGCCTGAGCGCCCTATCACGAATCTTTTATCGAGCAGCAATGCGCAGGGCGATTATCAAACAGCTGGTAACGGATCCAGCATCGCCGAAGCGATCAAAAAATCAGGAGGAGGCAAAGGCGAATACGAGTCGAGCCAGCAGTACGAACAGCGCCTGCAGGGCATTATTCCAAGAAAAATATCATTCACTCGCCCCCTTGATCGAGCTTGGTATACCTACGACGCTGACAGCCAGCGGCTTAAAGTATCCATTATTCTCGATGATGGCTCTGACAAAGGTTATCGAGAAAACTCTACGAACCTAGCTCACTACCCAGCAATTTTGCTGGGAGGATCCATAAAATTTACCGACCAGTACGTAGGTCAAAATGCCTTCGGGGCCTCCGTTCAGGTGGATCAGGTTTTAGCCAAAAAGAACTACGCAGTGATTGGCGCCCTCCCGCGCAACTCCACATTGCAAATATCTTCGATTGCTGGTGACTTTCCGGTGCCCCGCGAAGAGATGTCCGCGGCTAGCAAGGATCTTGCAATACGCATAGACGGAGACGCCAAGCCGCCATATTACGCTCAATCAGCCGACCACCAAAAAGCCACCATTGCATCAAAACAGGAAACCATCTCGGCACTAAATTTTTTCAGAATCACACCTTCAAAAATTTCCATCGTCAACCTGAAAACCGGAAGGATTTATTCCGAAAAACTGGAGGCGACCAGTAAATCTTACTAAAGCCAACCACGTAAAAAAGCCCGCCACTGAGCGGGCTTTTTTGTGGGCGCAATAAACAAAATAAACAAATAGTGTTGACCTGTTTATAAACATGATGTTTACTGAGCCCATCGAGTCACCCAACAGGGACTCGCCAGGGCCTCAGGGCCTGACCGCTCTTTAAAAATTCAGAAGACGATCCCGCTGCGGAAATAACAGCGGGGCCGCCTGTCCGGCAAGGACAGGGAGGGCCGATGCAAAGGCTCTGTCAAAACCAAACTATTAAGCCGCTACGCCTCTACTGGGGACCGGCGATCTGATCTGACCTACCGCCTGGGGAGTGACTCGGGTGCTGGAAGGAAACGCAGGCAGAACCTGCGGCGGATCGAGGGATACCGAACTGGCGAATGATCCAGATATGCGTAGCGAGACAGATTTCCTCGATACCCTTCTTGCGAGGGGTATCAGGGAAATCAAACCGGAGAAAGGAAATGAACGAAGAGCAGATTGAGCGGTTTCGCCAGATCGTTCAGGAGATCGCGACGGATGAAAGCGTCACTTTTGATGAGGCTTTCGCCATCGCTTCGAACCACCTGGCCTACTGGGTGAGCGAAATGCCTAAAGGCAGAGCGTTCGCTGGGGGCGGTAGCTCGTCTCAGGCTGGTCGAAGCCAGCCAGACCAGTCGCTTGACTCTGAAACAAACACTGAAGGATCTGCTGGGTAGGAGAAAGGGGCGGCAAGAGCCTTAACTTTCTCCCTCAGCTCAAAGGTGCTCAGCGAGTTTGCTCCGTAATAGGTGCCAGGCGGCATCCTGAGAACCCCATTATCCCCTTGAACCGTCCTCTTGAGGCCAAGCGCTTCCAGCGCCTTATGTAGGTCTGCGTATTCCTCGCTGTCAGCCTTGAAAATCTCAACCCGCACCATGTAATTCGCCATAACGACATTCCTTGTTTCGACTGTGGAGGCCGGAGCATATGGGTTTCCCTCGACTGTGGAAAGCGAGGAAACAGGGAGCCTGCCCCTGTCAAAAACAGGCACCACCCTGGCATTCGAAAGAGTGCCCATCGGGGATCTGTCTGGTGTAAAGCGCGGAAAGCGTTGGTACCGACGCGACGGCCGTAAATAGTCGGTCTTTGCCGTGGTGCCAGACAGATCCACCAATGACTAATCGGGAGTTACGAAATGCTAAGCACGAAGGAAAGTTTCAAAGCGATGGGCCTGGGCATTCTTGCCGGCCTGCTGATCATCATCTTCGTAGCCGGGCTCTTCACCTGTGCCAGCTTCGTGCTCGCTCAGATGGGCAAGGCAATGGGCTGTGCAGCTTGACGATTTACTGATGCCGCTTCGATGAGGCGGCATTGGAAATCAACGGAGGCAAGACGATGGAAATCACTGGAATCCAGATCAAGAGCATGCAGAACGCGCAGCGCAACTACGACGCAATCGTCCTCAAGTTTGGCGACATGCACTTCACCAAAGACCTTCTTCAAGGCGTCGGCGCAGACCGAGACATTCGGCGGGCAAAGCAGATGGCTGACTCAGCTGGAATTGTTGTCGACTGCTACGAACCGCGACTGCAAGAGCGAATTGCACAGGCCTTGAAGAAGCTATGAGCCGGTTATGAGCTTGTTGGCTCATAAAGCCTCACGGCGGGACCTTTTCACTGATGCCCATCCAGAGCGGTGGGTATTGGGAAAACAACCGGGAGTAAGTGAGATGGCCTACTACAAGACAAGCGATGCCGGTGTTCTGGCGGCTTGGAAGGCGTACAGAGAAAGCGCGGATCGCTTGCAGGTGCTTGGCGAAGAGTTTGCCAAGCGCTTTGTAGGCGCCACCGCACTGTTCCAGACTAGCATGCACAGCGGTCGTAACTTCTACGGCCTGAAGTTCAGCCCACCAATGCCACAGCCGCTGTGGACGAAGCCAGACCCAAAGGCAGATAGCTCGCAGTTCCCGCGCTCAAGTCTGCCGCCGGGCACCAAGGGCGAAGAGCGGAAGGCGTTGAAGCTCGAGCTGCAAAAGCTGCAAGAAGAATTCAAGGAGCATAAGCCGAAAGACAAGGCGGACCTGCAGCCGTTCCTCGACGCAATGGGCCTTGGCGGTGGTTCGTTGTTCTTCTCCAGCTACAAACATGTGGTAACGCCTGACTGCATCTACATCAGCACGTCCGCCAAACCCAATGGCGTGATGACCGAAATTCTCGGCAGCGAGTACGAAGCTGCTGAAGCCGCGAATAACTGAACAACCAGCGCCACGACAGCCTGTCGTTAACTGCCCGATCCACTCTATGAGTGCGCATCGGAAATCCCCAGCGCAGCAGCGGCAGCCATCACGAAGTAGGCCGGGGCGCGTAAGTCGGTTGGGGATTTCCGATGCGGACGAAACTGCGGCCTATAACCGCCCACCTGCATCAACGTAACACGCAGATGAATGCCCAGGCTGATGGGATCACGTACGGGAAAACACCCCTGATGTAGTTCAGGAATCGGATGCGAAAGCATAGTCCGCCAGAAACGGCAGAACGGTCAGACCCGCTTGATGCTAGTGAACTGACACTTACAGATCGTTAAACGTAGGCAGGTTTGAGTCCTGTCATGCCGGGTTCAGCTCCGGCCATCTGCATCACCCAACTGCCAGAGCGCACCGCCGCAGTTGAAACCCAGCACGGAGGATTGGCAGCCATGTGAACGCAATCAACTGGTACCCCCGCGCCACGTAGGGAGGTCTATGTGTCGCACCGAAAGCCCGGACAATGTTCGGGCTTTTTTACGCGCCTCTACCCGTCAGCACTCCTCCCCCGCGCCCATCGGCAACCAGCGGGAGGCATGAGTATTGACGAATACAGGTGAACCAACCACTGAGGAATCAGAAATGCGCCCAGTAATGACGATGGCCCCTATCTGGGAAG